>JAZRAE010000128.1:0-2180 GCA_045634385.1 Eubacteriales bacterium | reverse complement strand
CTTATCGTATTCAAGAAGTCCGCTACCGTCAGTTACAGGTTTTGCAGGAGTTTTCTTGCTTTCCTCGTTCGGTGTAACAGTTACGGTAAAGGTAATATCCTTACTTGCGCCGTACTTGTCGGTTACGGTACAGGTGTAAGTGAATGTGCCGTCCTTACCGCCGTAAACAGTTGCCTTATATCCGGTGAGTCCACTTGTAATAGCAGGTGCGCCTTCGGAAGCTTTCCAAATGTAGGAAACACCGTCGCCCTTAGCATCAACCTCAAGAGTTGTGGATGTGCCATTGAGCATTGTAACCGTATTGTTGGGAGTTGTTGCGGTGAGTACGGCTTTCGCAGTTACAGCCGTTCTCATCTTCCAAAGTCCGCCGTTGCCGCTTGCGAAGGAGTCGTTGATTTTAAGATAGAAGTCGGATGCAAGCTGATATCCGGCAGTCGATGCAACGAATGCCTCGTACTTGTACTGCTTGCCTGCAACGAATACGTCGGTATCATCCATAGGATCAAGCGTGCCATCATTATACACATACCAGGTTTCCTTGTTGATGGTCAAGCCCTCGGTGGTCAAAGTTCCCTTAACGTCGGCAGGGGTCTGACCTGCAACGGGTGTGCCTACGTTGATGTTGGCAGAGTCGATAATTTCATTAACTTGGAACTCAAAATCGATTCGTTTATACGAATTGTCGCCGGAAACATCACTTGCCGTTTGTCCGTTTACCGTAATGTTGCATATATTCGAGAATTTATACTTGACATTAGGATTGATAATAACTGTAAATGTGTAAATTTCGCCACCTTCCGGAGTTCTGTTAGGTGTCCACCCATAGGCTATGATTGTCACATTGGGATTTGTAGTTGTAGGAACACCTAAGGGCATGCCAAGTTCCGGCTCGTCAACGGAAACATCCACACTTGTAATTTTATTGTTGTAATAATACTCTACTTTCGCATAAGTCCGTGCAAATCTTGCAGTATGATAACCTTGGACTTGTTCACCGTTTATGTAAATCGTTGTTTTTTTACCTGACTCATACTCGTAGTAATCGTAGTGCATCTCATCAGGGTGGTCAAGTCCTACATAGAAACAATATCCTTCTTTCGGATATACCAAAGCAGTCAATTTCGAATAACTGTCATTATCAAAGGTATCGGAAGACCAATCATAACTGCCCAATTCTACGTTGGGAGTAATGACAATCGGTGCACCGAGCGTTCCGCCATCTGCTACGGAAGGAATTTCTAATTCGACCTTTTCAATCGGAATCAACGGCTTGGCTGCAAAATTTGCAACTAACACAGTGTTTGGATAAAGGAAGTTATCGTCATGAAGAGTAGTTTTATATTGGATGTTAGAAGATACATCTACAATATTGATTATAACATTATCTGCAAATTTTGCTCGGGGTTGTTCTAATATTGGTATATAAAAACCAATCGTACGATACCACGTAAACTCAGGATCATTTGTGATTTTTTTAATGTAATGGTCCAAAGTGGGATGATGACTACTTTGTAGCCATGTATCCCCATAACCAAAAGTATTGTTGTAATTGGGGCTGTTTGAATACAAATGGTTAGTAGTAACAGGAAAGTCAGAACGAGAGTTAGCTTCTGTTCCACCATCGCTATATTTTATGCTCAATACTTCACAACCGTTATAACCGTTATCTTTCAAAACGTCTTGAGAGACAGTTGTGGGGAATTTGTTAAATCTAATGGTGATTTCAGTGATTTCTCGTATTTCAGAACTTGCCACAGCAGGCTCAGAACCACCCGCCGCGCTTGCGGTCATCGACATCATAGTAAACACACCAATGAGCATCGCAAACACGAAAATAAAGCTTACTATAAAGCCTTTTGTTCTTGTTTTCATTGTTTTTCTCCTTTTTGAGAGTTTTTAATTTTTATCGTGCGTTTTATGTTCGGCTCATTACCGAACGGGGATAGAAAGTTATACCGCACTTCTCGCTGCGGCTCGGTCACATTTCGGCTCTAACAGTCCACCGGACTGTTATTCACTCCCGAAATGCCGCTTCGCTTCTCACTGCGGTTCGGTCACGCTCAGGGGAAAACGATTATCAATCGTTTTCTAAGACCTTCGCGCCGCTTCGCTACCTTACATTGCCGTCAGTGCAGCCACGAGATAGCGCGAGCCGACCGAGGAATAGAAGAAGTTGTCGA
>JAZRAE010000127.1:0-81299 GCA_045634385.1 Eubacteriales bacterium | reverse complement strand
GCAAATGTAGAATACGCTGACAAGGAAAGGCACGATAAGTACAGCATAGCCTTCAAAAGGAGTGGCTGCACCGACCCAACCCCACTTAGAAACGGTAACGTAGTTTGTAATAGTAAAGAGCTCACCGGGAATCATCATAGTTGCAAGAAGGAATGCAAACATTGCATTCTTGCCCTTGAACTCAAGACGAGCAAATACAAAAGCTGTAATAACCGTGATCACAAGTGAAAGAATAGTGGATACTATACCTACTATAACAGTATTTTTGAAGAGCTTCAAAAGTTCAGCAGCCGCAAACGCCTGTGAGTAATTTGACATAAACTGCGGATTCTTTGGGTAAAGAGTAGGAACGGAAAGCTCATACTCTGCTACACTCTTTACGGAGGAAATAATCATCCAGTAGAAGGGGAAAATGACTATAAGCGCCATAACGCCAAGGAAGAGATAAAGGCATATCTGTACCAAAATCTTTACAACCCTTTGGCGAGAGGTAACCTTTTTCATATCTCTTTCTTTCATTGTTACAATTTTAGATTCAGACATTTCGATTACCTCCTTCCTTAATAATGAGTATTCTTCTTGCTTACTTTGAGGTTAATTAGTGTAACCGCAAAAATAAGAAGGAAGAGGACGATAGCCGCCGCGGAAGCAGTACCTTCGGATGAACCGAGTTTATCGTAGATATAACCAACCATCGTCTGAAGACGTGGAGTACCTACGCCCGCTCCGGGAGGCTGCATGGATTCACCGAAGATACCTACTATGCTCGTATACTCCTTAAATCCGCCAATGAAACCGGTGATAACAACGTAGGTTATCATGGGAGAAAGAAGCGGAACTGTAATTCTGGTAAATACTCTCCAACGGGGAGTAGCGTCTATCTTAGCAGCCTCATAGTACTGCTTGTTAACGCTTTGAAGACCGCCGAGAAGAATAAGGATCTTGAAGGGCAACGCATTCCATACGATATAAACTATCATAACGGCGATGTTTGCAACATAAGTAGATCCCTGGTTGATCCAGTTTACGGGATCAAATCCGAGCTTTCCTATTACCCAGTTAATTATACCCAGAGATACACTTGAGTCAAGATTTCCGGGCTTAACACCTACAATGTTAAACATCGCAGCGAACACCATACCGATAGCAATCGAGTTGGTAACGTAGGGCATAAAGAAGATGGTCTGAAGGAATCTGCGTAGCGGTTTAATAGCATTAAGACATACCGCAATGACAAGGGCTAAGAATGTGGACAGCGGAACCGTTGCAATACAAAGAATAACCGTATTTTTCATAACCGTAAAGAATCCGGCATATCCAAGAACTTCTTTAAAGTTATTGAGGCTAAATTTGAAATCAACTACCTCATTAAGCTTTCCCTGCTCAATGGCAGTCTTATTACCTACATCTTTTGCAACCGAATAGCCATACCATTTACCCGTCGACTCAATAACCATTTCACCGGTGTCATCATCAAAGATGTAATCACCGTTCTCATCCTTAGCATATACAATCTCGTCAGGATCATAGTAGCTTGTGAAGGCCATCTTAACAGTGTTGAAAAGGGGCCAAACGGTGAATATAGCAAGAAGCACAAGCGCGGGAGCGAGGTAGAGCCACGCCTTCCACTTGTCGAATTTCTTGTAAACAAGGTTTACGCAGAAGGACTGCCAGATCCACTTCTTGCAGAAGATCTGCCAAACCCACTGTTTACAGAAAACTTCAACAAACCACTGGAAAATGTTTTGTTTGCTTTCTGTCATATCAGTTCACCTCGAAATATATTCTCTCTTCTGTTTCCTTATCAAACAGGAATACCTTATGAGGCTTAAGAGTAAACTTAACCGTCGCAGACTCTGTGTTGATCTTATAATCAGCATCAACAATAGAGCGGATAACGGGATTAAGAGATGCGGAATGAGTAGAAACGATAGATACGTCACGACCCATTACCTCAATGTTGTTAAGGTTAACTTCAAGAGCGCCGTCTTCAGAAGGGATAAAGCCTTCGGGACGGATACCTACGTATACCGAGCGATCGTCAACACCGGGGGTGTCAAGAACTGCAACATCGCCGAGGTAAAGCTTGCCGCCCTTAACCTCACCCGCAAATACGTTGATGGGGGGAGTTCCAAGGAACTTTGCAACGAAGAGATTAGTAGGATTGTCGTAAACCTCCTGAGGCTTACCAACCTGCTGAACTACACCAAGCTTCATAACAACGATAACGTCGGAAATGGACATTGCCTCTTCCTGGTCGTGAGTTACGAATACGGTTGTGATGCCTGTCTCTCTCTGAATTCTTCTGATCTCCTCACGGGTCTGAAGACGGAGTCTTGCATCAAGGTTAGAGAGGGGCTCGTCAAGAAGAAGTACGCGGGGCATCTTTACAAGCGCACGCGCGATAGCAACTCTCTGCTGCTGACCGCCGGAAAGTTCGCTGGGCTTTCTTTCCATAAGCTCGTCGATCTGAACAAGCTTTGCAGCCTCGTAAGCGCGCTCGAGCATCTGCTCCTTAGTCATCTTATCCTCACCCTTAAGATTCTGAAGGGGGAAGAGGATGTTCTGCTTTACCGTCATATGAGGATAAAGCGCGTAGTTCTGGAACACAAGTCCAATACCTCTGTTCTCGGGAGAGAGTTCTGTAACGTCCTCATCTCCAAAGAAGATCTTACCTGACGTGGGCTGCTGAAGTCCACTAATCATGTAAAGCGTTGTACTCTTTCCGCAACCCGAAGGGCCGAGAAGACCAACGAGCTTGCCGTCCGGAATTTCGAAGGTGAAGTTATTAACTGCAATTACTTCACTGTTCTCCTTCTTGTTACGGCTGGGAAAGATTTTCGTTAGATTTTGTAATTCAACCTTCATCTAACATAACCTCCTTGAAAGTCGTGTTTTTGTATTTATAAAAAAGATTATCTCTTTAATATTCCTTTTTGTTTACCTCTTCCTCATGTATCCTCGTCTTGTAGGCGATAAGCTCGTCTACAGTGTCAAAGATCATCTGGCTATTGAAGTCCACAACCACAGTGTCAGCGATAAGATCGTGGATAGCCGAGCGAGTCTTGGTTGATGCGATAACCGCGATTTGAAGAATCATGATAAGCACAATCACTGCCGCACCGACTATACCAAGATTTCCAAACACGATCATAATCGCAAGATAAACGGGTACAAGCAGTTCGATAACGCATTTTCCAACAATAGATCTCACAAAATGTGCTTGTCCGATCAGTCTGACACCATTTGTGTGTATAACCGCAAGGCCGAAAATTTTCTTACCAAGCGTCTGTCCGTTCTTAAAGAAAATCGGTACAACAAGATCAACGATAATGCTACCAATAAGAATACTCGTGGTCACTATCACAATGGCAAGGTTAACTATCATATTGTATGCTATGATAAGACGCTCATCCTTCTGTCTAGCTTGATCACACTCAAGATACGGCGCTTTTTGCTCATCTGTCAAAGCATTAAATTCTTCTTCCGTAATATCGGGGTTTATACCGTACTTTTCGGTATATTCCATCTCAACCTGCTCCACCACGGCTAAATATGTATCGTAACCAAGTATGGCAGACATCAAAGACGCAACACCTACAACGATGATGAAGAGGATTATTATATCAAACAAAAACGCAGATATTCTCTTCCAAAAATCCGCTCTTTGTAATTCAAATCTCATTAAAATACCTTCCGTCTATAACTATGCAACGGTACGCGACACACTCAGATAATTTATCTTGCCCGTACACCAAAAAACAAAGTGTTTATCAAACAAATTTGATGAGAACAGAGCAAACCGAGAAATAAACACCTACGCACATTATTTTATTACATACATATGATAACATACTAATGAAAAAAAAACAACTCCTTTTCGAAAAAAAAATATTTTTTTTGCTAACTGAGTCGAATAGGTAAAAAACATAGGCATAACTTTGTTCAATTTGACTATTGACTTCTTTCAAAATGCTTCGTATTTCTTGACATATTCTCTTTTTTGGGTTATAATGGATGATGGATAGGAATCCCTACCGGTACTAAAGTGTATTTTCGTGTCCATAGTAGCAAAAAATGAGTAATGCTATAGCAAACATCAAAAAATTATCGATGTGCGATCATACTCTTCTCGGAGTCACACCTGTTTAGGAAAATATCCGAAAAATATGTGACGACGGCATCAAATTAAGCACAGCATCGGTTTGTATACCTCAAAGCCATGCAAAAAAGCATGTCGGTGACAAGACCGCAATCCATACCGTTATAGGCTTTCTCAACGGATAAAACACCACCGAAGCAAAGGCTTTCGAAACCAAAGACGCTATCGAAAAAGATGCTAACAAGATTGATATGGTAATCAATGCGGGTAATCTCAAGAGTGGCTTACACGACGAATTTCGTGAAAAAATGCACGACATCAAAGCTGCTTGCGGTAATCACATTTTAAAGGTAATTATTGAAACTTATCTTCTCACAGAAGAAGCAAAAAATCACAACGTGCCTTCTCGTAACAAAGGCAGGAGATTACTATATCAAGACTTTAATCGGTTTTTCAAAATCAGATGTAGCCTTTGAATATATGACATTAATGAAAACAAATGTTAGCAAAAAGTGCTTTTAAAGGCGGCGGAAGGTATTTATAAAATCGAAGATGCCGAAAGAACATCGAGATTATCGCCCCCCGTCTTGGCATAAGCAGAGTTGTAAAAGCTATGCAAGGACTTAAAAAATCGGATACTAAAGCGAAGCAACAGTGAACATCGAACAAGCGCTTGCGATCTACAAAAAACACTGCTAATCAATGAAAAACAAATATTAAAAATCGAAAGGAATATAGAAAATGGCAACTCCTCATATCAGCGCTGAAATCGGCGCGTTCGCAAAAACAGTTCTTATGCCCGGAGATCCTCTTCGTGCAAAATACATTGCAGAAACCTATCTCGAAGACGCGGTTTTGGTAAACAACGTAAGAGGCGTACAAGGTTACACGGGTTACTACAAGGGTAAAAAGGTGTCAGTTATGGCATCCGGTATGGGTCAACCCTCCATAGGTATCTACTCCTATGAGCTTTTCAACTTCTACGGAGTTGAGGCAATTATCCGCGTTGGCTCATGCGGATCCTTCCATCCCGATCTCCACGCTCGAGATATTATCGTAGCCATGGGTGCTTGCACAAACGGTAACTATGCTTCACAGTACAATCTTCCCGGTACATTCTGTCCTATCGCAGACTTTAAGCTTGTCCGCCGTGCGGCAGAAGAATGCGAGAAAAAGGGCGTTAACTTTAAGGTAGGAAACATTCTTTCCTCTGATATGTTCTACGACGATGCAAACTCGGGTATGACATGGGCAAAGATGAACGTTCTCGGCGTAGAGATGGAATCGGCCGCGCTCTACTGCAACGCGGCAAGAGCAGGCAAAAAAGCTCTTTGCATCTGCACCGTAAGTGACTCCTTCATCTATCCCGAAGAAAACACTACCCCCGAAGAAAGACAGAATTCCTTCACACAGATGATGGAAATTGCGTTGGAATTGGCGTAAAACATCAAAAAAATTCACACGGGTAGGTATTTCTCCATTAATCGCAGCCGAAAAAACCGTGTCAAATTAATGGACAATCCACCCTTTTTACAGGAGATAAAATGGCAAAAAGAGTATTTTTAGTTGTTCTTGACAGCGTCGGAATCGGCGCGATGCCTGATGCCCATCTTTGGGGCGACGAGGGCAGCAACACGGTTGGCGCAATACGCCGCCATCCTGATTTTTCCTGTCCAAACCTCGAGAAACTTGGCTTCTTCAACATAGATACCGTAGGTGGCGGAGTTGACTCCCCTACCGGTTCCTTTGCTCGTATGCACGAGGCATCAAAAGGCAAGGATACCACTATCGGACACTGGGAAATAGCCGGTATTTATTCACCACGCCCCCTGCCTACCTATCCCAACGGCTTCCCAAAAGAGGTCATTGAAGAGTTCGAGCAGAAAACGGGTAAAGGCACACTTTGTAATCTTCCCTACTCCGGAACGGACGTCATCCGTGACTTCGGAGAGGAACATTTAAAGAGCGGAAAGCTCATCATTTACACATCTGCAGACAGCGTCTTCCAGATAGCGGCACATGAGTCACTTGTATCAAGAGAAGAGCTTTATCGTTACTGTGAGATTGCACGCGAAGTACTGAAAGACGAGCATGGCGTAGGAAGAGTTATTGCGCGTCCGTTTGATGGAGAGTATCCCTTCAAGAGAACATCAGGCAGACACGATTTCTCGCTCACTCCCCCCGCCTTAACTGTTCCTGATGTATTGAAGGAAAAAGGATATGACTCCATTTCCGTTGGAAAGATCTACGATATCTTTGCAGGCAGAGGATTCACAGAAAGTCATCCCACAGTCAGCAACGATAACGGATGCGAAAAAACATTGGAGATAATGAAGCGTGACTTTAACGGTCTATGTTTTGTTAATCTCGTTGATTTCGATATGATATACGGACATAGAAACAATCTTGAGGGATACGCTAAAGCAATGACAGCTTTCGATGTTGAGCTTGGCGAAATGCTGAAGCTCCTTCGTGCCGATGACATCATCATCATCACAGCAGATCACGGTTGTGACCCGTCCACCCCCTCTACAGATCACTCTCGCGAATACACACCAATGCTTATATACGGAAATAACATCAAGAGCGGTGTTAACCTCGGCACACGTGACAGCTTTGCAGATATTGGTGCAACTGTGCTTGAATATTTCGGAGAAGATTGCAGCCGTGTCTATGGAAATTCCTTCCTTGGAGAGGTGACAAAATGACTGACAGAGAATTATTGCTCAAAGCTTTAGAGGCAAGAGAATTTGCTTACGCACCTTATTCCAATCATAAGGTTGGTGCTGCACTTGTGGGCAAGAGTGGTAAAATCTACACCGGATGTAATGTCGAAAACGCAGCATATACACCCACAAACTGTGCAGAAAGAACGGCTATTTTTAAGGCGGTAAGTGAAGGAGAGCAAGAGTTTGTGGCAATCGCGATCGTCGGCGGTCTTGGAGATAATCTCTCCGATGTATGTGCCCCCTGCGGTGTGTGTCGACAAGTACTTGCCGAGTTTTGTGACGGTGACTTGAAGATTGTCATGGGTACACCCAACAAAATAGTAACAAGCACTCTTTCCGATCTATTGCCCTATTCATTCGGCAAAGCAGATCTTTCAAAAAAGTAAAAAACAAAGATTATGATTGTCAAAATGCTGTTTTTCTGTAACTTTTTTACAGTATTACATTTGTTTTGAAAAACGCACATGCGTATGTCAAACATAAGTTTAAATAAGCACAGTAAATATATACTATAGTTTTTTATAAAAAAGCAGACATATCCCATTACCGATATAATCCCCTTAGAGCAGTCTTGAAAAATTTTCGTTTTTTCAGGTGTCTGCTCTAAGGGGATTATATTAACGTCTGTTTTTTTGCATATTTATTTTTTTATTGGTTACAATAATAATAAAAAGGATCATATATGTGTACTGCGATATTATTTAAAGGATTTGCCGGACGTAATCTCGATATTGAAAAAAGCTACAACGAATCGGTGATAATAACGCCGAGAAGATACTCCCTGCCATTTCGCAAAGCCGACAATATAAGCTCTCATTTTGCTATCATAGGAATAGGAACGGTAAGTCGTGGATATCCTCTTTATTACGATGCCGTAAACGAACACGGTTTATACATGGCAGGACTAAACTACGTTGGTAACGCAAAATATAATACGCCAAAATCCGACCGTCTGAATCTTACACCATATGAATTTATTCCATATATTCTTTCAAAATGCAAAAGTGTGGAAGAAGCAAGAACGGAACTGTCAAAAATCAATCTTATTGATATACCGTTCAGCCGTGAATTTTCCACATCCGAGCTGCATTTTTTCATAGCCGACAAAGAAAAAGCGATAACTGTTGAGCCGGATCACGATGAACTAAGCGTCTACGATAATACGGTTGGTGTTCTCTCAAACAACCCGTCTTTCCCTCTCCAAATCCACAACCTCAACAACTATGCTTATCTAACGAATAAAGAGTTAGTAAACAGATGGCTCGACAGCTCGGAATTCAACGAATACAGTCACGGAATGGGAGCCTTGGGATTACCGGGCGACTTATCAAGCGAATCGAGATTTGTGCGCATGGCATTTCACAAACTTCATTACATTCCTTGTGGTGATTTCACGGATATTTTTCATCTGCTCTGTACAGTATCAATGCCACACGGATCACTTAAGATCTCCAACAAATCATATGAACGTACGGAATACACTTCCGCAGCAAATCTTAATACCCTCACCTACTATTACCAAACTTATAACTCGACATCCATCTGTTGTGCAAGTCTGATTAATGAAAATCTCGACTCATCATCACTTATCTCTTTCCCTCTCACTACGGTAACGGACATATTCTCGCACAACTAAAACAGCCGCTGCATACTGTAAATCTACAATATGCAGCGGCTGTTTTTATTTATTGAAATGAAAGCGAATCAGCGCATCTTCTTGCTATATCAAGATCACTTTCTGATACATATTCATCAAGTGCTTGGAAGCTATTATTTAACACGCTCCTGCCCGTAAACAGCTTAAACCAAAGAAGTCCGAGCGCGTATCTGCCAAGTCCATAGGATGCGTGGAAACTATCACGGTATATCTTTGTAGCTCCGTTCTTATACAAAATCTCCATAAGCTCACCCGATGGAATAATTCCCTCAGCGCCTATTTCGTTCTTTGCGCGTCCATAAGAACGCCTTATACCGTCAAGCATGAATTCAGCACCCTTGCCCTCGGTCACCTCAAATACTCTTTGGCAATCATGCTCGTAAGCCCAAGTCTGATGGATGTATATTTTTGCATTTGGTAGCTTCGCTCTGACGTAATTTGCCACCTCATAAATGTAAGGATAGAAGCTTGCTTCCTTGAAGCTATCAGTACTCACCTGTTGAAGTGTGACAATATCCCACTCACGCATCAAAATACCCTCATCAATAGTAATGAGATCATCGCACTCAAGATCCCCGTTGTAATGAAATAGATATTCTCTTTTGCCTGTTTTTATATTATCCGCATGTCTTTCAAGTGAACAGCCGCCAATACAAAGATTAAGCGTTTCAATTTCTATTTCCTCGTTCATTGCAATCTGACGAAGATATCTCTGCGCATCATCCGAGAAGCTATTGCCTATCGATAAAATCTTCATATTTTCTCCTATTTATGTCAGTAAAATAATTATAAAATTCTCCTTCGCTTTTTATCTATCCAAGTAGAATATCAACGCAAAGCATCAGACAAAATCCGACAAGTAGTGCATACGTCGCACCTCTCTCACTTCCGTGTGCGTGCGTTTCGGGTATCATCTCGTCACTTATAACGTATAACATCGTACCGCCCGCAAATGCGAGTGCAAACGGAAGAATAAAGGATGCAACACTCACCGCAAAGTAACCAATAAGTGTACCAACCACCTCAACCAGTCCCGTAAGCATAGCAATCACAAATGTACGCTTTGGCTTTACGCCTGCGGCAAGCATAGGACCTATGATAACCATTCCCTCCGGAATGTTCTGCAACGCAATACCGCCCGCAATAACAAGTGCCTGCGCTGTGTCGCCTGAACCAAATCCAACACCGGCAGCAATACCCTCCGGCAGATTATGTATAGCTATCGCGCTTACAAACAACAGTACCTTAGAAAGGCTCGTAGTTCTGTGTTCCTCAATATCCGGGCCCGCAAGCTTATGAAGGTGAGGAACAAGCTTGTCTATAAGATTCAGCGCCACCGCTCCGGCAAATATCCCCACTACCGTGATAAATAAACCGTACTTCCCGCCATATTCAAGCGATGGCAAAATCAGTCCAAGCACAGCGGCAGAAAGCATTACTCCTGCGGCAAACGATAGCACAATATCCGAAAACTTATGAGATATATTTTTGAATATAAAGCCAATCAGCGCACCGATAACGGTTGCTCCACCGACACCAAGTGCGGTTAATAAAACAAGCTCCATAATAATTCCTTTCTTTGATTTTCCTTATACTCATTATAATACATACAACTCAAAAAATCAAGGGCGAACGATAACCGTCCGCCCCATTCCAAACCAAACAGCTTTTCAGCCCTCAGAGAACTGATCCTTACCCACTCCGCAAAGCGGACACTCAAAGTCATCGGGAAGATCCTCAAACTTAGTTCCGGGAGCTACGCCACATTCGGGACAGCCAACTTCCTCGTCGTATTCCCATCCGCAAACATCACAAACGTATTTCATATCTAAAAATCCTTTCGTTATTTAAACTACATTACAAAACAAGAGAGGGGGCGGAATAAACTCTCGCCGCAAGCTCCTGGTTGAGCATATAAAGGCTCTTGGGATCGGAACCAAAAAGTTCCATTTTAGTAATCATATCATTAGCATTGGTTTCCTCTTCGCCTTGTTCCTTTACGAACCAGTCAAGGAACTGCATTGTACGGAAGTCCTTTGCGGCATAAGCCTCAGCATAGATGTCGTGAATAAGCGAGGTAACGTACTTCTCATGCTCAAGTCCTGCAAGAAGAACGTCCATATCGCTTGTGAGTTTCTTGTCGGGTCTATCAATTGCCTTCAAGGTTACCTTCTTTGATTCGTTCTGAAGGAACTGATAGAACAGCATTGCATGATCGCGCTCTTCCTGAGCCTGAATCATATACCAGTTTGCAAAGCCGTCAAGGCCACGCTCTTTAAAATAATTGGAAAAATCAAGGTAAAGATATGCGGAATAAAGTTCTTTGTTTATTTGGTCGTTAAGCAACTCGTGTACTCTTTCATTCATCATAGTTATAAATCTCCTTTATCCTATTATTGACAGCTTTTGTGGATTATATTTCTTTTTTCCAAAGTCCGTGAAGATTGCAATAAGCATACACCGCTACGGGCTTTTCGTCTGCAAGAACAAATTCCGCTACGGGATGCTCGCCAACCTTGAGATCACGTCTGTAAGCGCCCCTGTCCGTCTCGAGATATATCCAAAGTATGCTATGCTCCTCTGCCATCGGGTGAATAACCGATCCTACCGTCACCTTAACCTTACCTTCGGATACCTCAACCTCAGGGATGTGCTTTTCTCTGCTTGCCTCAACTACTCCTGCCTCAAGGAGTGTCATCTTCTGTCCGCAGCAATGAGGCGTAACGCCTGATGCATTGATTATCTCCACTACGTTACCGCACTTTTCACAAATATAGAATTTCTTATTGTTAGCCATTTTATTATTTCCTTTCGGTGTTTGTTTTTTATTTTGTGACTTCATTATACACGGTTTTTCATATCAGTTCTGTGACTTTGTCACACTTTTAGACAAATTCTAAAAAATATTTTTTCAACTTATTCTTGACTCCCTCCACACACAATGATAGAATATAGATAATAATATAAACTATGTAGTATAAAGGAATATGTTATGCAAGCCATTATGCAAAATGAAGACCTTATTGCTCTTTTCAGAAACAACTTTCCTTTTTGGAACGATCTTAGCCAAATCGAAAAGGAAACATTTGTAAATTCGTCGCAGTATATATCCTTCCCCAAAGGAACAAATATACACAACGGAAACGAGTGCACGGGTATAATACTTATAAGAAAAGGAAGTCTAAGGCTGTATATTCTCTCTGATGAGGGAAAAGAGGTTACGCTCTACAGACTCTTCCCGGGGGAGATGTGTATGCTTTCGGCATCCTGTGTATTAAACAATATAACCTTTGACGTATTCGTTGATGCGGAAGAAAACAGCGAGTGTATTGTGGTTGGCGGATGTGCCTACGCCGCTCTCGCGGAAAGAAACGTGGAAGCAAAGATATTTGCTCTTGAAACCGCACTTGCACGTTTTTCCGATGTTATGTGGGTAATGCAGCAGATCCTGTTTATGAGTATGGATAAACGCCTCGCAATATTCCTGCTTGATGAGATTTCAAAAACCGGCGGTGATACCGTACATCTTACCCACGAGCAGATAGCCAAATATATGGGCTCGGCACGTGAGGTTGTAACACGTATGCTTAAGTATTTTTCAAGCGAGGGCATTGTTGAGCTCTCACGCGGAGGAATAAAGCTTATTGACGTTAAAAGGTTGCGTTCTATCACGATTTAAAATTTATTTGACAACTTTGCTTATCATTTTAATCTAAAAAGGAGGCAAATATGAAGAAAACAAAAGCTTTATATATTATTCTCGCAGCGCTTATGATATATATGTTTGCAAGCATATTCGTTACCGTAGGTCTAACAGGCGGGCGAGATATATCAGACTTCACCGATATCGATAAAACGATCTTTACCGTCTTTATAGTTCTCGAGGTTATCGCGGTTGTTATGCTATTCGTAGTAGCTCTGTCTATAAGAAAAGCAAGCGGTATCAGTCAGAATCCCAAACCAAAGCTCTCGCCTTACGATAATGCTTTGAGAAAGCGCGGTGCCAAGACACTTTCGATATCCTTCATTGCAGCATTCATCTTCGCTATTTTAGGTGTTATTGCTCTTAAGGATGCAAATAAGGATATAATCGCAATTGCATTTTTATCGGTTATCGGCGTTCTTGCGCTTACCTTATTCTTCAATTATTTTGTCTCTAAAGCCTACGTTGATAGATTCTCTTCAAGAAGCAACTCGGAGATGGTCACATTCCTTGTCTCACACCGCGAGCACGCACAAAGAAGCTCCGAAAGACTTCTTCTCAAGCTCAGAATAACGCTCACAATAACGAAGATCTACACCGTTTTTGTCGCTTTGCTTGGCGCGTCGGTTTCTTTTATCTCTACAGGACTTGGCCTCTGGTCATTTATGACGCTTCTTTCTACACTCATCATCTATGCCGCTCTTGGACGCATCCATCTCCCCTATCCAAAAGAGCTTTTCACTAAGGATTACGGATACGTAAATAAAGAAGATTTTCCAGAGGTCTATGCGGTTGCTAACGAAGCCAGAGAGGCTCTTGGAGTCGAAGGAGAGATAAAAATCGTTCTTCTCGCTGATTTTACCGCAGGTATCAGAAGATTTGGAGACGTTATCTCTATACAGATAGGCGCTATGCTCTTTGGGGCTATGTCCAGAGAGGAGCTAAAGAATATACTCCTTCACGAATTTGGACACCTTAAGGGAGAGGAGTCCCCCTCGCGTCAGATTACCGAGCATCACTGGTGGCTCAGCGAAAGCGGTGGTAAGCCCGGCACTCTATCTTATGCCACGGACATTCTCTTTAAACTTCCCGATTCCATCTTCGGCATAAACTATATGCTCTACTCCTACGCCTCATCGATTGGCATTGAGGAAATGGCAGACGAGGCGATGAAGAAATACGGTGATCCAAAATACGCCGGATCATCCCTGCTTAAGCTCCAATACTACGAGCTCTATAACTGGGAGGAGGGTTCTTACGACTCCCCGTCGGTATGCAAAGAAGAAACCCTTGAGGCGAATCTCTTACGATGCGAGCTTGATTGTTTAAAGGCTCGTACCGAGGTAAGACGGGAAGCTTGGAACAAGCTTATTGACGTTGAGATAATCTCCCGATCTGCGACACACCCAACGATAAAAATGCGCCTTGATGCCCTCGGTCATACCGATTATTCAACACACGAGTCAGATGATAGTGATGCGTATAAGGACGAGCAAAACAAGGCAATCAACTTTATCGATAGTAACATTCACAACAGACGCAAAGAGAGCTATGAGGCGGAAAGAAAAGACAGATATCTTGATCCTCTTAGCATAGTCACAGCCTGGGAAGAAAGCGATCAGACTCTTGATAACGATTACCGAGAGATTATCAATGCTTACAGACTACTTGGCAGAGTCAATGAAGCAAATGCACTTTGTGAGCGCGTAATAAACGAGTTGCCTGCCTCAGCAAGTCACTACGCTGTGTATATGAAAGGCTGTACCCTGCTTCATGCATTCGATGAAAGCGGCATAGAGCTGATATATCAAGCCATTGCGGAAAACCACAATTACATTGAAGAGGGAATGCAAACCATCGGTCAATTCTGCTGTATTTCGGGAAGACAAGACGACCTTGATCTTTACAGAGAACGTGCACTTAAATTAATGGACGAGCAAGAGAAAAAGTACTCAGAGCTTCAAAGACTCACTCCGAAAGATAATCTCGCAAGCGAGATTCTGCCGGAGGATATCAAAAAAGAACTCTTAGAGCTAATCAGATCGATGTCCGATGTTATAGATAGTGTCTACATCGTGAGAAAGGTCATCACCAGTGACTTTTTTGCGAGTGCAGTTATAGTAAAAACAAAGGACGGTATCAAGCCCGAAATAGGTAACGCGATATTTAATAGGATATTTCTTTATCTTGATTCGCAGGATTGGACCTTTACTCTGTTTGACGCCAAGGATGTGCCAATGAACGTCATCAAAAAAATACCTTTAAGCCGGTTTTACGACAAAAACAATATTAACGCGAACATCGAAAAATCTATGTTATAACGCAAGTTGTTACAAACAATTGTTTACAAAAAACGCCCGAGAACAAAGCCTCGGGCGTTTATTTTATTTAGTTAATTGATTACAAGAATATATACTTAAGAACAAAGAGAACTGCAAGCACGTACATTACGGGAGAGATCTCCTTGTGCTTCTTACAAGCGAGGTTGATGATAACGTAGGAGATGATGCCGATCGAGATACCCTCTGCTATGCTATAGAACAGTGGCATTGCGATAATACAAAGGAATGCAGGGATTGCTGTAGTAAGATTTTCGTCATCAAGCTTAAGCTCTTTGATATTAGTAAGCATAAGGAAGCCTACGATAATAAGCGCAGGTGCAGTTGCAAACGAAGGGATTGCAGTGAACACAGGCGCAAAGAACATAGAAAGCAAGAATAAAATCGCAGTTGTCATAGATGTAAGTCCGGTTCTGCCTCCTGCAGCAACACCGGAGGATGACTCTACGAACGTGGTGGTAGTCGAGGTACCAAGAACCGCACCCGCAGTGGTAGCAACCGCGTCAGCCATAAGAGCAGGCTTGATTTCAGGAAGCTTGCCGTCCTTGTCAAGCATATCTCCCTTCATACAAACACCGATAAGAGTGCCGAGCGTATCGAAGAGGTCAACAAAGAGGAACGAGAAGATTACAACGATAAAGTTGAAGATGCTGATACCGTCAAAGCTTACCTTAAAGCACTGACCGAAGGTTTCGCCGAGCTTGGAGAAATCAGTCATTGCAAGAGTGGGATAGAGCGAGTAGTATCCTGTCGCCGCATCAGGAACGTAAAGCCCTACGAGCTGACAGAACATTCCGAGCACCCAAGTACCGAGAATACCGATAAGGATAGAACCCTTAACGTTCTTGATATAAAGAATCGCGGTAATAAGAGTACCTATAATAGCAAGAAGCGCGCTGATACCCGAGGTGTTAAAATTCTCAGTAAAGTTTACCATAGAAACGAGGGTTGAGTCATTGTTAATACTGAGTCCCGCGTTCTGAAGTCCTATAAATGCGATAAAGAATCCGATACCAACCGAAACCGCGCCCTTGAGCTGCAAGGGTATGGAATCGAAGATAGCCTCTCTCACGTTGGTGAGTGAAAGAACGATGAATATTATACCCTCTATAAATACCGCAAGAAGAGCGATCTGCCAAGGATATCCAAATCCTTGTACAACTGTGTAGGCAAGGAATGCGTTGAGTCCCATACCTGCAGAAAGTGCGAACGGAAGATTTGCCCAAAGAGCCATACACGCAGTACCTATGAAGGATGCGATACAGGTGGCGAGAAGCACTGCTGTCGCATCCATTCCGGCATCGGCAAGTATACTCGGGTTAACCGCAAGGATGTACGCCATAGTCATAAAGGTTGTGATACCGGCAACGATTTCTGTCTTAACCGTAGTGCCCTTTTCCTTTAGCTTAAAAAGTTTCTCTAACACTTTTTGTATTCCTTTCTGTCTATAAAGTCTATTAAAACATATAAGCGAGAATCGAAATATAGGATTTGCGCCCCTGATTTACTGATTCTCGCTTACGTTTTTAATTATATCACACACCGTTTTTGCCGTCAATAGACAATAATAACAATCTTTCCGATATTCACGGTGTATTTTTTACATAGATTGCGTACAATTTGTTTATTCACCCAGTCTTATATCTATAAGTGCTTGCTTTGTCCCGTACCAAACGACGTTATAACCACGACCGCAGTTGTACCCTTGCACTTCTTCGAGCTGCTCTTTTAGGATAACGTATTCTGCATAGCACTTGCCCTTATCAGTAGCACTTACATCGTCGGAATTGAGCACAAACTCAATTTCTTCAATTTCCATTTTCAATTCTGAAATTTCCGCATTTCGCTTACTCTTCAAATATCTGAAAATCGAATTTGCCGAGCTAAAGCCCTCGCAATAGATATAGTATATCTCATCTCCCGTCTTCTCTTTGAAGCCGTAAACATATCCTACCACGCCCTCATGATCAACCTGCCAATTAATTGTATGATCATATCCGTTACTCTCTAATATTTTTTCTAATTCATCAGAATCGTAAGCAGGAACTACCGCGCACGATGATAAGCTAAAAAGACATGTTAAAATTAAAATAATAGATAGTATTTTCTTCATAGTTCCTCCAAAATCAATATATACCATATTGGGATATTTATATTATACCATAATGGTATAATGTTGTCAAGAGTTACTGTGCAGTTAACAAGGATGTATTATGATTTTCAGATTAAAGGAACTTAGAAAAGAAAGACAAATATCTCAGTTAAAGTTAGCGCTCGATCTAAGCATGAATCAAAACACAATCAGTCGATATGAAAACTTAGAGAGGGAAGCAGATTACAATACGTTAATAAAATTTGCCGACTACTTTAACGTTTCACTTGATTACTTGTTAGGAAGAAAAAATGAAAAATAGACGCTTGTATCAGGATTTTCCAATCAAGCGCCTATTTTGTTTATTCACCTAATCTTATATCTATAAGTGCTTGCTTTGTTCCGTACCAAACGACGTTATAACCACGACCGCAATTGTATCCTTGCACTTCTTCGAGCTGCTCTTTTAGGATAACGTATTCTTCATAGTATTTGCCCTTATCTGCAGCACTTACATCATCAGAGTCAAGCATAAATTGAACCTTTTCAATCTTCATTTTAAATTCAGAAATTTCTGCATTACGCTTACTCTTTAAGTATCTGAAAATCGCATTTGCGGAGCTAAAGCCTTCACAGTAAATGTAGTATATCTCATCTCCCGTCTCCTCTTTGGAGCCGTAAACATATCCTATCACACCCTGATGATCTGTTTCTAAATCAAGTTCAACTGTATACTCATACCCTCTGCTCTCGAGAATTTTTAAAAGTTCGTTACCGCTGTATGAAGGAACCAATACACAGGACGAAAGGCTAAAAAGGAAAGCAAAAACCAACAATATAGATAGTATTTTCTTCATATTACCTCCAAAGTCATTGATACATAGTATTAGACTGTGCAACTATAAATGATCTTGGGAAGATTGTTTATACCGTTCTTACGTCAATACCAAATGCCTTAGCAAGTTTCTTTCTCGCACCGTTGGCAACAGTTTCGATCTCCGCACCGGTAAGAGTCTTCTCACCCGAGCCTATAACAAGACGAAGAGTAATAGACTTCTTGCCCTCGGGGATCTGCTTGCCCTTGTACTCGTCAACGAAGAGAACCTCGCGAAGAAGATTATCATCCGACTTCTTGGGAAGAACTGCGCTGTATATTTCACTCCACTTCACAGAGGAATCAACGAGGAAGGAGATGTCGTACTCATTGGTGGGATGCTCGGGAACACGAACGTAACGGTTGGTTCTCGACTTAAGAGGCTTGAAGGAATCCATATCAAGCTCAACAAGAACTGCGGAAAGCACTTTAATATCGCAAGCAAGAGCAGCCTTCTTGGAAAGGAGAGCGATATCACCTATCTTCTTATCTCCAAGGAACACGTTGAGCCATACGGTCTCGTCTGCCCAATAAGGCTTCTCAACCTTTGCAAAGGTGAAGCCCTCCATATGAGTGTATCTCGGCATATCCTCGATAACGCCCTTAGCTGTACGGAAGAGAGTCTGGATCTTATCAGATTTTCCAACGAATGCACAGCCGAGGTGCTTACGCTGATAGGGGAGCTTCTCTATCTCGGAATACTCACTTGTATAATCGGTATCACGGAAAATCTGTGCTTCCTCGAAGATTGCGAACTCGTCAAAGTTCCACTCGTTCTTTACTACCGCCTTACAGATGTTGGGAAGGAGTGTAGAACGAAGATATTTCTCGGTGGGAGAGGGGGGCGTGGAAAGAGAAAGCACACCGTCGGTGGTAGGAAGGATAGCGTTTACAAAGCTATCTGTCATCCAAGGATAGGTGAAAATCTCCTGCATACCTGCTCTGAATGCGAGGTATTCCTTAACCTTGCGAACGAGGTCCATATCGAGCTGATTAATGGCACTGTCAAAGCTGGTGGTGATGGGGGTGGGCTGGAAGTTCTCGTAGCCGTACATACGCGCTACTTCCTCCATAATGTCCGCCTTAATGGACACGTCACCGGTGGAACGCCAGGTAGGAACCACAATGTGCATGCCCTCGTCGGTAAAGGTAACGTCAAAGCCCATAGTACCGAGCTTCTTTCTTACAATGTCCTCGGGAACTCTGATACCGAGTCTTCTGTCGAGCCAATCGAAGTCAACGTCGATTTCTTTTCTTACAAGCTTATTGGGATACTTATCGGTGAAGGCAGTAACCTTCATCTCGGGATAGAGCTCGGCAAAGAGCTTCATAGCGAGCGCAAGTGCCTGATCACATCTCTCGGGATCAACAGCCTTCTCGTATCTTGAGGATGCTTCGGTTCTGTTGTCGTATCTGAGCGCGGTTCTGCGCACGGTACGAGAGTCGAAGTTCGCAACCTCGAGAATAACGCTGTCGGTGGTGGGAAGAACGGAATCCTTTGCACCTCCCATAACGCCTGCGAGAGCTACTGCACCCTCTTTATCTGCGATAACAAGATCGTCGGTAGTAAGTTCAAGATCTTTATCATTAAGGAGCTGAAGCTTTTCTCCCTCGTTTGCTGTACGAACCTCTATATGATTAACAATATGTGTTGAATCGAACACGTGAGTAGGCTGACCAACAGCAAGCATAACGTAGTTAGTTACGTCAACGAGTGCATTGATAGGACGCATACCTACACGCCAAATTCTGGACTGCATCTCGAAGGGCGAGGGCTTAATTCCAAGGCCTTCGATCTTTGCTCCGATGTATCGAGGACATCTTACCTCATCGAGAATTCTTACGTCATATTCTTCACACGCCTCGGGGATATAAGGTGTAATAGGCTCAAGAGGAAGGTCATAAAGAGCCGCAAGCTCACGTGCGATACCGTAGTGTCCCCAAAGGTCGGGACGGTTAGTCATAGACTTGTTGTCTATCTCAAGAATCATATCCTCAAGACCAAGAGCCTTTGCCACGGGAGTACCTGCAGCCACATCAAAGTCGGAGAGATCCATAATGCCGTGATCGTCTTCTGTCGGGAAGAGATCTGCAAGACCTACCTCGACTGCAGCGCATATCATACCAAAGCTCGCAACACCGCGGAGCTTGGTGTTCTTGATCTCAACAGGCTCGCCTTCACCGTGCCAGCGCACCATTGCACCGGGGCAAGCGACAACAACCTTCATCCCCTCTGCAAGGTTACTTCCGCCGCAAACGATATCCTTGATATCATCAGTGCCGATATCAACCTTGCATACGCGGAGCTTGTCCGCATTTGGATGAGGCAAAACCTCTTTTATAACGCCGACAACAATACCGTCGAACTGCTTACCGAGATCGTGGACACCCTCAACCTCAACGGTCGACATAGTGAGGTCGTAAGCAAGCTGCTTAAGGTCCATATCCTCGGGAATCTTTACATAATCTTTAATCCAATTAAGTGATAATTTCATTTTCTGTTCTCCTATCGTTCGCCGAATCTTACTTAAACTGACCGAGGAATCTCAGATCAGTACCGTGGAACAGACGAACGTCGTCAACGCCGTAACGCATCATAACAAGTCTGTCAAGACCAATGTTTACGTAGAAGCCGGTGTACTCGTCGGGATCAACACCTGCTGCACGAAGTACGTTGGGATGAGGAGTACCGCCGGGCATGATCTCTATCCAACCTACGTGCTTACAAACGCTGCAACCCTTACCGCCGCAAACAAGACAGCCCATATCAATTTCAAATCCGGGTTCAACGAACGGGAAGAAGCCGGCTCTCATTCTTACAGGAACGTCCTGACCGAACACCTTGGGAAGAATGCTCTTGATCATAACCTTACCCGAGGTGTATGTGAGATCCTTGTCAACGATGAGTGCTTCATATTGGAAGAATGCGCGCTCGTGACGTGCATCGGTAGTCTCATTTCTATACACGCGTCCGGGGTAAACGAATCTGTAAGGGGGCTTATGCTTCTGCATATAGCGTACACTTCCGCCTGTGAGGTGAGGACGAAGGCAGAGCTTTTCATTAGCCTCACCCGAGTCGTGTCCCTCAAGCCAATACGTATCCATGCTCTCGCGTGCAGGGTGGTTGGGGGGGAAGTTAAGATTATCGAACGCGTAGTATTCGCTCGTGATTTCCGGACCGTGGAAGATCTCAAAGCCCATAGAGCGGAACGCGTCGTTAAGGTCATAGCACATCTGAGTGATGGGGTGCAAACCGCCTATCACGGGCTTAATGCCTGGGAGCGTGCAGTCGAAATCGGGGGAGATTTCAGAAGCCTTGAGCTTCAGCTCCTCTCTCTTTCCCTCAATCTGCTCTGTGAGCAGGTTCTTTACGTTATTCACGGCCTTACCCATCTCGGGACGGAGAGAAACGTCGAGCTTAGGAAGCTCCTTAAGAAGCTCGGTTACTGCGCCCTGCTTACCAAGAAGCGCACCCTTGATTTCCTGAAGCTCACTCTCGGTCTTTGCCGCTTCAATTTTTGCTGCCCCTTCACGGAGCAAAAGGTCAAGTTTTTCCTTCATATGTATTCCTCTTTCTTGGCGCAAATGTGTCAATACTGCTACTACATGCGCGCCCGAATAATTTACAACGTACATTATAACACACGTTTCGCGTATTTTCAATAGTAAAATAAAGAAAATTATTTATTTTAGCGTTCTGTAGGGAAATTGTCTGTCAAATATGGACTCTCATTAATTCTTTTTGTATAGATCATATCGACATCACGTATCAGCTTACGTTCCCTTTCGATAACATCAGAAAATGGATATTTTTTTAGCTTGCGTACAATGAAATTAAACATTTGCAATTCCCTTTTTGCACCCTTTTCACTTCCCTTCACAAGCAACTCATATGCATATCTGCACCTTGAAGAAGAAAGGTCCATTAGATACAGGGAAGAATTTTTGTAGTACTCTTTCTTAAAAAATCGTTCAACCTCAGCATACTCTCCTTTTATGGTGTTGATATACGCAAGGCTAACGCCGAGAGTTGCTCTGTGTAAACCAAGAAGATTATCAAGTGCAAGCAAACGCTCGGCAATCTCCTTTGCCTCATCATACTCTCCCTTTTCAAAATGTCGAGAGAAGCAAATGTAAGCCTGCGAATGCATTAAAGAATCTACAAGTTCGGTATCATTCGGCATAACAAACCATTCATCCGGCATATCGCTAAGCGATACTCCGCGACTATTTTCTGCGTTTACGAGAAGTTGAATTTTAAGTGCATGTGCAGCCTTGGAATTTTTTATCAAGGACACCGCGTTTTTTCCGTCGTTATCAATAAGCCCTACCCTCATAGGTATACCGTTAGTAAGAGAGATCGTAATATTTGCAACGCACAAAGCAACCAACAGCATATATATCAAAACGTAATTGCATAGCAAAAATGCCAAAAGTCCAAATATAACAGCAGACGCAAATCCGAGTATAAAACCTCCTAAATTGTAAGCTATAGTGGGCATTTTTCTATCTTTACATTCCGGTGGAACCAACAGACACTGTCCGGATGTTCCGGGAACAGAGAGTTTTTTGAATTTCATTCCGGCATCTGTTTTAACAATCATAAGACTGAATATACGGAACGAGCAGAAGCTATAACCCGAAAGAATCCCAAACAGAAGGTGCCCCGCCTCATGTATAATAATCGACACGATAACCGACACAAAAACTATAAGTACAAATACTATACTCGCAGGTATGGTCCCCATATACATCATCAACAGATCAAGAGGAAATATATCGAATGAAAATAACGGAATCCAGCAAAGAATTGTAATTAAGAACGTTCCTATTCCCCCTACACTCCACTTACTCGCTTTTCCATTTTCTCTAAAAACCGGTTCCTTTCTCATTAAACCCACTTTCCTTTCATATCAAATTCACGCATTAGATAAATATGCTTTTTAAGACTTTACTTTTTTTGATATTACTATTTTAATATCAATTTTCCGTCTTGTCAAGATTAAGCCTTTTTAAGTGAGTTGTTATGGATAAAACAACGTTTTCTCCCCGCTTTAAACTTCCGCGCGCAAAAACAATTTTGAAAATAGCAAAAAATATTAAAAAAACCCTTGACAAATTCCACAATGTGTGCTACAATGTAGTGCGTTAAACAAAGGGGAATTGTGTAACGGCAGCACAGCAGACTCTGACTTTGTATGTTGGGGTTCGAATCCCTATCCCCCTGCCAAAGAAAAGACGACCATCATCTGATGGTCCTCTTTTCTTTCCTTTGGCTGCGGAATAGAGGATTCCGACCCCCCGCGCCGCAAGGCGCTGGGTTCGCATTTGAGCCGCAGAGCGCGTCAAGCTCGCTTGTAAGCGGCAAGGCGAAAAATCTTCGTGCTTTGCACGAATACCCCTATTCCTCGACCATCATCTGATGGTCTCTTTTTCTTTCCTTTGGCTGTGGAATAGAGGATTCTCACCACAGCGCCGCAAGGCGCGGGGTTCGCATTCGCCACTCGGAGATCGGGGAGCCCGCTCAACAGGCGGAGAGTGTGCGAATCTTCGCCACAGGCGAATATCCCGAAATATAAGATGCTCTGCATTGATGATATACACGCCTTTAGCGTGATTTGGAGCGAATACCCACCCCAATTTCCCGCAAACGCCTTGCAATCTCCGCGATTTTATACTATAATGAGCGTAGCGAATTCAATCAATTCCTACCTTAAAAAATCAATTGGAAAATCTACAAGCATTGGTAAGCTTTGAAAATTCTCCCTTAGTAGATTATCCTGCATTTAGTTTTCACGTCGATATTATCTCGCTTGAGGGGAATCTTTATCTGCAATACACTTGGAATTCGGATTTTTATAAAATCACAGACGAATTTGAAGCTGACCTTAGACAAAACGGATTTATTGGATGACTGTTTCTTGAATTCGCATTACAGTAACACCAATCAAAAAAACTCACGACCATCTTTACAACCCTCAACACACGTGTTATAATATACTCATCAAACTGAAACGGACATAAAAAATGCTATCGAATCTACACACGCATACCACCTTCTGCGACGGACAAAGCACCGCGGAAGAAATGGTGCAAAAGGCAATAGAAAAGGGCTTTGTCTCACTTGGCTTTTCCGGTCACGCATACACTCCATTCGAGCTAACGAGCTGTATGAAAGACGAACAAGGCTACATTAATGAAATAAACAGACTAAAGGAAATCTATCGAAAAGATATCGAGATATACCTCGGAACAGAAGAGGATGCTTTTTCTCTTATCGACAGATCAAAGTATGAATACATTATAGGATCACTACACTTTCTTAAAGTTAACGGGCAGATACTTCCGCTTGATATAGGCAATGAATATATGCAAAGGTGCTTTGATGCATTTGGAAGAAGCGTCGAGAGGATGGCAGAAAGCTATTATGCCACATTCACCGACTATCTTATAAAAAGACGCCCCGACGTAGTCGGTCACTTCAATCTGATAACAAAATATGACGAGGTATCAGACCCGATATTCCTCGGAAATAAAAAGCACGACGAGATTGCAAAATCCTTTATCGAAACCGTTGCTAACAAAGGGCTCTTGTTTGAAGTTAACACGGGTGCAATAGCCAGAGGCTACAGGACTCTCCCCTACCCCTCGTCAGAGCTTCTCTACGTACTAAAAAAATCAGGCGCGGATATCACCCTTACCTCAGACTGCCATAATGCAGATTTTCTCGATTGCCACTTCGATGAAACAAGGCTTATGCTCTTTGATATTGGCTTCAGAGAAACAACGATCCTACACAATAACAAATTCATAAAAATTCCCCTAAAATGAAGCGAGGTAGAATATGATAGAATCAAAAAATGCAGCAGCAAACACCGTGAAGGCACACGGTCAGGTAGACGTAAATAAGTACGTCAGCATTTTCAACAGAGGCGGAAAAAAGAAGGTTATGTTCTTCGGCAACTCAATAACACGACACGAACCCAACGCATCCATTGGGTGGCATGGAGATTGGGGTATGGCGGCTTCATCAATCGATAAGGACTATGTGCACCTCGTTGTTGCAGAGCTTGATAAACACTACGGAATGGTTGACTACTGTATAGCACAGGGCGCAGCCTGGGAATGGGAATACCCTCACACCGAGGAGGTCTTTGAGCAATATTACTCCAAGGTCAGAGATTTTAACGCAGATATAATTGTAATCCGTATTGGCGAGAACATTACGGCAAAAAAGCATCTTGAGATCGACTGTAAACCCTATTTTTCTAAGATACTCGATTTACTCGTTGGTGATAACGCAAAAAAGGTTATCATAACCGATATGTTCTGGTACTCGATCTACAACAATGTCTTCAAAGAGGTATGCGAAGAAAAGGGGTACATCTTCTGTCATCTCACAGATCTCGAAGATGATGAAAGCACAATGGCAAAGGGGCTTTTTGAACACGCGGGAGTTGCCGGTCACCCCGGAGACTACGGCATGCAGTGCATAGCAAGCAGAATACTCGAGAAAGTTTATGAATAAGACAAAAAAGTGAGCGATTTTATAACCGCTCACTTTTTACATATTATGCTAACTATATTTTACTTTTTCCAAACAATTTCACCACAACCAAGCGTTCCTTCGCTCCACACTTGATCTTCCGGAACTTCAGATTCGCTTATATCAAACGTCACTATTGACACGTTGGCGAACGCGTAGTCACCTATCACTTTAACGCTTGACGGAATAATCAAATTTGTCAAAGCAACACAGTTATCAAACGCATTTTCTCCGATACATACAATGCTGTCGGGAATAAATATATTCTTAAGAGTTGTGTTGGTATCGTCCACACGTACAAATGCTCGCGGCAAAATCGTTGTTACAGGTTTGCCATTATAAGTAGAGGGGATAACAATGTTTTCCATATATAAAGCATTACCAACGGATACGCCGTACTCACTTCCATCACCGAGAGGATAGAATGACAGCGCATCGGTATATTGATCCACAATCACCGGGCCGGATTCTTCCCCATCGTTTTCCGCAATCACACGGCCTATATTAACAGGGGTTTGGCTATCTGTATATGTAACCCATAAACATCCTTCAATGATCTCCATCTTTTCAATGCCGCGTCCATCGTTTCCGTTGTCGCCGTTCTCGCCGTCAGACCCCTCGGCCTTTACGCCGGTGTTTTCCCAGCTTGTTCCGTTGTTACGAGATGTGTACCAATATCCGTCATCTCCTATCTTTACAATGGTTGCCATTCCGTCATTACCTGCGGGACCCGTGGCAACAACACCGAGGCTTTCCCAATTTTTTCCGTCGTCATAAGAAACGTGCCATTGGTTGGTAGCCGTATCAATTTTCAGACGCGGAGTTGTTCCGTTCTGTCCGTCAAGACCATTTTCTCCGTTCGTACCATCTGCACCCGTAGCGATCACGCCAAGTGCCTCCCACGTCTCTCCATTATCATAAGAAACCTCCCATTGACGGGTAGACGTGTTAATTTTAAAGCGCGGAGTGACACCATCAACTCCATTTTTACCGTCAGTGCCGTTCGTTCCGTTTGAACCGTTAGTGCCATTTGTTCCAACCACTTTTCCGAGGTTCACATCGGTTCCATCAGAGTAGCTTATTACAAGCTCACCGTTATCGTTTATTTCACATGAATCTATAGATATTCCGTCTTTACCATTGATACCATTCTCGCCATTATTGCCGTCTATACCATCTGTACCGACAATTCTTCCAAGATTACTGCTTTCACCCGTAGAGTAATGGATAATCAACTCTCCTTGATCGTTAAGCTCACAAGATGTTATTGATATTCCGTCTTTACCGTCCTTACCATCTTCAATTAGCTCATCTATTTCAACCAGAAGATCCCAACTTACCTCATTATCATACGAAACGTAGATCATGCCGTTATTATAAAGGAATTTCGGAGTTATAGCATCCTTACCATCTTTACCGTCAACACCATCTTTACCGTTACTGCCATCCTTACCGTTAACACCGTCTTTACCATCGATACCATTTTTGCCATCAGTACCAGCCTGTGCCTCGGCGCGTACGCCCGTATCGTAATCACCGATCCACCAATTGCCATTTTCACCTATGGTCGGAGTAAGGCCATCAACACCATCAGTGCCATCTCTGCCATCAATACCATCCTTACCGCAAGCAGTAAGTGATATAGTCATAAATATTAACGTAACACACAACAAAATAACCGCAACATACCTCTTCGTCATATTGAACATTTTTAAATCTCCGTATCTACGTTTTTTGATATAATATCGACAACAATTATAAATTAAAAGTCGAATTAAGTCAATAGGTATTGAACAAATAATTGCAAAATATCAAAAAAATACTCACAAAAATAAAAAATCAGATGCACAAATGCATTTTTTTATTCTTTTTCTCTATTTTTTAGCAAAAAGCCCTTGACTTTTTCTAAACATAGTGATATAATGTATTAGTCTTTTGAGAGGATCGCATTTACTTATCACAATCAATCTTGTTTGTGCAATCGATGTTGTACCTTGTTTTCTATTCAAGTCTGCATGCATCTTCAAAAAACGATCCATATATAATCCAAAAAAATCTGGGTGTGGCGCAGTTGGTAGCGCGCTACCTTGGGGTGGTAGAGGCCGCAAGTTCAAGTCTTGTCACTCAGACCAAAATAGTGTAGAAATCGTAAGGTTTTTACACTATTTTTTCTTTTTTAGGTCGAAATTGTACATAGTGTTACGCAGCTAAAATGAGGGTGTTACGCAATTTGCTACGCAGATTGTGTGATGCCCTGTTTTGTTATGCTTTTTATTTCGTTGAAATCTGTATAAATCTTTGCTCAAAAAGGTCGCTCCAAAAAGGAACGGCCTTTTTCTTATATTGCAACGTGAAAGCACATTATTTAACAATTTTTATTGTATCTATAAATTTCTTCAAATCGCCAACATTATTATCCAAAAGATTTCGAAGTTTTTCATTCTCTATCTCTAATTTTTGTGTATTATTTGATCTGAAGTATAAAGAGTACCAAGTGTATGCTATTGCACCATATAAAGACTTCTCGTAGGTTATCTGACGAAATGCTCCGGCATTATCACCTCCCATACGAATTAAATCGTTCCCTGGTACGCTTGAAATTTTTTCATTAAAGTAGAAATCAAATGGAGGCCACTCTTTACTACTTTCTCTGCTCCTAGAAAATTGAGTGAACCACTCTGAGAAGTTTTTTCTGTCATCATAGCGTGTTTGCAAAACAACTGATAAGATTTCTATGCACATAAAACTGTAGTCTTTAGGTTTATCAAATAACAACTTATGTACCAACATAGCACGATTGACCAAATGTTCTTGTTCACGAGCTTCAATTTGTTGAAAAACAGCTTGCATAAACTCTTCTATAGAGTCGTTGTATTCAAAAACTGTTTTATCAAACAATGATACATATTCAGCGTGTTTTTCAATGAATTTTTCTGAAACCTTTCCATAGTTCAAGCCAATTTCAAACTCTATAAATTTTTTCAAGTATCTATCGCACTCATTAAATCCAAATGTGTTTTTTATACTTTGAACTAATTGGGTTTTGTCAATCGCAACTACCGTTATAGTGTTTTTTGCTGATTCTGTTAAATGATGTAACCGTTCCAATACTTTTATCGCATACTCTGGTAAGCATCTATCTAGTTCATCAACCATGAAAACAACCGTATATTCATTCGATAATTCAGCAAGAGACTGCTGCAGTGCAACCATTACTTTGTTGAAGCCAAAGTAGACATCGTAATTGTGTTTTTCTTCATATTCTTTTGCTCCGGCATCAGCTCCGTCTTTAACCGCATCATAGGCTTTCTTTAGATCTATTCCTGTTTTCTCTCGAATAGCACTGTTTGCCATAGAAAGCAACGATAACCCAACGGCTTTTAAGGCACCTAATATGTTGCTCTTTTTTTCATTATCGGGGAAGAGTTTGGTTTTTTGTTCTATTGTTTCTATCATAGCTGATACTATTGCTATCAGTGGTTCTTCGTAATAATCGTATTTCCAGCAATTGTATCGAATAACAAAGTATCTATCTTTATTAGTTTCTTCCGATTGTTCTTGTGAAAGTTTTTCTTCGAACATATCAAGAACAAAGCTTTTTCCTACACCCCAACTACCATCAATAGCAAATGTTGTATTTTTCTTATTGAACGATAATTGCTGTGTTAAATTAAATAACTTTTCTACAAACTCTTCTCGATTTAAAATATCCAATTTATTCATAGAGTATTTATCCTTGATTTTTTAATCTAACTAATTGTACCACAAAAAGCTCATTTTTTCAACACCTTTTTCCATTGCAACACACCAACTATTCATAAAAAGAGCGGCAGACTCATCTGCCACCCTTTCCTTGCAATACCTATTACTTCAGCTTACTAATTTCTGATATGTATGCATTAACCGCTGTAGCAAAAGCATTTAGATAATAGCACAGTGTAAGCGGCTGTAAAAACAGATTTCCAGAATATTTTCTGACGGTAATATCTTCTTGTAGATTTCCCGAATAATCTTTCATCATTTCTCTCATCACAGAAATCACTTTTTTGTCTCTGTTAAAGTTTTCAAGAGCTTCCATACAGTTAGGAGATGATAGTATTTTCATCAAATCATCCAGAGTTTTTTTCACTTCAGGATAGCACTCAAAATCGACTTCTATCAAAAACATTCTAAACAATTCTGAAATTTTATCATGTGTTCTTTTGAAAGCCGTAAGACAGGTTTCCCCAAATTGCCCATATATTGTAATACTAGTGTTGAACATATCTACTAATTGTGATATGTGATCAAGATCTTCAAATCCATCATCCCTTATCGGCAAGAATGTATGATCTTGCACGCGTTCATCATAAGGAATAATCAATTGATTGTAATGAACAAACAGCTCCTTTAATTTTAATTCCAAGGACATATGATGCTTTAATATTTGTTTTTTCTCTTTTTTACGCTTGGTCTCTTCGTCAGCTATTCGCTTCCCCTCATCTATTCTCTTATCTATCAAAAAGAATAGAAGTATTGATGTAATTAGATTCGCGCCAAACGATATCAAAATGCTTTGAGCATTACCTTTCAAGAGGCAACCAAATACAATTAATAAAACTGATGCAGCAGCAATTAATATTGCAATATTAGTCGGTCTTGAGAAAAAACTTTTTACCTCATTTTTCATATACAGCCTCACAATTATTTGATGCTAATATTATAGCACAAAAGCAACATTTTTTCAACATATTAGACTACGATATGTTTTGCATCAACCTATTTTTTTACATATTGTCAACCGTTTAGACAACCGCTATGTAAAACTTTTAGTAAACCAAATGGTAAACCTGTCTTTATGATACAATTCGATACAATTTACTTGCAACCTTTCCGCTAACAATCTCAAATACGCGTTCGCGAAATCAAAGATTCTTGATATAATTATTTTATCGATAAATACGGAGGATAATTATATGAAATCAATTTTAGAAGAGCTGTTCTACGGTAACATTTGTCCTAATACTCAATGTCGCAGCAAGGGCAAAGAAGTAAAAGAACTGATGGGATACATATCAGATCATCACGATGCGCTTATGGCCGAAATGAATGACAAGCAGCGAGAAACTTTCGAAAAGTTTGATGCTTGCTGGGACGAACTGACAGATATCAATGAACGCGAAATATTTGTATATGCGTTTAAACTGGGAATGAGAATTGCTATTGAGGTGATGTCTTCGGACACAGATTAACGAGGTGATTTTATGACAGGTTGTGTTGCGATAAGAAATGGTGTTTATTACGTTAGACTAAGTTATTACGATAAACAACATAAAAGAAAAGACAAGTTCATAAGCACAGGCTTTTCGGGTCGAGGAGCAAAGCAAAAAGCCACGGCTATGATTGAACCTCTAATAGAAAAGCACAAGCACCTCGAAAAGAATGACCACCCAACTAAGATGGCAGATTATATACTAATGTGGAAGAATCTGCGTAAAAGCGAGGTGGCTGAAACTACTTATGATGGATACCACACCTATATCGACGTGCATCTTATTCCCTATTTCAAAAAATTAAACTTGAACATCCAAGATATAACTGCAGGACATATTCTTGATTACGTCAAATACATCTCTAATGATGGCGGGAGAAAAGATAATAAAATTGGTGGTCAGTCTAACACGTCGGTTCGCAAGATTATAAGCATTCTGCGCAACGTGTTTGATTACGCAGTTCTCTATGGTGATATCAAAATCAATCCTGCGCTCCAAGTTCCTATGCCTAAGCGTGGAAACAAGAAGGATGAACGACAGGTTTTCTTAACCGCTGAAGATGCGCAGAAAATGCTTGATGCGTTCAAGGATGAGGAAATAGGTCCTATCGTTTTTGTTACTCTATACTATGGTTTAAGAAAGTCTGAAGCGCTGGGGCTTCGATGGCAAGCTGTAGATTTTGAAAAAGATACGCTGACCATAAATCATACTGTAGTTGGTGGTAGCAGAATCGTTAGAAAAGACTCTACTAAGAGTTATAATAGCAAGCGCACATATCAGCTTCTACCGGACATTAAAACACTACTCTTGAAGCTCAAAGCTCAGCAGGAAGACTACAAGCTCAGGCTTGGTTCTAACTATCATGATAACGATTATATTTTCAAGTATCCTAATGGCGTACTCTATCGTCCCGACAGCCTTACGGTGAGTTTTAAGCGCGCCCTGGCTCGTCACGGCTTGCCACAAATGCGTTATCACGATTTGCGTCATTCAACAGCCAGTATATTGGTTGATAAAGGATGGGGGATTAACGATATTAAGGAATGGTTAGGTCATGCGGATATCTCGACCACCGCTAATATCTATGCCCATATAAGCCACAGACGTAAAGTTTCTTTGGCGCACGATCTCGATAAAACACTTACTTTCAATTAAGTTATAAAAACATATCATTTATTTCATTTTATAGATTGATTTTGAAATAAAAAAATATATAATTTCAATTTTTGTTGACTTTTTGAAATAACAATGCTATAATTGATACAATAATTTCAAACTGGAGGTTCTTATGAGCAAAGCAGGAACACAAATATCCAATCTTTCCGGAGATGCAGCTTACAAATCGTTTAGACCTTCTCCACTACCGCCTGAATTAAATATCGATGATGAAATAGTCTCTTGTTTAACAGGGGCTACTAAGGCACTTGCTACTCTTGATGCACTTGCAACACATATTCCAAATATGAATTTATTCGTTTCTATGTATGTGCGTAAAGAGGCACTGCTTTCCTCACAGATTGAAGGAACACAAGCAACTCTTGAAGATGTTCTCGATCCTTTGATTGAAAAGAATGCGAATCAAAACGTTGCCGATGTCGTGAACTACATTAAAGCCACAGAGTTTGCTCTCGAACGTATGAATTCGCTTCCACTTTGCAATCGTTTACTCAAGGAAACTCACGCAGTATTAATGCAAGGTGTGAGAGGTCAAGAGAAAAATCCGGGTGAATTCCGTATCTCTCAGAACTGGATTGGTGCTCAAGGAAGCTCAATTAAAAATGCGCGTTACATTCCACCGAACCCACAAGATATGGCTGAAGCAATGTCCGATCTAGAGAAGTATATGAATGAAGAGGATTGTCTTGATGTCTTGATCAAGGCTGCGCTGATTCACTATCAGTTTGAAACCATCCACCCCTTCCTTGATGGTAACGGAAGAATTGGTAGATTGCTCATCACACTATATCTGCTTGACAAACAAGTTCTGCATTCCCCCGCACTTTACATTTCTTACTATCTTAAGATGAACCGCATTGAATATTACGATCGTATGAGCGAGGTCAGAGCGAAGGACAACTACGAACAATGGGTAAAATTCTTCCTTCTTGCAATAAAGGAGTCTGCAGAGGATGCTGTAGAAACGATAAAGAAACTCAACGATCTTCATAGCACAAATGTTTCAATAATTGAAGATATGGGCAGACAAGCAAAGACTGCTCGTTTGATATTCAATTACTTAGAACAAAACCCAATTATTGATATTGGGAAAACGGCATCCGAACTTGGAATATCTTTCAATACCGCTTCAAGTTATATAAATCGCTTGGTGGAAAATAGAATTCTCGTACAAACTAACAACTCCGAACGTCGTCGCGTTTTTGCATACGAGGACTATCTTTCTATTCTCCGAAAAGATACTTGATTGCACTACTATGTAAACTTTTCTAGGCAAATCCATAACATATTCTTTAGTATAAGCAGATTTTAAAAGCAATCCATTGTTGACAACATCTGCTAAATTATATAGAGTGATAATATTTTGTGCTCTGTTATTACTCAATTTAATTACAAGTAGAAAGTGAAAATGTTATGGAAACTAAAGAGAACACAATCAACGAATCAAATAAAGTAATAGAAACCCTCACTAAAGAATTGGAAAGTTTGAATGCTGAAGAACTGCACGAGTTTTTTAAGTTTTTCTATAAGATGAATCATACGCATGGTAATATGATGTATCTTGATCAATTCGATGAGTTCTTAAGTGGGTTCGATAGCAACCCATTTAAAGTCAACGAAGATAAAAAGTTCAAGAAACAATTAATCGATAGTGTCATCAAATATACCCACGACTATATGAGTCTAATAACCGCCGCGGTTCTAATTAAAAAGGAGTTTAATATAGAAGAGCTTACACAAAATTACTATGCTTGTGTCGATCTCTTCGATGGCAATTGGTTCTAATCAATTTATCACATTCGGATAGCACAAAATATCTGTAATGGATTAAAGATGCTAAGGCTGACGATCTGTAAAGGTCGTCGGCTTTTTTATTTTCTCAGCGAAAATATTAGCTAAATTTAAATGAATGGTATAAAAAGCTCTAGTTATAATTAGGCCTGGATATGAAAGGAAAAAGATATGGAAGATAAAGATAGAATTGCACGTACAATGCTCAAAAAGGATTTACTTCAACTTAACAAACAACAGCTTAAACAATTCTATGGAATATTGGTACATGCTTGGGCAAGTCAAAAGTCTTTCATCAGCAAGCAGAACTTTCAAAACCTGTGGTGCGAATTGAATTATAATTGTGCAGAGTCAGATGAAGGCTTCCCAGATCCATATGATGATTATGAATTGTTAAAATCCTTTTGCCAAGCACATCCGTATTATTTTGTAGACAGACTTGACCACAAGCTTATTGTACATCTCTTCTGCCACTACATAGATAATAGGCTTGACATTCTTGCAGCAGTGGTTAATAAACTCTGCACAGACGGTTTATGGTCCGCCTATTCCATTCGTTTTTTTACTGCACCAATTGTACGCGATCCAAACCCAGATCTCTCTAATCTATATTTTATTGTTTCTTCGGGTTTTTCAAATACAGCATGAAAATATTCATCCCTGCAAAACCTACAAACAATATAGTCCTCCTCAAACGACCATCTTTTTGCCATAAAACGACCTCCAAAAAGTTTTGGTACAACCATAGTATACCATACTTTTGGTACTATATCAAGGACAAAATCAGTATTGAAACAAACCTTTGCAAACATTGTACTAATTTTCGTCAAAAAGGGCTCCCTTTTTGCTCTAAACACGACATAATATAAGTACCGAAAGAAACTTTAGTTTGTTTTAATACTGAAAAGGAAGGTTATATTATGATCTACGCCTATTGCCGCGTCAGCACCCAACATCAGAAGATTGCTCGTCAGATTACTAACATCACCGCAATCTACCCAAATGCCACTATTATTAGAGAGTTCTTCACAGGCACAACCCAAAACCGACCCCAATGGGAGAAATTCATACCTCAAGTAAAGAAAGATGATACCATAGTTTTTGATAGTGTCTCTCGTATGAGCCGTAATGCCGAAGAAGGTTTTAAAGATTACAAAATGCTCTATGAACGAGGCGTTCACCTCATCTTTCTCAACGAACCTTTGATCAATACTTCGGTCTTCGACTCCACTAGAAACAACTTACTTAATATTGATATCACAACCGGTAATGCTGCAGTCGATACATTCTTCAAGGGCAATATAGAACTAATCAATAACTTCATGATGGCACTTGCGGAAGAACAAATCAAAGCTGCCTTCGACCAATCGGAAAAAGAAGTTACAGATCTTCATTCAAGAATTTCTCAAGGCATCCGCGAAGCCAAAAAGAATGGAACCCAGATAGGTCTCACAAAAGGCACCTCACTCACTACCAAAAAATCTCTAGATTGTATTGCCATCATTAGAAAGCACTCAAAAGACTTCGGTGGTACACTTGAAGATCCCGATGTAATGAAACTCTGTGGATGCTCTAGAAACTCTTACTATAAATATAAAAAGGAAGCAAAGTCAAATTAAGGAGGACTTATGGATAATATTAAAATTGGCGACACTATCAAAATCATCAAAATGGAAGGAGAACCTCAATACACTAACCGAGAGGGTGTAGTTACTCACATCAACGATGCCGGTCAAATACATGGAACCTGGGGAGGTTGTGCCGTCATTCCGGAGGTTGATACATGTATCATAGTTAAAAGAGCTTGACCACGACGGTCAAGCTCTTTTCTTCCTTTTATGTTAGTATATCATTAATAAGAGTTGCTAAATGTTCGAAATAGACGAAGCTCTTGACCCCTAATCGAGCCAAGGGCTTTTTTATTTTGTCAGTTTAGCATGCAACTTCTTCAAGCTGCCCACAGTAATCTTTTCATCATAGTGCATACCATCGTATGTAGGATGAAGAACGGGATACATTCCTTTTGTTTTCAGAAGGAAATGATTCTCTATTAACCATTCTATTATGATTTCCAAATCCTCTCTAGATATAGAGTTTAGTGAACCATATTGTTCTAATTGATTCAGATCCTTAGTCTTGATTCTCTGATTCTGAGATCCTCTTAAAATATCCACTATTACTGTTATGCCATAATATTGTTTCTCACTAATGCTTGAAACGCACTGCAATATTGTGTGTACTACATAATTGAGGCTAAATCCACGATATATGACATCTTTCACATCAGCTTGCTTAATTACAACCTTAGTAGGTTCAACAATCTTAGATTCAGCGAAAGGAATATCTTTAGCAGAGGGAGCTTTTGCTACCGATTGAGAACCTTCCATATGAATCTTAGGCACTTCGCCATGTTGTACGGTATCAGGGGTTAAACCAAGCATATCATAATATTGTTGCTTGCTTATAACCTTTCCACAACCGCTACCATCTCTTTTGTAATTGGTACAACCAAGGAAATAGCTGTTCTCCTTACCGGGTTTAACAATAAGATATCCATCACGGCATTGATCGCATTTCATAATTGAAAGCTTGCCGGCTCCATACTCATTTGTCATAAAACCGCAGACTTCTGGATCGTTGGTACATATATGTAATCTTAATCCATAGCCGTTTTTATATCTAAACTGTAATGGATAGCCGCAAATAGGACAAGTCTTCTTTGTGAGTGTACTTCCTACAGGCTCTGTACTCCACTCACCTTTTAAGACTACGTTTCTATAATCCTTTTTAATTTCAAGAAGGAACTCAGAAGGATTTTTCTCCGGAGCAATGAAGAACACACGATTTTTAGTTCTTGTCATTGCAACATAGAACAATCTACGTTCTTCAGCATAATCAATGGATCTGTCACCTTTGATTACAAATGCTAAAACAGGATCATCTTCTATTTTGGATGGGAATCCGTAAGTTTCGTTCTTACCATTTACAACGATTACGTTATCATAACCCAATCCCTTTGAAGCATGAGCGGTCATGAACGCGATATCGAGGAAAGGATATTTTACACTCTTTATCTTGCTGCCACGATTAATGAACTCAAACAATCCGGATCTCTCAAGATTATTTCCATCGAATCCAAATCTTCCAAGAAGCAAGATTGAAGAATTAGCAGGCTTTCCCTCTTGCTTATTATATTCTATAATCTGCTCAAGGGCAATCTCAACAGCGTGTGCTAATTCATAGTTAGCGCCAGTCTTATTATCGCCATCCTTTTTCTTATATGTTCCATCATAGGTATAGATAATTACAGGGTCAACTATATGCTTAGGAGAACGTAATGCTTTCGATATCTGAGCTTCGTTTTTCTGAATGAAGTTGCCAGCTATATCTATAACCTCTTGAGAGTTACGATAGGTATTCACAATCTTTAATAGTCTTGCGTAGCCCATCTTTTCCTCAAATTTAGTAAACAACTCTATATCGGAACCACTGAAAGCATAAATAGACTGCCAATCGTCTCCAACTGCAATAATTTTAGCTTCCGTGACTTCTGATAAAGCTGATACCAAATCAAATCGTTGCCTTGAAATATCTTGATACTCATCTACAATAATATACTTGAAGTCGAGTTTCTTTTTCATGTCCTTGACTTCTTTTAACAGTCTTGCAGACTCGTTAATCATATCTTCAAAGTCAACAGCATTATTTTCTTTTAAATAACGTTCATATTCTAAATAACAATCGTTACATACATCCAAGAACAAGCGAGTTCTAGGATTCTGTGTGGAGTGATACATTCTATTAAACTCGTCCACACCAAAGCCATTTGTCTTGAAATTGCCTATGAATCGGCAAATCAGGCTAAGCAGCTTACGAATGTATCGGTTTTCTTCGGAGGATACCAACTTCTCCATAATTTCCTTGTTAGAACGTGGCTGTAATACAAAGCCTTGATCTTCCAAAGCGTCTTTAAGATGGTCTATCAAAGTCCTGCCATCTTTATAGGACGAGAATGTATAAATAAGTTTCGTCTTATGTTGTCTGTGTAGCTGCACCTTATCATTAATAGCTTTCTTATAAGCTCTTAATGCATCTTCACTGTACCTATTGTTTTTGCCATCTTCAGTTATACCGAAATGCTCTACATAAGCAACCAAATCTCCTTGTCTAATTATAAAGTCTGGAGTATAAGGTTTTTTAGCAAATAGAATATCGTACTTATAAATTGGTTCATACTCATATTCTATATTGTTTAAGTAGAAGAAGTTTGCAATCTCTACCTCTTGTCTTGAACGCAGTACCTCGTTTTGAATAGTAACCGACTTTCCAGTCCTTGCATCAATAACTTGCTGCTTAAACTCATTCAAATCGCTACGCATAGTAGCATAGTTTGACTTAGCTATATTATTAAAGAAAGCATTTAAGTCAGTTCCCTCATATGGGGCATCGAAATAGGACGCAAAGAACAGTATAAGGTTGTTAACTAAGCTTTCATTGGTTAAAATAGCACGCTTAAAATAATCTTGCAAAACAAAATACAACTTTGAGTTATCAACTATATTAAGCTTTTCATCAGTTTGTTTTCTGATTATAGCATGTCCTGTAGAATGGAACGTAGTTATAGGACAAGGTATACCGAGATCCCGATTAACCTTATCTCTTAATTCTTGAACCGCCTTGTTTGTAAATGAAACTACAAGAATCTGAGAAGGATCAACGCCCTTTTTCTTAACTAAATATTTAACTTTGGCTGCGACGGTGGTAGTTTTACCTGCACCGGCTCCAGCTATAACCAAAGTATAATCCTCTTCTGTCAATACTACCTTTCTTTGATCTTCATCTAGTTTAATCTTAGGGTCTACGCTATTCAAAATATCATCAAGATACCTCTGTTCACTAATCATAGTACGAGAAACGAATTCATCATTATGAGCATCAATAGCCTTTTCGAAGCTATGGTATCGCGCTATAATGTTATGAACCTCGTTTTCATCCAGTCGATTAGTTTCACAGAAAGCGTGCAAAAGACCGCTACTTATTAAGGTAGCGTAAAAGTCTATTGTGCTCTTTTTTTCACTTAAAAAAGGTAAAAACTCTTTCTTTGAAATATAGCGAGCTGATGATACATACTCATTCATTTTATCTCGAATAGCGATTAATGACTGAGCTTCGACGTGCGAAATAAAGTTATCCGGCTCTTCTACTTTCTTTTCCACCTTTTTCTTGAATAAGAAATCAAAAAGTCCCATAATTGTCCTCTGCGATTAAATTAGTATTCCATTACAATGATCTATTTCATGCTGTATTATCTGCGCAGTCCATCCTGTAAAGTTCTTCACATGAGTTTTCATTTCAAGAGTTTGGAACTGCACTTTAATGGTTTTATATCGTTTGCACTTGCGCGGGCCTCCTAATAAAGATAGACATCCTTCCTCTGTTTCATATATACCCGACTTAGCTACGATTTGCGGATTAAGCATTACCGTGTATGTAGGAGCTCGTCCACTTTCATCGAGAAAGGCAATTATATTCTTACGAACGCCTATCATATTCGCCGCCATGCCGACACAGCTTTCTCTGTGCGCCATCAGTGTATCAAGCAAGTCCTGAGCGACCTGCAAATCTTCTTTTGTTGCGATCTCTGACTTTCCTGCAAGAAATATGGGATCGTACATGAGTTCTCTTACCATATCACTTCTCCTGACAGAACGCCGCTATAGCTTCCGATGCGAATTCAGCAGTTCCTTCGCCATACTTGTCGATGTTCTTCTTAAATCGCTCATCACAAACATACATTTGACCAAGGCCTGCAAGAATCTCATCTGTGCAAGTGTAATAGTTTTTAGTGATAAAATCCTGCAATTTGCCAACCAAACTTTGCACTTCCAGCGAATTTGGCGCAAATTCCTCGCTTTTACATTTAGCGAATTCGGCAAAGATAGCCATCAAACCGCCGTTTGCACCTATCAATTTTTCTTTTGTGTAATTCTTTGTTTTCTGTTCATGTTCGTGGTAAGCAGCAGTAGCGCCCCAACGCTCGCGAGCTTCAGATATAAACATTTCATTTGTATCCATATTTTTATTTTCCAATTTTACTTCTCAGATAAATAAAACATTAATTATTCTTCAAAAGCAACATGATTCCTTGTAATACATTTTCGGAACAAACAATTAACGCCAATTTACTCCTTACTCTCGTTAATCCTTGATATAACAATTGGTTGAATAAATAATCGGGGTTAGGATGAGTAGATGCCATCAACCTTCCGCTTTCATAAAACCAATTTTTATCCAAAACCATACATACACCTTCAAATTCTTGACCAATTACATTGTGTGTGTTATATTCACTTATTTGATAATCCAATTCTGGATTAAAAATAGACGGTGTATATGAAATATATGTGTAATCCTGACTGGCAAGATCTTTGGCTCGTTGGTGAGCAACTCTCTTATTAGGTTCATAAATAACATTCACGCTAGGAAAAGAATACTCATCTCTATATTTTGTCAAATCCAGCAAACATGTAATAAATAGCGCCAACTCTTTATTAGTTCTAATCTTATTTGTGAGTTTATAGGTGCTTTTTCCACACAAAAAATCTATTTTTTCTGAGTTTTTTCTTCTCTTTTCTGAGGCTGAAAGCGTTTGCCCAGCATCATACGAGAACAAACAACTTGCTTTGGATTTTTCAACCCAACGTTCCACTTTGCTTAATGAATCTGTGTATAACCTATGAGCTTCATCAACAATTACTATATCAACATCCTTAATTTCTCGCAATCTAAGTTCTTTCGCTGAAATTATTTTAATATTATTTAACTTTTCATTTAATTTTAGATGGCCATCGCACAAAATACCACTATGCACTATCAATATTTTTAATGTTTTTGATAGTTCTCGTGCAATATCATAAATTAAAAGTGTTTTACCTGTACCTGGACCACCAGTTATTCCAAAAAAGCGTCCTTGAGTGTTTGTTTTTACAGAACCCACTACAGCCTTTCTTATGTCTTCTTGATGTTCCGTCAACAAATAATCTTCTCTTAAAAATCTTTCAGTTGAGTTTAATGGAGAAACCAACGTATTCTTTGGAACAAATATAGTATTTAAATCAATGTTTTCATTTTCATCCAATGACGAGATTAACAATTCCAAATCTTTAATTGAACACTCAACCATTTCTCCGACTTTATTAATCTTAAAAACCTTTTTGGTAGAGGACACAAAAGAAAATGAAAACAACTCGCTTTTGTTCAAAAGTCGTAAGTAGTGCAAGTTCTGTACCAGTTGCCTCTTCTGTTTCTCGGTTGGTATTTCTTCACTCTTTAATTCTATATTTATGCAGGCGTTTTTTGTTATCTTCAGCAAATCAAACTCTTTGTTCAACTGTGGAACTACATAACCATATAAAAAACCATCAAGTTTTTCCGACTCCACTTTTATGCTTCCTAATAACGCCTCTATATCCTTTATCTCTTGATGTCGATATTGAGCCTCACGCTCAAGACCACACAGATATCTAACATAAGGTTCCGACAGTTCTGGATTGCTAGACAATTTAACAATATCTCGCAATGAAAACGCCTTATTTTTCATATCTTCCTTTTTACCCCAAACAGTTTTTTATTTTGCTTGTAATTACTTTAGATTTGATAGTTTACGCAGTATTATTTTATCTGCTGGGCAGAACTCATAGTTCGGTATTTCGCTTGGTGTAATCCACCTGATATCGTTATGCTCCAGCTTCTGCGGTTCTCCCTCGGCTATGGTAGCGTTGAACAGCGTCAGACGCACCGTTAAGTCGGGGTATTTGTGAACGACGTCCATAAACACGTCACCGACAGAAAGAAGAATATCTAATTCTTCCTTGCACTCTCGAACGAGTGCTTGCTCTTTTGCTTCTCCTGACTCCACTTTACCGCCAACAAACTCCCAAAGGAGTCCTCTCCCCTTATGTGCCGGGCGTTGGCAGATCATGAACTTATCGCCATCCCATATAAGGGCTGCTACTACTTCGGTTATTTTCATATTTCTTCAATTCCTAAGCTCTTTAAATACTGATAAGTTCCTTCATAGAACTCGGGTAGACGTGTGGTATCTTCCCAAAAGCCGTTCAAGGTTTTATTTCCGTTGCCTTCGGGCACGCAGATAACCATTCCCGATCTCGCTCGAGTAAGCAGAACACGATATGCGTTAAGCATATATTTCATGAGCTCCTGCTTGCTTTCAGTATCACCCTTTTGCTCGGTCCATTTTGTTTGACCATTGAATCTGTGGAAGCTCCATTTGCCGCCTTCGCATCTCATATCGGCATCCCATAGAACGCATGTATAATCTAGCTCCAAGCCTTGAACCTGAATCTCGGTAGCTGCATCTTCAAGATAATTCGAGGATCTTACATCGGCTTTATCATCGAGGAACCAATGCACAGCATTTTCGTCTCCTGCAGGCAATATATGTACTGCCAAAGGCTTGAATCTTGCGGATTCCTTTGTCACCAAAACTCCGGTGCGTTCCGTACCACGAACTTTATCGTGAAGCCATCTTCTCGCCTTATTCATATCCCTTGTCAAAACTATAGGATACTTTTCCTTGATTTCATTATAAAGTTCTGATGCACTTTTTTCAAACGACAACATAGCGTGAACAAAGGCAGAAAGTTTTTCGGCTCTAAAGGATCGAAGCGATACTGAAAGGTGTAAATCTTCGGAATATGTAACGTTTTGATTGCATTTTAACAGATCATTAACCTTTCCCTCTGCGTATTCAGGATCGGTGAGTTTAGGAGAAATATAAACGTTCCAATGCGGGAACTGCTCGTTAAGTGCATTTATCCACTCGGATATGCCCGCTTCTCCTGTGTTGATTTCCTGACCACCACCGACAAGGCAAACTATTGTAGCCCAGTCCTCACGCTGATCGAGAGACCAAATTAAGAAAGCGGCCTCTGACATCGGGAAATTAGGAACTTTAAGCTTGTTGCCATAAGTTCCACCACGCTTCAAATAATCAGCAATTCGCTTGTGAGTCCATGAGCGCTGAGCCTCGTCAAAAATAGCTACGTGCTCAACCTCACCGAAACCAGCCTTTTCCATTTTTACAGCCTTTTCGGGATCTATTTCAAGGACTCCGTTCTCAACGGGATTCTTAATTTTAGCGAGCATATTATCACGGTAACGGTGAATTATCTGAATAGACTTGGAAACCTCACGACGAGAATCGGTCATTTTCTTTTTCTCGCCATTTTCTCTGCACTTTTTATAGTTATCCTGTGCCAGCGCTTCGGTCAATACTGCAACAAGAGGACCGTTTCCGGAAAGGTAAACAGCACCCTCATCTTTTACAGGCTCATTATTTCCTTGATAGGTCTGCTTAATTGCAACATCAAGTCCGACAAGAGTTTTACCTGCGCCAGGAACACCTGTTACAAAACAAATACTCTTCTTTTGTTTAACCTTACTGTCATGAATGACATCCAATATATAGGATATAGTTCTATCGGTAGAAACCTTGTCCGCTTCATGGCGAGTAATATTCTCTACCGAGTGATTCTCGTAAAGTGCTTTTGCGGCCTCTATAATTGTAGGTGTGGGTGCATAAGGGCTAATAATCCAGTTGGGATTAACGGGTGTTTCATTAGGGAATTCCTTTAACACTTCAGCAATCAAGTGAGAAACTCCCTTTGCTCCTGTTACCAACGGATTCACAACTCTATCGTCATATACAGACATATTAATTTCGGTAGAGGAGGTACGATAGTTTGTTGCAACAAGAATCGGCACAATGAGGTTGTCCTGGCTGAACTTATGGAAGTTTTTGAGATCAAGCGCATAATCAAGCACCTGATCTACATCAGCCTCTAATATCTTGGATTCTCCGACCTTAAACTCAATGCAGAAAATAATTCCTTCGAGAAGCAACACCACGTCAATTCTTTTACCAAGACGAGGAATGTCATATTCAAAAACAATTTTACCCTCTTTGTCAGCGTAGTTAGAAAGAAGTTCTTTCATTACAGAGATTTCGCCCTTCCACGCTTCTCGAGTGGTTGTAGGAGCATCGCCATGATACTTATCGCAAAGAGTTCCAAATATTAAATTGTCGTCAAGGCTAAGAAATCTCTTTATGCCACTACTGTATAAACAACGACTCATAATAAAGTCTCCTATTATTTATTGGCGGGAACGATTTCTACGATATCGTCCATTGTACATTCAAGTGCCGTGCAAATCTTAACAAGCACGTCGCTTGATACCGTTGCACCGTCTTTTTTCATTTTAGCGAGTGTAGTAGGACTGATACCTGCCTTGGCAGCAAGATCCTTACTTTTAATTTCTCTGTCAATCATCAATTTGAAAAGTTTCTTATAGCTAGCCGCCATGTTACACCTCAAATAATAAAATATATTATGATAAAAGTATAGCATAACTTGCGTCATAAATCAACAATATTAGCAAAAACAATTCGCGATAATGAATTTTCTTTTGCGATAATGGTTTATAAATTAGATTCTATTATATCTTTTTCTCTTTCATGCGATAAGCCCTCTTCCGCTTTTGAAGGAAGAGGGCTTCGGTACATTATTCCTTATAAATTCTTTCCACACGATAAGAAAGAGTCGCACTAGTCGTTTCCAACACATCTCCAACTTTTTTACCAATCCATGCTTTTTGATTTGGAAGTCTTTCGATATTTATTGTCAAAGTCGCCTTTTTATTTTCTCCAACAATAATTGCGTCAACTTTGCATCCATCTTCAATTGTTTGAAGCTCCTTCTTTGTAGGAGGAGGTGGTGGTGGCGGAGGTGGAGGTGTACAACCTAAGAAATCTCTAATTTGTTCTCGCGCTTTTTCCGTTCTTTGCGCTTTCAGTATTTTATCGATTAAGTATTCAAAAACTGGGATATTTACATTACATAGATACTGCTGTTTTCCACGACCGTTTGAAAGAAACGGACCGTTCGACGGCTGAACTTTATACATCGCTAGTTTATCGCTTTCGCGAACAATCCAAGGAGTGGGCAGAAGTAAATATTGAGTATCTACTCGCCATCCATTTTTATCCCACTCATTGAACTCAGAGCTAGGCGCTGTTGATGAGTAGCAATCTGTTCTAGCTCGGCTAATAGCAACTATTGCACTCCGAACTGAATGAAATATGATATCTCCTTGTCTAACTTCTTTCATGCACTCATATCCGGGGTGCGGCCTCCATCCATTTGCAAATTGAGGCGACCACAAAAAACCATCACAAAATTCCGCGCCAAATGTTTTGTTTTGATATACCCAAAAGCAATTATGCCTTTTAAGATCATATTTCATATGCAATTATCCCCCTGTCTATAATATTCAACTTTCTTCAACAATAACAGTTCTTTTGTTTTTTTGTTCTATTTGTTTTTTTATACAATCCACATACACCTGTATGCTTGGATTAACAAATAGCTCTTCTAATTGTTTAAAGCTTTCTTCGAAATTGCCAATATTTCTATATAACTCTGCTAACATTAGTTCTTTTTCACGAATAATACATTTTGTGGAAATTAGCAATTTGATTAACTTCTCGCATAAAGCATTGTATTTTTCATTGGTTATTTTATCTCTGTTCTGATTATACTCCCACCATAATGTCCTATGGAGTGCAATGTTTAGCTCTTCTTTTTTATAATCACTTACATTTACAGGAAAATAAAGTCCAACCTCAACAGCTTGCTCAAGAAAATCAATTACATTTTCATTTTCTCGTAAAGTATAATCAACATTGCCGTATAATTTTTGATTTTCTCTATTATTTACTTTAGTCCTTGCTTGTTTATTATCATATTCGCGTTGTCTATCATAACGAATAAATTCTGCTACTCTGCGAGTCATAGGAAACTCAAACAAATGTTCCTTAGCAAAGTAACGTCTACATCTTGGGCATCTTGTCAACCACAATTTTGAAGGAACCTCACTGCGCGATGAACCATCTGAAAATTTAAAGACATGAAATACCGTGTAAGAAGCAATCGAACTTCCAAAATATGGATTCCCACAAGCAGGACATAAGTAATTGACTATAGGGTCGACATACATCATATTTATTTACCCATCCACGCGTAAGCATGTCCCATCGTCTTTTTTAATCTTTGAATTAAATCAGTTTTATCGATTTTGGTATTGTCAGAATTTTCTATACATTTCACAACAAAAGATACCTCTTCCAAAGTATATATTTTTCGTTGCAAATAAAAACCTTTTGAAGTTCTTTTTACGGGGTATCCGATCTTTTGCAAAGTTTTTATATCCCGCCCGACTGTTTTTCTATCGCATGGAATGCCCGCCTCAGTAAGCATTTGTGCAATTTTGCTTTGGCTAATAGGATTGCAATATTCTGATTCTACCTCTAATATAGCTAATGTAAAAATAATAGATGCTTTTTTAATGCTCATTTTCCCCTCCTGGATTTTATTCTCATATTAATTATAGCATAACACATAGCACAAAAACAGCCCAACAGAAATATTTTTTGTTTTTTTAAGAAATTTGATACATATGGCTTTTTCGAATTTATTGTTTCATAATCAGAGTTACAATATGGCAAAGAAAAAACTCGGCTGGCGAGCCGAGGCAATGGGATTTTACGCGTTACTTTTTCTTGATTCTTACCACATTTGACCACATGTTTTCACAATTTCACGAAACAGAATATACGGAATATACGGACTAAACGGAATTATTTGTATAGTTTGATTTACAAAACCGGGCTATGCGGACTAAAAAAGACGCAAAACGCGCACGGGTCCGTTGGGGTGGTAGAGGCCGCAAGTTCAAGTCTTGTTTGCTACTCGGCGGCCGCACACGCCGAGCTTACGCAATGTTCCACTCAGACCAAAGAAGATCAATCCGAACACGGATTGGCCTTATTTTTTTAAGGTTTCTCACGCTTCTTACGTTTGACGTAGTTCTCATATTGCTGTAATATGGTTGCTTCTAAAATGGCTGCTAGAATGTCGAGCTCATCTTGTGGCTTGCCGGGAAGAATAACTTCCTCGTCTATAAGGACTGTGAGTCCTTTGGGGTTATGTTCTACAGATATTTCTTGCAATAGGGGGCCTCATTTCCTGTTTGCTGCTTTAACTATACACCATTTGAAAACAAAAGAAAACTGATATAACTACCCAATTTTGAGACTTTACTTCCAAGTTTTCTGCCGATTTATGCCTTGCCTTCCCTCTCGATAACTGCATTTGAGATGATTTAATCCGTTCTGTGACGATTTACGACTTATGTGAAAAGAAAAAGGAACAAGGAAAACTCCCTGTTCCAAATTTCTAGTTAATATTGAATTCTAAAATAGTCAAGCCAAGCTTTAAATTTATCTTGTGCGGCATAGCAAGTGTCTATGAGAAATCCGGGCTCGCGCTTCCATTCTTTAAGTCCTCTGTAATAATAGAGTTTAAGCTGCTCGTCTATAACGAAAGGCACAATATTGCTCTTTAGACACTCCTTGAAAAGAAGAAGTCTTCCTACACGTCCGTTTCCATCTTGGAACGGGTGTATACACTCAAAACGGTAATGGAACTCAAGTATATCTTTGAAGGTTTTTACTTCAATAGAGTTATACCAATCTAATAGTTCACGAATCTCACTTGTAACCATTTCCGGAGGAGTAGTTTCTTGACCGCCAACCTCATTAGGCAATCTCTTGTAATCTCCTACAGCAAACCAATCCAATCTACTATCTGATGTTCCATTTTTCAAGATAAAATGAAGCTGCTTCATAAGAGATTCTGTAATGTTAGCTTTTGCTTTATCTATGATGTGATCTATACATCTGAAGTGATTTGCCGTTTCAATAACGTCATCCACTCTGACCGTTTGATCGGTAACACCTATGGTGTTGGTTTCATAAATGTATCTTGTTTGATCGTGTGTAAGGCGGCTACCTTCTATATGGTTTGAGTTATATGTTAACTCAATTTGTACCTTATGATAAATGCCACCATGTAATTTGGCGTTCTTTTCCTCGACAAGTATATCTAAAAGAGTTTTAGGAGTTGCATCTTCTCGCTTTTTACGAGCAGGCTTAACTGCATTTTCTGGAATGAGCCAGGTTTTGCCTTGAAGAATTGCGCCTGCTACTCTACCTTCTGCACAATACTTTCTAACTGCGCGTTCGGTTATTTCCCACTTGATAGCAATCTCGCTTACGGAACTATATTTCATTCCTAACACCTCCGTTTTTTATCTATCGGTACTATTATATCACATTATCGGTAAAATATCAACAACTTTTGAAATATTTTTGTGAGATATTGTTCCTATAGATATTCTACATATCTACAAATTTAAAATGTCAGACATGACTTATTTTTCATTTTAATAACTCAAAAAGGACGGCCACAATGACCGCCCTTAAGAAAAATAACTATTAAATAAGTGGGGTTATCTAATCGTCCATAACATCCCATGTTTTATCCTCATTATGGCTTGAGGTGTATATAATTTTCTCGGAAAACTAAATCTCCTGACCATCTTATGTTAAGTTTAATTTTGTAAATCAATTACAGAATTAGCAACACGCGTTTTTTTGCTAACCGGTGTTTCATAAAATCGTTCAAATATACCCAACATTAGTTTTTTTAAATCCTCTTCCGTTTCAATGATGAATCTTTTTTCATCATGCTGCAATGATGTGTATTTTTTTGTATACTCCATAACGCGATTTTTCTCCTCTTCATTAAAAGAATTTAAAACCGTCATTGCTAGTGCAATACTCTTTCTACTAATTTTCCCAACTTTCGAAGCATTCATTTCAGTTCCCAAAGAAATAAAATCACTCTGAAGGAATAATTTCGTTTCCTCCTCTGTAGCTTCACGAAACAGTATTTCAATTCCTTTAAATATTGAGGATATAGTTTCTAATTTTTGAAAATACAATCTGTCACTTTCCTTAACATATATTGCATCTGCATACGTATTAATCACTACGCTCATGCTATTTTCGTCATATGCAAATGATTCGCCAAAAGAAATTCTCTTTGCTTGAAGCAATTGAGATGGACGTATTTTTTGAAAGAAATAAATATCATCATGCACTAAACATAAATAATCCATCTTTGAAAAACAATTTCTGTCAAACATTTCGAAATCTACAGAATCAAACGTTTCGCGCTTAATCAATTCCAAGCAAAATGTTTGGTGAGAAAAATTTTCAATAGCATACCACTGTGTCACATCCAACAAGGTTTCTGGACTATATGGCACGCTTTCAATATTTTCTGGAAAAACATAGCACTTAACATCTGAAATAATCTTCTTATATTGAGCATTTACGCTACGAGTTTTATTTTTTACTTTCACCAACAATTGTGTCATTTTATCTTCCTCAATTCTATAAAAGTTGTATCATTTATTCTTCGTAAACTGTTAAACTTCACATCCTCTGCGTATCTAACTTTACTTCTTGCTATTACTAATATTTTAGATCCTTGATTTGTTGATATGCTATAAAAATGGAAACGAAACAGCAAATATATAGGATTAAAATATTGATTCTGCGACAATAAAATAAATACAAAAATGATTAGGTAAACAAAAACCAACGAATGCCATGATCCTATGCTAAGCCCGACAAAAAAATAACCTAAATATGTGGGAATGAAGGCATTATTGACGTTTTCAATCTCTTTGCATCCAATTAAATTATCTTTACTCAGTTTTGTTGCTAACAACAAACTGACTAATGATATCAAAATCGAAATGACGAGCAAAATCAAACCGAAGATAATACTCGGGATTTTCCACAAAGTGTACTCTTCTTTAATACAAAAAATAACAACGACCCATGATGTAGAGCTTAATGTTAATAATAGCTTATATAATATTTCTAACATTGACATCCTCCTTAAATGTATAGTTTTCTACCTTATATGTTTTGTTTAGAACATTGGTCTCACTTCTTTCTGTAAGTTGTTTCGTGTATATTACGGACTATGGCGACAAAATTCTTCAAAAATTGCAAAAATAATTAAAAAATTTTGTCGTTGATAAAAATGTAGAAATATGCTATAATGAGTAAAATAAATTTCAAAAAGAGGTTATCATGTTACAATTTCTATTAACACTTACAGATGAGTCTAATCACGGGAAAATTGAACATCTATACAACAAATATCACGACTATATGATGAAATGTGCGGTGACTAAATTCAAGTCCTTAGGAAGGAGCAATTATACATACGATGCTGAGGATGCTGTGCAAAATGCCTTTATGAAAATAACAAAGTACATAGATAATATAGACTTTTCTCGTGACGAGAAAGATGTCAAAAATTATTGTTTAGCCATATTAAGTAACGAAATTTGTAACGTATTGAGTGACAATCAAGAAAATTATGAATTTGATGAAGAATTTAGTTCTGCCGGTGAGTATAACTTTATAGAAGAGCTTAAAATGAAGGAATGCTATGGTGAGATAGTTCGGGCAATCGAAAAGCTTGACGACAAGTACTGCACCACCCTGCAGCTCTTTTTCTGCAAGGAAATGACCCCAAATGAAATTGCCGAAACGATGGGTATCTCTCCAAAAACGGTCTATACCCGACTTGCCAGAGGCAAGAAGCTCTTACTCGAATCATTGAAAGGAGCAAAGATTAATGGATAAAAGCAATCTTGAATTGTTTAAGCAAGCATTAAACGAAGCCGTAAGCAATAAGTTTGATAAAATGGCTGACGAATGTACGGAGGAAATAGTCTGTTCCGAGAGGCATAAGCTCGCGATGAGAACGATCATTTACGGCAAGGCAGACACCTCGCGAGCTTGGTCGCCCAGAGTAAAGCGAATTATTGCCATATTGGTAGCCGCCGCACTCATACTCACAAGCTGTGGAATTATCTTCCGCAATCAAATACGTGAAATATTTGAAGAATTCTATGTAAAGCTCACCTGTGAGGGAAATGAGGAGTCGAATAAAAACATCGACGAAGTATACGTGCTCGGCTATGTGCCCGAGGGATATGTTCTTGAGAGAGAAAAGGTCGAATCACTTAGAATAACATATAAATTCGTTAATGAAACCGGAGATGTGCTCTATTTTGAGCAACGAGCATTAACGCGTTCTGGTTTTGTTGTTGATAGCGAAAGTGGTTTTTCTAGAATTGTAGAAATAGAGGAACATGAGATATATTACCGATATTCAAGCACATATAACTATTACATTTGGAAGAATGATAAATATTCCATAAAGCTCAGATCAACGATAAAATTATCAAACGAAGATATTATTTTAATTTATGATGGAATTACAACCAAATAACTATAAAAAATCCTGAAAAATTTTCAGGATTTTTTTATTTTTTGAAGAATTGTTAAAAAACCACATGTAATATATGCGAGTTTTGTATTAAAAACTTAAAATTTATTATTTAAAAGGAGATTTTTATGAAAAAAATCACAAAAACACTAGTAGCTATCCTACTGATAGCAATTTTATCTATGACAAATGTTACAGCATTTGCGACCGACGAGGGAATAACTCCACGATTATCTCATATGGCTGATGGAGGCTTTTCCTTCGCCATTATAGACAACGTTGGATACATTGACGCAACATACTACGGCTACGATAGCTTTGTACGCGCGGACCTTAACGTTAATGTGCAAAAGAGATTCCTGTTAGTATTCTGGAAAGATTACTACGAATGGAATGCGTCATCAACTGTTATTGATGGAGATTTTGTTCACGAATTTGCTGTTGAGGATAGCGGAAAGTACAGGGCTAACTTCACCTTGACCGTAACCGGCAACGACGGAACCACTGACGTCGTCACATTTGAAATTGAAGATACCAATTAAACCCATTTGTCACTCAACGAGCGACAAAGTCAAACACGAAGCGACTATTTTTAGTCGCTTCGTGTGACAAATTAATACATATTCATCCTTTATAGAAATTTATTATCTTGCTTTTAGCCAAAAACTTTTGGCTTTTTTCATTTTCTGTCGAAACATAGGTACGCCCGATTCTAAAAGTGTGGGCTTATTGATAGAATTTTCTTCCGTCTGTGGTAGGAAATATTATCATTATGATCAGAGATGATTTAACACAAATCTTAGGCGAGGAATTACGGTTCCTCGCCATAAAAACGAGAGACCGCCTTAATCTTACGCAAAAGGAAATGAGCGAAATGCTTCATATGAGTGAAAGCTCCTATTCCGACATCGAAACCGGTAAAAGCAACTGCGGTACATTAACCACCGTTCTGCTTCTTAGTATTCAGGAAGATCCGACGCATTTTCTTAGTACTGTTAATGTGGAATTTCAAAAATGGTACGCAAAGGAGATGATGCCGGTATGATAAAGGTCACTTATGGCATCGTTGAAGAAAGATATACCCTTGGAAATGAAAGCAGGGTTTCCTATGGTATATCGGCATACTCAGATGCAAATGAAAACGGCACTGCAACAGTTGTAGCTTCTGTTCAAGATATTACGTCGAACAAAGAAAGCTTAGCTCGACTTGTTGATGACTGCAACCGCTTGAAGCTTTCTACCGTACATCTACACGATGTCGTGGAAGATTTTCTGTCAGATTAGTGTACAATAAAAAGCAAGTATAGGAAAATTTACATATCTCAATTTCTAAAGAAAGGGTTTTCCTATCACAGATAGGCTTGCTTTCCTCCGAGGTCGCCGCGCTCGGAGGTTTTATTATACGCGTGGATTTTCTACTATGGAAATGACAAAAATGTCGTTCACCATCGCTTATAAAAAGAAAAATCCTATTACACAGTAATAGGAAACACAATGGTTTTGACGTGTATCGGTTAGGCAGGTGTCACTTAGACTAGAGGAGATTCTAGATGAATCTCCTCTTTTTCATAGCTGGCAGCCATATTTCACCTCATAAAAAAATATCTTTATACAGTCGTATTGAAAAATGAAGCGAGTGATGATATAATCATATCGAAGATACGTTTTGGGGAGGAATTATGGTAAATATTTTGTTCGACTGTCCGAATACGCAGGATTTTTCGTTGGAGCTAGCACAGTATTTCAATAAAAATGACAAGGTTGCAGTTGTTGCACTATCGTATTACGATGACTACGTCTACGATGCCGAGAGCTGGGAGCGAGTATACGGAGTAGGTGGAAACTGTTACTTTGAGGTGGTTGACGGACTTGCGCCGTTTGGAATAAAGCCCGAAAACATCAGCTTCATCAATTACTTCAAAGATAGTAAGGAGTCGGCAAGAAAAAAGATTTCGGAAGCTGACGTTATATACTTTACCGGTGGTCTGCCTGACAGAATGATGGACAGAATTATTGATCTCGACATTTACGATTCCCTCCTCGCACACAGGGGTGTCGTTATGGGATACAGTGCGGGAGCGGTTATTCAGCTTCGCGAGTATCATCTCTATCCCGACGGTGATTACACCGATTATGGCTACTACACCGGATTGCCATATCTTGAAGGCTTCGGTATCGAAGTACATTACGAATTCAAGCCCGAACAGGATGAGTCGATAAAACGTTTTCTTGCCGAGCGTGGCTTAACGGTATACGTTACGCACACGGCAAAGGGCGGAATTGTGGTTAAAGACGGAAGTGTCCGCATTATCGGAACGGTGGACATCTATACACCGGATAACATATCAAATATAACATCAGAGCAAGAGCCGCGCGATTAAGCGTGACTCTTGCTTTTTATAAAATTGGCAAATAATCGTCTTAATTGACAATTATAGTTGTCATTTTATAGGTTTTCACTTTATCCTTGCTACAATATTAAGATGCTAATAACTAAAATGAGATTACAAATCTTAGATCACTTAAAGGAACGTTTCTCTTGTTCGGTAATACAAATTTAACTACACGTCGATGTGTATAACGACTGTTAAACACACGATTGCAAATCCCTATTCTACCTTTTCAGGCTTGCTCGTACTTGTATTTAAACCGTGTGCAGTGCATTTTTAAACAATACATCTCAGCGATATCTTGAGGTTTTTTGTGCAATTTGATGAATATTTTCTGTCACTTTTACATTCTTTTTCGTGTTGACACCCTCGTGATTTAATGGTAGAATATTTCAAGAGATACTATTTCTATAAAGGAGGAGCTATGGCTACATCCCTCAAGAACTTTGGATTCAAACACAAAAGCGGAATTTTGATGCCTATCAGTTCATTACCAAATTCATACGGAATAGGATCGTTTGGCAAGAGTGCCTACGATTTCGTGGATTTTCTCGTTGAGACGGGTACGAAGTGCTGGCAGGTATTACCTCTCAATCCTACATCATACGGTGACAGCCCCTACCAATCACCTGCATCGGTGGCAGGTAACCCATACTTCATCGACCTCGACATTCTCGTTAAAAAGGGTCTTATCACTAAGGACGAGGCAAAGGAAAACCGAAATGATACCGTACGTGTTGATTACGGTTGGCTTTTCAATACCAGATACACCGTTTTAAGACTTGCTCACTCTCGCTTCGTGAAGAATGGCGAGGACAAATCATCGGCATACAAGCAATATTTAAAGAAAAACAGTCAATGGCTGTCCGACTATTCCCTCTTTATGGCTCTTAAGGTGCATTACAGCTTCTGCTCGTGGACCGAGTGGAGCGACGAGCACAAGGACGTGACGAAAGCAAGAGAGCTTAAAGACGATTTTAAGTCCGAATGCTCCTTCTGGAATTGGGTACAGTTTGAATTTGATACCCAATGGCAAGCTCTGCTTATGTACGCTCACTCAAAGGGCATACTCGTCATAGGAGATATGCCGATATACGTTGCCCACGATAGTATGGACGTGTGGCAGACACCAGAGCAATTCTTGCTTGACGAAAACTTTACCCCTACCGTGGTAGCGGGATGTCCTCCCGACGGTTTCTCACCCGACGGACAGCTTTGGGGCAACCCGATCTACAATTGGGAGCTTATGAATGAGGAAGGCTTCTCTTGGTGGTGTAAGCGTGTCAAGGCAGCCTTTCATATGTACGATATTCTCAGAATAGACCACTTCCGCGGATTTGCAGGCTATTACAACGTCCCCTACGGCGAGTCCACTGCAAGAAACGGAAAATGGGATTCCGCACCCGGTATCGAGTTGTTCAGAACGATAAAAGCTGCCTTCCCTAAGGCGAAAATTATCGCAGAGGATCTCGGCTTTATAACCCCCGATGTTCGAGAACTTCTCACGGATACCGCCTTCCCCGGTATGAAGATGCTGCAATTTGCATTCTTTGATGATAACAGCGAATATCTCCCCCGTACATATCCACATCCCAACTGTGTAGTATATCCCGGCTCGCATGATGCTGATTGTGTGAAAACCTGGTGTAAAAACCTCACGGGTCCTGCCCTTGTGCGCTTTAAGCGTGAATGTCCCCATCGTCCCGGACAGAGCCGCACATACGATCTTATCGAGTTTGCTCTTGCAAGCTCTGCCAACCTTGCGGTAGTACCTATGCAGGACTATCTCGAACTTGAAAACGATGTCGGCAGAATGAATACTCCCGCTGTAGCAACGGGCAACTGGGGCTGGAGACTCAGTTCGAGATACAAAACTCCAAAGCTGGTTGGAAGAATCAAGGAACTCACAACACGCACAAACCGTATGGCAAATTAAAAAAAAGAGGTGTAATTATGAAAAACACATTTATTCGTATTATTTCTTTACTACTTATTACGCTTATACTTTTCTCCCTCTCTCTTACATCTTGCAAGCACAACAACCAAGATAATAACAACGAAGAGACCGAAGACAACGGCTCAAATAACAACGGCTCAAATGACGACGGATGGCAGATGCCCGAGGACGAATACACCATACCCAAAGAAGATGGCTACAATCAAATAACCTTCTATTGGTCATACCCCGGTGTTATAGAAAATTGTGATATTTGGGCTTGGTGGGATGGCAAGGAAGGAAGCGGATACGTTATGCACCCCTGCGAATACGGTGCAAAAGTAGTACTTAATGTTCCGGAAGGAATTGAACAAATAGGATTTATAGTACGCACAGACTGCTCCGAGCCCGGTGGCTCATCCTGGGGCAACGCAACTAAAGACGGCACAAGCGAGGACCGTTTTGCAGTTATAGACGGAAAAGAAACCTTCATTTATCTTAAGAGCGGCGATGCAGCTCAGTACACCAGCTCCGACGGAGGAAAGACTCTTACGATGATAAAGAAATTTACTCTTGCGGGAATGAATGATTTCCACAATATCCAGTACAATATCACTCCTAAGACCGCAATCACTAAGTACAGTCAGGTAAAGGTGTACGAGGGTGATAAGGAGCTGACCGTGTTGAGTATAACCAATATGGGCAAGGAAGCAACCAGTGGTATAATAGAGGTTGAAGAGACTCTCGACATCTCCAAAAAATATCGAGTAGTTATCGAAGGATACGGCGAAAAGTCCGTAGTTCCCACAAAGGTATTCGATAGCGAATACTTTATTGAAAATTATACTTACAGCGGCAATGATCTCGGTGCAATTATTAACGGCGACTCTACCACCTTCAAGGTTTGGGCACCCACCGCATCCAAGGTTGTACTCAATCTCTTTGAGTCGGGCAACGGCGGTTCTGCATACAAAAACGTAGATATGGTTAAGGGTGACAAAGGTGTATGGTCTTATACCGAAAAGTGCGGACACGGTACGTATTATACTTATACCGTTACCACATCTGTAGGCACACAAGAGGCTGTTGATCCATATGCAAAGGCTGCAGGTCTCAACGGTAACAGAGGTATGGTAGTCGACCTTTCCCTTACCGATCCTGACGGTTGGGGCACTGACAACTTCTCTACAGGCATCAAGACCTACTCTGATGCTATCATCTGGGAGGTTCACGTAAGAGACTTCTCAAATAAGATTGCATCCTCGAACTACAAGGGCAAGTATCTCGCATTCACCGAGCGTGGCTTGGTAAATGAGTACGGTCAACCTGTTGGCGTAGATTATCTTGTAGAGCTTGGCATCACACACGTACATCTTCTTCCCGTTTACGACTATGCAACCGTTGACGAGGCAAATCCCGACAGCCAGTTCAACTGGGGTTACGATCCCAAGAACTACAACGTTCCCGAAGGTGGATATTCAACAGATCCTTACCACGGTGAGGTTAGAATCAACGAGTATAAGCAGATGGTTCAGGCACTTCACGCTGCAGGCATTGGCGTTGTTATGGACATGGTTTATAATCACACCTACGATGCAAACAGCTCCTTCAACAAAATCGTTCCTTATTATTATTACAGATACACAGCTACCGGTGCAAATTCCTCTGCATCCGGCTGTGGCAACGATACCGCATCCGAAAGATATATGTACGGCAAGTTTATGGTAGACTCTGTAAGCTATTGGATGGAAGAATACGATCTCGATGGCTTAAGATTTGACCTTATGGGACTTCATGACCTTGCCACTATGCAGAAGGTTGAAAACGCAGTTCACGCAATCAACCCCGAGGCTATCATCTACGGTGAGGGCTGGACAATGGGCTCTACTATCGACGGCAGCCCTATGGCTAACCAGTCGCAAATAAGCAAGATCGAGCCTCTTGATGGCGCCATCGGAGGTATCGCTGTATTCAACGATGCTATCCGCGACGGTCTTAAAGGCAGCGTGTTTACCTCTACCTCTAAGGGCTACATCAGCGGCAACGGCAAGGGCTCATTCCCGAACGTTCTCTTCGGTATTAAGGGTGGCGTCGGAACGGGTACTGGCTGGCAGGTAAATGACGCTATGGTAGTCAACTACATGAGTGCTCATGATAACAACACTCTTTGGGATAAGCTTGAGCTTTCTAACGGTACTGACAGCATAGAGGACAGACTTGCGATGAACCGTCTTGGCGCAACAATTCTCGCCATTTCTAAGGGAACGGTATTCTTCCAAGCAGGCGAGGAAATGCTCCGTACCAAGGATGGTGATGAAAACAGCTACAAGTCAAGCGATGCAATCAATAACATTGATTGGTCGGTTCTTGAAGAAGGCACGGATCAGTATGAGATGATGCTCTATTACAAGCATCTGATTGATGTAAGAAAGAGCTACTCTATCTTCAGAGCACTTAACACCGCTATTAGCGCAACTCAGCTTGACGGCGGAAGAGTCGTTCTGACTATTGATAACCACATCGGAGGCAAGGCGATCGTTATTATGAACCCCACGGCCGAGGAGATGACATACACACTTAACGGTGCATGGAACCTCATCGTTAACGGTCAGGATGCAAGCCTTGAGTATCCCACAGCATGCGAGGGAGAAATCACTATCCCCGCTTATTCCGCAATCGTACTCATCAACGATTACGTGCTTAATAATCACTAATTTTATGAAAGCCGCGAGAACATTATATTCTCTCGCGGCTTTTTTAGTTTTCATGAAAAAGAGAGAACTCGGCTCGTTAGATTGTTGTTTACTTTCATCAATGCAAAGTAACGTTTTTTGTGTATTTTGCGCGTACAGAATGCACTAACAAAAAAATTGCACAAAAATCCTTTCCGAAATTGTGCATTAGGTAAAATTAACAGAGACTATTGACTTTTTTCTCGTCGGATTGTATAATATAACTACGGAGTTCCTTTTTTTTACATAATATAGAGGATCCCGAAAAAAACGCAAAAAATCACAAGGAGAAAAACATGAAAAAGTTCTTAGCTATCATCGCACTCATCATGGTTCTTGCTCTTACGTTTTCCGCATGCTCGCTATTCAATGGCGGCGAGCAGCCTGAGCAGCCTGATAATGGCGATTCCACCGCTAACCAGGTAACCGTATGTTGGTACCAGGGAAGCAAGCTTCTTAAGGAAGAAAAAGTAGAAAAGGGTTCCAAGGTTACATCCTGGACTCCCGCAGCAATCGAAGGAAAGGACTTCACCGGTTGGTTTGCTGAGGCATCCCTTTCCGTTGCCTTCGACTTCGAAACAGTAATCAACGAAGATACTGATATCTTCGCTAAGTACACCAGCAACATATACGTAGCTGACGAAAAGGAATACTACCTCATCGGTACAGGTACAGGTGATATGAAGCAGAGCGGTTGGAATCACGACAACTCTCAGGCTCACCTTGTAATGACCAAGACCGATAACGCTACCGCTAACGTATATGAGATCGAGATTCTTATGTACGCAGGTGATGCATTCCAGATCTGCTACGGTGGTACATATGACGGTCAGGTTGGTATAGGTTACGTTCCCGGCGTTGAATACGCTGACGGTGTGAACAGATACGATAACAACGAATATACTGCAGCTGATAAGAAGTATGCAACCGTTAAGGACGAGAACGGCGTTGTGATCTTTGAGGGTCACGATGAGTTCAATAAGGAATATTGGACTTGGAACGTATTCCTTGCAGAGGGTCAGGACGGCGTTTACAAGATCATCTACACCACTTATCCCGATCATCCCGCTGACAACAAGATCACTTATGAGCTTATAGAGAAGAGAGAGCCTCTCGCTGAGACTCACGATATGTACCTTCGCGGCTCCTTCGTAACCGATTGGGCACTTAGCGATGACTACAAGATGACTCCCGACGATACTAAGGAAAACTTCTCCATTCTCCTCAACATTTCTGAGGCTGCAGAACTTAAGCTCTATAACAAGATTTCCGACTCTTGGTACGGCGTTAACAATGCTGAACTCGGTGACGCTCCTTGGACTCTTGGCACAGGTTCTGATAACCTCGCTCTTGAGGCAGGCGTTTACAAGGTAGAGTACAGTGTTGCTAACAACACCGCTGTTGTTACTCCCGTTGCTAAGTCCTTCTGGCTTGCAGGCGTTGTAAAAGGCGCAGATTACTGGAACTGTGGTTCCGGCATAGAGTTCGAGAAGGTTAATGACACTACCTATAAGGCATACTACACCTTCACCGAGGCTGATACCAATCACTCTTGGATGGACGGTGCCGGCATTCTTGGCGCATGCAAGGCTGTTTACGGCTATGCAGGTTGGGATGCAGATCTCTGGTTCGGTAATCCCGAGAACGGCGACAACGTAGCGATCATGTCCTACGGTCTCTATGAGCTTGTTCTTACTCTTAACGATGCATCTGACTACTCCGCAGGCGGTTCTGTTGTTGCTACCAAGCTTGAGGGCTACTACCTCGTTGGTACCATCGGCGACGGTGACACCTGGAGAGCAGAGTCTCAGAACCTCATCGAGGTTGTTGACGGCGTAGTTTCCACCGAGTACACTTGGACCGAGAAGGACAAGGCTGATTGGCTCGGCGCAGATCAGATCTCCGCTATCAAGATTATTAAGGTTGACGAAGCAGGCAACGTTACTTGGTACGGCGCAGCAGGCGGCGACAACGTAATGATTCTTGAGCTCGGTACCTACACCATTACTCTTGACGGCGAGGCAGTTATCGCTACCAAGCAGTAATTAATTTTGATTGATCCGTTGCGGGGTTGGGCTTTGCCTCGCCCCGCACTTTTTAACGCAAACTTATTTAAGGAGAAAAACATGAAAAAGTTTAAGATACTTGCCATAGTTGCTGCTATGCTCGTTCTTTGTCTCGCTCTTGTCGCTTGCGGCGGCGGAAACGGTAACGATAATAATGGCGACAACAATGGCGGCACCCAACAGAAGGAAAGAATTACCCTTACTGTTTGGGGATCTCAGGAAGATCAGGAAATGCTCAAGGCAATGTGTGCTGCATATGCAGCTGCTAACCCCGACAAGGAATATAAGTTCCTCTTCGGCGTACAGGGTGAAGGCGACGCGGCTGATAAGGTACTCAACGACGTAACCTCCGGCCCCGACGTATTCTCCTTCGCATCCGACCAGATCAATAAGCTCTATGCAGGCGGCGCACTTGCGCGCGTAGGCGGTGCTATTGAAACCAACGTTAAGGAAATCAACTCTGCAGGCTCTATCGACGCGGCTACCATCAACGTAAACGGTGAGGATCAGCTCTTCGCATACCCCTGCACAGAGGATAACACCCTCTTCCTCTATTATGATAAGTCTGTTATCGGTGAGGACGATATCGACACTCTTGATGACCTCCTCGATGCAGCTCACGCAGCAGGTAAGAAGGTTCACTTCAAGCTCAATGATGACGGTTGGTACCTCTCCAGTTTCTTCTTCGCAATTCCCGAGCTTGGTTACAATGTTACATATGATAACAAGATGCTAGAGACCGCAGTTGACGTTAACTACAACAACGCACAGGGACTCAGCGTTATGAAGGCTCTTGCTAAGTACGTAAATCATCCCGCTCTCGTTATTCAGACTGACGATAGCAAGATCATTGCAGGTCTTACTCCTGATGCTAACGGCAACGTTGAGATCGCAGCAGCAGTTTCCGGTACCTGGAACGCAAAGGGCATCAAGGAATTGCTCGGTGACAACATCGGCGCATCCAAGCTTCCTACCGTTGAGATCGGCGGCGAGCAGAAGCAGCTTGTTACCTACATGGGCTGTAAGCTCATAGGCGTAAACGGCTACAGCCAGCAGAAGGCTGAGGCTCACAAGCTCGCTCAGTGGCTCACCAACGAGCAGAACCAGCTCACCAGATTTGAGACTCGTGGCTTCGGTCCCTCCAACAAGGTTGTTGCTCAGTCTGAAGCAGTTCAGAACGATCTTATTATCTCTGCAGTAATGGAACAGGCTAAATACAGCCGTGCACAGAAGGGTGTTCCCGGTAACTACTGGACTCCCATGGGCGCACTCATCACCCCCTTCATCGAAATGAAGGAACAAGACACGCTTAAGGATATCTCAGATGCAACGCTCCAGGAATATCTGGATGCCGTAGTATCGGAAATTTCCAAATAATCTACTTTCGGGGACTGTTGTAATACAGCAGTCCCCATCTTAATAACAGTAAAGGAGGTCATAAATGGATCTCGGTTATTATAGGATGACACCCATGCAAAGGTTCATCCATAAATTTTCCAGCTTTTTTAAAAACACAGGAAAAGGCATTGCAGACTTTTTCATTAGAATTTACAAGGCAATTATAGCCTTTTTTGTAAGCGTGGGGCGTGGATTTAAGGAATTCGGACTGAATTTTTGGCACGGCAACGCTCTTACTAAATCTTCTCACTTAGTCTTAGGACTTGGTCATTTATGCCGCGGTCAAATTGTACGCGGAGTAATATATCTTCTTCTCGAGGTTGCATTCGTTCTTTACATGGTAATGTTCGGCGGCAAATATCTCGTTATGTGCTTCGAAAATCTTATCGGTGGTGGTAATATCGGCCGAGTTGAGACGCACGATTTTTGGAACGAGGACGAGGGAATCTACGACAAAATCGTAGGTGACAACTCCTTCCTTATTCTTTTATATGGAATACTCACTCTGTTTGTAATCATCTTCTTCATCATGTGCTACCTTGCCTCAACGAAGGAGAGCTACAATCTTGAGCAATATCATATTATCCGCAAGAAGCCCCAGTCCTTCAAGCGTGACGTGAACAACCTGCTCGACAACAAGTTCCACATCACACTTTTGTCGCTTCCCATGGTAGGTCTGTTTATGTTTACCGTAGTTCCTCTTGTGACTATGATACTCATAGCATTCACCAACTACGACGCAGGACACGAGGTACCGCAGAACCTGTTCCAATGGGTAGGCTTCGATAACTTCCGCGATTTGCTCGTAGGAGAATCCAAGCTGGGTCAGACGTTCTGGAGAGTTCTCGGATGGACGCTCCTCTGGGCAGTTCTCGCTACCTTTACGAGCTACGTATTCGGTATGCTCCTTGCAATACTTATCAACAGAAAAGGCATTAAGTTAAAGAAACTATACCGTACCCTATTCGTTGCCACAATAGCCGTTCCGCAGTTTGTATCGCTTCTGATTATGTCCAAGATGCTCGACACGGGCGGCGGCATTCTCGGTTCGGGCGGAGGTATTATCACGCAGATGATAGAGAATCTGTTTGATTATCACTTAAAGTTCGGTATTGATATCAATACCACACGTATTTGTATAGTAATCGTAAATATGTGGATAGGCGTTCCCTACAGTATGCTTATGTGCTCGGGCATTCTTATGAATATCCCTAACGATCTTTACGAGTCGGCACGTATCGACGGAGCATCCAGTGCTCGCCGCTTCTTTAAGATTACCCTCCCCTATATGCTCTTTGTAACAGGTCCTTATTTGATCACGCAATTTATAGGTAATATAAACAACTTCAAAGTTATTTATCTTCTAAGCGGCGGAGGCCCCGGAGACATTCTTCTATATACCGACGGTGCTAAAGGCACAGACCTTCTTATCACCTGGCTATACAAACTCTCGCTCGGTGCAGACAGAAATTACAAGCTTGCATCTGTTATCGGTATTATTGTATTCATAATTTCCGCTACGTTCAGCCTTGTTATTTACAACAAGTCTTCGGCGGTGAAAGGAGAGGACAATTTCCAATGAGTAATCAGACAAAAAACGAAAATTGCGCAATTGAAAACAAACAAGAGTTTACAAACTGGGAGAAGATTGACCGTTTAGAAGCCGAGCTTGAAAAGAACGCTCCAAAAAAGAAACGCCGTGGCGGTATGAAATTTAGGAGAATTTTCGGAGATACAGTAGGACAGATTGTCCTCACCATTCTCTCAATTATATGGATAATTCCTCTTATCTATCTTCTTATTCAATCCTTTCGTAAAGAGCCCGGTGCATGGTCTCCGACATTCTTCCCACAAGAATGGACGCTCGACAATTACAAGAGATTATTTACCGAAACAAAGTTTCTTCAGTGGTACGGAAACACTCTCATTATTGCGATATGCAGCTGCATAATCACAGCCTTGTTCGTGCTTTCCGTAGCTTACGCCTTTAGCCGAATGAAGTTCAAGGCAAGAAAGCCTATGATGAACGTTATGCTCATTCTCGGTATGTTCCCCGGCTTTATGAGTATGTCGGCGGTTTACTTCCTCTTGAAGGTAATTCTCCCTAATAACTATCAGTCGCATCTAAGTCTTATCATAGTTTATTCCGCGGGTGCCGCTCTCAGCTATTATATCGCAAAGGGCTTCTTCGACACCGTACCAAAAGCTCTTGACGAGGCGGCGCGAATAGACGGCGCATCAAGATTCAGAACCTTCTATAAGGTAATTCTACCTCTTAGCAAATCAATTATCATCTACACTATACTCATTTCCTTTATTGCTCCATGGTGCGACTATATATTCGTATCCTACATTATGGCGGGTGTTCCCGACGTAGGAATGTATACTGTATCTCTCGGTATGTACAAGTGGCTCGAGAGAGAAATGATACAGCAGTACTTCACCACCTTCTGTGCGGCGGCGGTAATCGTTGCCACACCCATTACCGGACTCTTTATGTGGCTTCAGAAATACTACGTAGAGGGCGTAACCGGCGGTGCGGTAAAGGGTTAAGGAGGATATATGAAAAAACTCATTTCACTCCTTCTTCTCTGCTCTCTTATGATTTCCACCCTCGCTTCCTGTAAAAACGGAGGAAACAACAACGGTGAGGACGGTGAAGAGGTGACACTCAACATTATAGACGACAAGTACCGTAACTGGTACGAGATATTCGTCCACAGCTTCTATGACACAAACAACGACGGCATAGGAGACCTTAACGGAGTCACGGCAAAGCTCGACTACGTTAAAGAAATGGGCTTCAACGGAATATGGCTTATGCCCATACATCCCTCGCCCACCTATCACAAGTATGACGTAACCGATTATTATGCCATCGATCCCGACTACGGCACTCTCGAGGACTTCAAAAATCTCGTGGATGAGGCGCACAAGCGCGGTATCAGGGTAATAATCGACCTCGTTGTAAACCATTCCAGCAACAGCCACCCTTGGTTCTTGCAGGCGTGCGAGTACATACGCAAAAACGGTGCACCCGGCGGCGAATACGGTGATTTTTACAACTTTAGAATAACCGATAACAACGCCTATCACAGCGTAAGCGGCACTAAGTATTCCTACGAGGGACAGTTTTGGAGCGGAATGCCCGATCTCAATCTCGATAGCGAAAACGTCAGAAACGAAATCATAAGCATAATGGATTTCTGGCTCACCGACTATAACGTAGACGGCTTCAGACTCGACGCTGTAACCAGCTACTATACGGGTAATCTTCAAAGTAATATCGACTTTCTCTCCTGGCTCAACACAGAGGCAAAGAAGATAAAGCCCACAGCTTACATCGTCGGCGAGGCATGGGTAGGCAGCGACTTTACCATCGACCGTTACTATGAGAGCGGATGTGACAGCTTCTTCCTCTTCACAGGATCTCAGGCAGGCGGAACTATCGCGACGGCGGTTAAGCAGAGCAGCGGAAAAACACTCGGCGAGCTCTTTATGGGTCTGCAGGAAACCTACGGCGATGCAATTCTCGCCCCCTTCCTCGGCAATCACGATACTATGCGTCCGGGTAGCTTTATGCCGGGCGAGGATAACGTCAAAATGGCTGCGGGAGTCCTGGCAATGATGAACGGAGGCACGTTCGTCTACTACGGCGAAGAAATCGGTATGATCAGCAAGGGCGGAAACAATTCCGACCCCGCAAAACGTATCGCTATGAAATGGCAGGCAAAGAACATTTACGAGGGACATTGCTATCTTCCCCCCGAAAACACGCCTGTAGACGATACCTCTTATTACTACCCCTCCGTTGCCGAGCAGCAGCAGGACGCGGGCAGTATTCTGAATTATTACAAGGAGGCTATGGAGCTTCGCAATCGTTTCCCTGCTATAGCCAGAGGTACAGTTACTTATTATCCCGACGGACAGAATAATTACATATGCGTCATTACTAAGGAATATAATGGCGAAAAGTTAACTATTGTTTTCAATATGGATACATTTGAGCAGACTGTAACGTTAGACAAGGAAACTCTCGGATTTACAGAGCTCGTTGGCGAGCTATACGCCACAGACGGTAAATTCACCTTTGATGAAAACGGCGCACTCGTTATGCCGCCGCAATCCATAGCGATCTTTAAATAAGGAGAAGTATTATGGCAAATTTGTCACTTAAACATATTTTCAAGGTCTATGACGGTGGGGTAAAGGCCGTCAACGACTTCTGCATGGATATCGAGGACAAGGAGTTTATCGTATTCGTAGGCCCTTCGGGATGCGGCAAATCCACCACCTTACGTATGATTGCGGGACTCGAAGAGATCACCGCAGGCGAATTGCGTATAGATGACGAAATAGTAAACGATTTCGAGCCCAAGGACAGAAACATCGCGATGGTATTCCAGAACTACGCTCTGTATCCTCACATGAGCGTCTATGAGAATATGGCGTTCTCTCTTCGCACTATGCGTATGCCTAACGACCAGGTGCACGAGAAGGTAACTGAGGCGGCACAGATACTCGGCATTACCGAATATCTTGACAGAAAGCCCAAGGCACTCTCGGGAGGTCAGCGCCAGCGTGTTGCTCTCGGCCGTGCCATAGTTCGCAATCCTAAGGTGTTCCTCCTCGATGAGCCCCTGTCAAACCTCGACGCCAAGCTCCGCTCGGCAATGAGAGCCGAGATATCCAGACTTCACGAAAGGCTCGGCACAACCTTTATCTACGTTACACACGATCAGATTGAGGCTATGACTATGGGAACGAGAATCGTGGTAATGAAGGACGGATACGTTCAGCAGATCGATACGCCCATAAATCTCTATAAGTTCCCCGACAATATGTTCGTCGCAGGATTCATAGGCACTCCGCAGATGAATTTCTTTGACGGTACTGTAATGAAGGACGGAGATAACGTAAGATTCTCTCTTGACTGCGGCACTAACGTAGATATGAGCTACATACTGGCGGATAAGGTGCCTGTAAAGTACATGGACGGAAATCACAATATCGTATTCGGTATCAGACCTGATGACGTCAGAATCAAGAACGATGCAAATTCCGATGACGGCGCGTGGTCTCCCGCAAGAGCTATCGTAAGCGTTGTCGAGGTTTTGGGTGGCGAGACTCTCATCTATGCCAATCTTAATCTCGATACACCCGATGCCGCCGAGGGTGCTATCATCATCAAGGCGAGTGCGGACATATCCGTGCGTCGCGGTGATATTATAGATATTGAAATATCGAGAAAGAAGTTCCACGTATTCGACAAGGAAACCGAAAAGAGCATCAGAAGAAGAATCCCCGAGGAAAATATCATCAATGCTCGAATCTGCAACGGCGAAATGTTCTTCGCATCTCAGCGGTTCCCTCTCCCCGAGGCTATCAAGTGCCAAAACTCCGAGCGCAGCGAAGTTACTATGCCTATCAGCGCACTTACGCTCGGCAGCGGACTCGGAAAAGCTAAGGTGCAATGGTGCGAAAAAATCGAGAATTTGACTCTTTACTTCCTCCGAGCAGATGACATCACTCTCTTCTCTCTTGAAGACGGAGAGGCGAGATTCGAAATCGGTGATGACGTCAGCTTCGATATCGACTTCACCAAGGTATCTATCCCATCCGTCGGCGTTGCCCCTCTTCGCCTGATGAATACTCTTAACGGCATTTTCATCAAGGAGAAGAACAAGGCTCAGAAGCTCTACGACTTCTATATGAGCATAGGCAGCGCAAAGCTCAAGCCGACCGACGGTATATGCGAAAAGCTCTTTGCATGCAAGGGCAACAAGATATTCCATACACCTCTTGAATACATCTTTGACGCAAAGGATGTCAAGGTATCCAAGAGTAGCTCCTACGTTGACGGTGTACTGACCGGAAAGGTTCTTAAGACGCTCGACTACGGTCACACAAAATACGCCGTAATAGACGTTTACGGGCAGGAATTAATAGCAGAGTACGACGGAAACAACGGCGATGACGTCCGTATTGACGTACCCGTTGAGACTATAACCATCAAGGATAAGTCTATCGACATCATCATCGTATAACCCCCGTATTACTTTTACGTTAACCAATAATTAAAACGCGCAAAAAGAGCGTGGCAACCACACCTTTAAGTGATTGCCACTCTCTTTTGGCGCAGGTACTACGCATCAAGCATTGAATCTAAAAAACACGACGCAATCGGCTACTCCGGTAAGAACTGCTTTCTTAAAAATAGCTCTTACTAATCTATGCAAAGTATGTATAGTTCCAAGTGAAACTCCCTCTCACTTTTCCTCTACAAAAAGTGTTCTCCCGTTTCGTCTAAGATCTGAATAGAGTCTGCCAAGGATTTCTGCTGTTATTGAGCAGAGGGTATTGGAACTTCGTACCGTAATTACAACCGAAAAAGAAAATACACTCAATACCGAGCATTTCCTCAGTTTGGTGCGAAAGTATACCGAAATCCCGGAACTCACAGCAGAAATTATCCGTGAGTTTGTAGAAAAGATTTATGTCTACAAGGCAGAAAAGGTTAACGGACAGCGTGTTCAACGTATCAAAATCATATATAACTGCATACGAGAAATTCCTTTGCAGACCATAAACAAAGATGAAAAATCGGCATAGCCGCTATTCCTAACGACTATGCCGATTCTTTCAGGGACATTTCAATCCCTAACACCAACCACTAAAGGTGCGTGTTTTTTTATTTGTTGAATTTGCTTATTAATTATTTACCTCAATCACATCTTTAGAAACCGTCATAGCCATTACACGACCAACACGATCCGTCGATGTGCAATAGAAACGATATGTTCCCGCCTCAAGAGTGTAAACCAAGGTATGTCCGCTTACGCCTTCAACGTGAATAGTTGCATCATCGGGATGGAATACGGAATTGATATTTGTTTCCTGAGTACCGTCAACATTTCTGAGAACAAACTTAGAAATATTTTCTCTGCCGGTAGAGGAAACCTTAACGTAGAAGGTTACAGCCTGAGTAACAGTGAACTCTATATATGCGTTGTTGCCCAAAGAATCCGTCTTCATAATAAGATATTTCTTATCGTTACTCATATCGCAGCTACCGTGGGGCTGGAAGAAGGAATTTGTACCGTAATCAGAGTAATCGTTGGCGTTTCCTGTGGAGAACAGAACCTCGCTTAAGATGTTATTGATACTCTGAGGCTGGTGACATGCTTCGTCTTCACAGTGACAGAAACCGTTCACATAGTTGTGACCGTGCGCCTTAATCGTTTCACATCCACTCTCTACGTGGTCACATCTTGTGCAATAATAACCAGCTGTTTTACCGTTATCCGTACAAGTTTCCTCATAACCGGGCTCGTATGCTAAATCATGACCAAGTTTACCAACGTTAACAGCTGCTTCCTTATGTCCGCAAACAAGACATATTTCTACCAACTGACCGCCCTGTGTACAGGTTGCAGTGGTTTCATCATAGTAAGTATGGGTGTGATCATTAGGAATGGATTCCTTAGGAACGTATCCAACGTAGTAAATACCACATTCACTGGTAACTCTTGTGAACTCGTAGGTCTTTCCCTTTTCCATATTAAGCTGTACTACGTGAAGCTCAAAGGGCTCGTTAATTCTGTCGAGCTCTTTTGCCGATCCACCGTTAACAGTGTATTTAATTCCGGAACCTACGTTCTGAGACGCATATCCAATTGTAAATATTCCATCCACAGGAGCGGTAAACTTAATTGATCCCTTACTGTCGAGCTTATGTGCATAGTCGAGAATTTCATATCCGTATCCGAAGTCAAATTCGTATGCACCGTGCTTACCGTTTGTAATATGGTCTGCCTGTGCGTTGAAGTGATAATCGTGGTCGTTAGCAAATCCATCGTAGGTGAAGTTACGAATCTTGCTTCCCGAGGGATAGTTTCTAACCTCAATTTCAATGGAGGTAGGAGTGCAGTAGTAGTAATCCTGAATAGTAAGTCTTATTCTACCACCACCGGAGAATGTAAGTACACTGTCTCCCCAATTATTAGGATCACGCTGAAGTGTTGCAGTTACGTTACCGTTTTCATCAAGATTGGTTACGGTAATTGTTATAGCGCCGTCAAGCACACGCACGTTCGAGGATTCAAGATAATTGAAGAGGTGATTGAGCTTGTAATGTCTGCCGCTGACGGGAGAGCCAAGGATACCTTCCTTGATAACTATTCCGTCTGCGGTTACTTCTCTATTAAATCTTCTGCCCTCGAACTTTTCAACCGAGTCAGCCTCTCTGTCGAGGATCTTAACGCCCTTGAAGGGGTTCTGAGTTTCATCGTTGTAAATAGGAACGTGCTTTACACCCCAACCGTAACCGGTGAAGAGCTGGTTGAAGGGGAGATAAACTATCTGGTTATTTTCCTTAAGCACGGTCTCGCCACCGACTTCCTCATAACCTTCATCCTCGTGCTTATGCTGTACAAGGTTGCCGTTTGCATCCTTAACAATGTGGTAACAGGTCTTGGTGTCACCTTCGATAAGAAGGAAGTTACCGGTCTTTGTCCACTTGTCACCGTTCTTGATCTCGGAGAGACTTGCGATCTCGGTCAGTCTCGAGAACTGATGATCGTGAGTGTAGGATGCAAGAGAGTTTGCGACAAGCTCGCAATAGTAATAGTTGTTCCAATCACCGAAATGAACGGTACAACCGGTTGCCTCGAACTTATCTGTCTCGGGAACGGTGTAGCCCTGATCATCGGTGTACATATTCTTGTTAGTACCGATGAGCATACCCGAGTATCTGTACCAATAGTACTGATAGTTACCGCATACGTCGTTATAAACGTCGATCTGCGCGCCAACGTGGCAGTTAGTCATTTTAACGTGACCTGCGCCGCGGAACATACCGACAAGACCGCCGCAAGCGGTATCCCAAGAGCCCCAAAGAGAGGTGATCTTGTTGGTATTGTCAATAGTAATATTTGTGAATGTAAGCTTGTACGAATCGGGATCATCACTGTTACCGCCGATACCTACGATACCGCCGTTACCGGTGTTGTAAACGCGAGGGTTACAGTTGGTGATTGCGATGTTCTCAAACGTGGAGTTGCAAGCATAAGCCGCAATTACGCCGGTAGGAGTAAACTCACCGTCGGAGCTGAAGTGATCAACGGTAAGGTTCTTAATGGTACCGTTTACAACGTAGCCGAAGAGACCCATTGCATCCTTGTAGTAGTTGCCATCGTAGTCGCCCTTGATCTCCCAGGTATTCTGGTAGAAGTTAGAGATCTTGCGGCCGTCACCGTCGAAGGTACCCTTGAAGGAGTAAACGGTGCTGTAAGGAGCGGAATCATCTCTGTTGTAGTAGTAACCGATGGGGTAGAAGATAACGTTTGTGTTAGCATCCTCGTAGTCGCCGAGGTTGATGTTTGCCATAAGCTTTACAGTCTTACCCGTGAAGGAATCCTGCGTCTGACCGTTCATACCGCCAACAATCGCACCGAAAGCTGCGAGCTGGTCTGCGTTGGCGATGTAATAAACATCGGCATTGGCACTGTACCAAGAATAGTCATATATACCTTTCCATACCGCTTCTCCTGCTACAAGAGCGATTTCGGAGAAGGACGCAAGATAAAGAACTACGTCACCTGTGGCAGGATCGTAGCTGAAGTTGTTGTGTACAGGAGTCTCACCATCAGCAAGGAGAGTCATAGCAACAGTATTGCCATTCTCAACGTGGTGAAGAGTAAAGTTACCAAGGTTAAGACCAACGGGAAGCGCCTCGGTAATAGTAATTGCCATAGGAACGGTGTTATCGCTTGCTACACCGTCAATATGTACGTCAATAGAACGAATATTTTCGCCATCAGAAACTGCAACGTTAGCTGCAGACTCATCTACAGTATTAACACTAAGAGTAAGCTTACTTGCACCGTTAGCTAACTTTACACCTGTGGGAATAGAAGCACTCATGCCTTCGCCACTTATGGTTGTTGCTGCTGCAACATTACCGTTCGCATCAGTTTCAACGTCTGCAGAAGCGCTGTTGCCGACCGAAGGTATCTCGGGCCACGTCGCCTCATCGTCATAACCATTGTCAAAGCTGTCGGACTCAAAGTCAAACTGAGTTGCATACAGCTTAATGTCAAACGTGGTGCCAATAGAGCTTTCCTGATACTCGTTGCCTGCAGATTCCTGCATATGGAATGCAACACAAATTACAATTTCACCGGAATAATAGCCTTCTTCGGTCAGAGTTGAGGGAAGAAGAACGCCTCCTGCAACCGAACCGTTGTTATTAATGAGATCTTTAAGCGTACCAACAGTTCTAAGACTGCCCATGCTGCTCTTGGAAGTAGGGGCAATAAAGCTGTCGTTCCCTGTTACAACGTCATAACTAACGTCAATAACTTCAGCAAGTCTGCCAACCTCTCCGTTGGGGCTGAGGAGCATCTGATACTTGAATGCAAGGCTACCGTCATTTGTTACCTTAATGTAACGAACCTCGGTGTAGCCGGGCTCCCATTTGTTATAGCTAAAAATAGGATTGGCACCTATGCCCTCGGTATTATGCCAATCTGCGTTATTTTCAGACCAGTACATACCAATGTCCAGGTTTCCCGTCTGAATAATGTTACCATTGCTCACTGCTATATCTGTAAACCATGCAAATGTAGAACCAAGAAGCATAGCAAAGCACAGCACAAGTGAGATACCACTAATCAAAAGCGATCTTTTTGTGGATGTCATAATTATTTCCTTTCAAAAGTATAAATAATTTCAAAATATTTTATCATATTAGAAAATTATACACAATAGGAACGTGATAAAAACTTTGTAAAAAGCAAAAAATAAAGAAAAAATCACCAAAAGAAAATGCTTTATTTAGTAAATATTTCACAAATAATATTTATCACGCAATACGCATAACAAATTCTTTATTATACGCGACTTGAAGCTAACAACATTAAGACACTGAGTTTCCAAGGTTGTTTTTGCACAATAACGGTTGAAAAAATACGCATTATATGGTAAAATAAGACTATAATGTATGTTTTAATCCTAATTTCACACGGTTTGTGCTAAATTATAGACTTTTTATGACTCGTTCCCATACTTATTGCTTATTTTTGATATAATTTTTGTGATAAGCTTTCTTTTGCATAGCTTATCAAAGGCGCAAAAATAAAATATCGGAGGTATATATGAAGATACTCGAGCGGATAAAAACACTTTCCTTAGAAGAAAAAGCAGCTCTCTTGCAAGGTGCTACAACTTGGACAACCAAAGAAATCAGCCATGCGAATATCCCTGCAATTTTTCTCGCTGACGGCCCTCACGGAATGAGAAAGCAGGCTGGAGCCGCTGATCATTTGGGGCTTAACGAATCTATCCCCGCAACCTGCTTCCCTACCGCAGCTACTATGGCAAACTCATGGAATGTTGAGCTTGGAGAAGAACTTGGACGCGCTCTCGGTAAGGAGGCATCATCAAGCGATGTACACGTAGTTCTCGGCCCGGGACTCAATATTAAGAGAAGCCCTCTGTGCGGAAGAAACTTTGAATATTTCTCGGAAGATCCATATCTCTCTGGCAAGATGGCAGCAGCATATATCAGAGGAATTCAGGAAAACGGAGTAGCTGCTTGTCCCAAACATTTTGCAGTAAATTCTCAAGAGCTTCGCAGAATGTCTATGGACTCTGTCGTTGATGAAAGAACGCTGAGAGAGATATATCTTACCGGCTTCGAAATCGCAGTTAAAGAAGGCGGCGCAAAATCCATTATGTCATCTTACAATATGATAAATGGCGTTTATGCAAATGAAAATAGTCATTTACTAACAAAAATTCTCAGAGATGAATGGGGATTTGATGGATTTGTAGTGACCGACTGGGGTGCAGACAACGATCACACAGAGGGCGTACGCGCAGGATCTAACTTAGTCATGCCCGCTCCAGGAGCGGACTGTGCACTCGGTCTTATAAACGCAGTAAAAGAAGGAAAAATAGACGAAAGTGTCCTTGATCAAAGGATAGCAGAGCTTCTCTCGGTGATCGAATCTACCGCAGATGCTGTAGCAAAGTCAGAAAAGAGCTTTGATCAAAAAGCACATCACGAGATCGCAAGAAAATGTGCTGAAGAAAGCATTGTTCTTTTGGAAAACGATGGTATTCTTCCCATCAGCGGCAAAGAAAAAATCGCCATCATCGGCGACTTTGCAATCACACCGCGTTACCAAGGCGCGGGTTCGTCGCAGGTTAATCCCACCGCACTCGACACCTTGTTCGGCTGCGCAGAGGATGTAAAAATGAACGTAATAGGCATTGAGGCAGGATATGACAGAACCGATCTCAAGCCTAATCATGATATGATAAACCGTGCTATAGATTTGGCAAAAAAAGCGGATGTTATCCTCCTATGTGTCGGCCTTGAAGAAATCCTTGAGAGCGAAGGAATGGATAGACTCCATATGGAGCTTAGCGAAAGTCAGAAGACTCTCATCAAGAGTGTAACAAGCGTTAATCCTAACGTCGTCTTGGTGCTTTCGGGCGGTGCGCCCTTCGTTATTCCTTCTCCTGTTACATACAGAGCAGCAATCCACGGCTATCTTGGCGGTCAGGCGGGGGCAAGTGCAATGATAAACGCCCTTTTAGGCAAAATCAACCCGAGCGGAAAGCTTAATGAAAGCTGGCCTCTTTCTCTTGAAGATGCTCCGTCCACACCATACTTCCCATCAAAGGAGCGCACCTCGGAATATCGTGAAGGTCTGTTCGTAGGATACAGATATTATGACACAGCCAACATCCCGGTACGCTACCCATTTGGCTATGGTCTTTCATATACGAGCTTTGAATACAGCGATCTAACAATAGATGATCTCGGGGTGGAATTTACGCTAACAAACACCGGTGATCGTTCCGGCGCAGAGATATCTCAAATGTATATCGCTCTTAAAGATAGCGGTGTTTACCGTCCTAATAAAGAATTGCGCGGCTTTGCGAAAACCTACCTTGAGCCGGGTGAATCGAAGAAAGTACGAATAGACTTTGATGAATATACATTCCGCTATTTTGATGTGAAATCAAATTCCTGGCAAATCGAAGATGGCGACTATGATATCATAATTGCTAAGTCTGCACTTTCCAAAGTGCTAAGCATAGCCGTTCATAAAGAAGGTCGCTTAGCAAATGACGATGCTCCCGAGTGCTATCGCTTGGCAAATATAATCAACGTTTCAAGCGATGACTACGCCAAACTACTCGGAAGAGATATTCCCGACGGTGCTTGGAACGGAGAAATTAGCAAAAACGATGCAATATGTCAACTATACTATGCAAAAAGTATAGTTGCAAGACTATTGTATAAAATATTGACTTCACTAAAAAACAAGTCAGAAGCAAAAGGCAAGCCTGATCTAAACATTCTTTTTATCTATAACATGCCCTTCCGAGCTATTGCAAAAATGTCCTGCGGCATGGTGTCCGAAGATATGGTAGACAACATTTTATCCATTGTAAACGGTCACTTTTTCAAGGGCATATTCGGACTTATTTTAAACTTTGTCAAGAATCTTTCGAACACCGCTAAATTCAATAAGATTTTAAAAAATCAGACGATTGAAAAAGGGTAACCCATATGATTAAAATAGCAATTGTAGAGGACGATAACACCTACTCCGAGCAGCTAAAGGAATATCTTAAACGGTATGAGTCCGAGTTTTCGGAAAGCTTTGATATTTCTACTTATTTTGACGGAGATGCAATAGTTGAAGACTATCAGTCGCAATTTGATATCATTCTTATGGACGTAGAAATGAGTTTTATGGATGGTATGTCAGCGGCCGAGGAAATTCGCAAGGTTGATAAAGAAGTAGTAATTATTTTCATTACCAATATGCCACAATATGCCATTAAGGGTTATGCGGTTGAGGCTCTCGACTACATACTGAAGCCCGTATCATATTTTGCCTTTTCTCAAAGACTTTTAAGAGCTATAAACCGTATGAAAAAGCGCGAACAAAAAAGCGTGGTTATCCCGATCAAAGGCGGCACGGTCAGAGTGGACGTTAACTCCATTTGTTACATCGAAAGTCAGGGTCACGATATTATTTATCATACCTCATCGGGCGACTACATATCATACGGAACCATGAAGGACACCGAGCAAGCTCTGCAAGAGCTACACTTTTTCCGCGGAAGCAAATGGTATCTTATCAATTTGCAACAGGTAGACGGCCTCAGTGACGGATGTGCCAAGCTTAAAGGAGGAAAGGTTCTCCCCTTAAGCCGCGGACGTAAAAAAGCCTTTATGGAAGCTTTAGTTCAATATTGGGACGAGGTGATCAAATGAGTGGTAACGCAATACCGGATATACCGAGACTATATACAGCCCTGGCGGAATGGTTATCGTGCATTATGATGATCATGTTACTTAAGCCAAAAATTGACAAATCCAGGCTTCTTGTTTTTTCCGCTCTGTATCTTGGCATACTTATCGCATTTCTGGAATTGACGGCTACTATTGTAATTTGGCTTTGGATCCCGTGTATGTTGACTGCATTTATGTCAATTACCGTTTTTATTCATCTTTGCACTAAAAGAAAATTTTACGAATGCGTTTACTACGCTGTGCTATCATTTTCGGCCGCGGAGTTCATCGCATCATTTGAGTGGCAAATTGTTAATTACGCATTTTCTGACATTACTAAAATGCCTTGGTGGGCGGGACTGCTTATTCTAATTGCAGTTTACGGTTCTTTTATGTTTATTGAATACAATATTCTCGGGAAACGCACAAAGAACATCGATCGTCTGAATATCACCAATCAAGATTGGTTTACCGCTCTGTTCATCGGAATAATTGTATTTGGATTCAGTAACCTAAGATTTGTTACCGACGAAGGTGTTGCGGGAGCATATCATCGCGAGATTGCAAATATCAGAACTCTCGTTGACCTTGCAGGTCTTTTACTTCTCTATGCCCATTACCTATCCTGTTTAAACAATTCCGTAATCAGGGAGCTTGAGGCGGTGCAAAAGACTCTGCAGACACAATATCAGCAATACAAGCAATCCCGCGAGAGTATTGAAGCGATAAACATGAGATATCACGACCTGAAGCATCAAATCAATTTTTTGCGCAGCGAGCAGGATGCGGACAAGCGCAATATGTTTCTTGATAAAATAGAAAACGATATAAAAAGCTTTGAACTTCAAAATAAAACCGGCAACGCTGTTCTTGACACCATACTAACGAGTAAAAGTCTCTACTGCTATAAGCACGGTGTAACTATGACCAGCGTAGCAGATGGAAGACTGCTTGATTTTATGGATGTCGTTGATATTTGTAATATCTTTGGAAACGCTCTTGATAACGCCATCGAATCGGTTATGAACATTTCGGACAAAGAGAAACGACTGATTCATATTACGGTTTCTCAAGTAAACGATTTTGTTATGATCAGAATAGAAAACTATTTTGAGGGAGAGCTAAGAACAGAAGGAGATAATTTTCTTACCACTAAGCGCAATGAAAAATATCATGGCTATGGAATCAAGAGTATAAGATATACAGCCAATCGCTATGACGGTGCTGTTTATATCAACACCGATAACAATTGGTTTGACATCAAGATCGCCATTCCGCAGAAAAACAACACTTAACCCCTAATACACCGCATTAGCAAAGTATATTAAAATTCCATTCAAATCAAAAAAACAACCAAGCTAAGTTTGATGCGAACGCTCCATTAAGAGCAAAGCACAAGCTCAGCTTGGTTTTTTTCATAGATTATACGTTAATGTTTTTTGTAAAGTTAAGTTGTCTTATTCGTTATCTTCATCAGACTCTGACATTTCACTTGGATTTACCTCAACATATAGAACACGCAGCTTCTTGTGTATAAGAGTACACATCCAAATCAGCATAGGAATCGCAAAAGCATCCCACACGATGAGAATTATCTTATAGTACGCAAAGGCGTTAACAAACTCAACACCGTGAACGAATCCGTTCATACCCGCGGAGTTAACAACGGTATAGAGTATGTGATGAGCCGCATCTCTGCCGTATCCTTGATACTCGGGATGCTTAGAAATGTCGAAGCCAAAGAGTGCATCCATACCTACAGTCTTAAGTTTACCGTCGCCGCCCGCTCCGAGAGTCTGGAGGGTATCCATATACGATCCCTTACCTGCACCTACCTCATAGTCGGTGAGAACGAATCCGTTAAAGCCCCACTCATTGCGGAGAACTCCGGTAACGAGATTATAGTGACCGCCGGCCCAAGTTGCACCTATTCGATTAAAGGATGTCATAATCGCGGTAGCCGCGGGAACGGTTGTTGTCTTCTTTTCGTAGCCTATAATATCTCCGTTATTATTCTTAATAGCCTCGTTGTAGAATATCTCAACGTTGTTGTTGATAATAGTCATTTCAAAAGGCTTAAGATAAATTTCACGTATAGCCTGTTCCTCTGCAAAGGTGGCAAGACCGCGCTCGTCACGGTGAGTTTCCTGATCGTTAAGAGCGAAGTGCTTAATGAAGGCGTACATACCCTTTTGTGCCGCACCGTTTACTTCTGCTTTACCAAATATACCGGAGAGGAAAGCATCCTCGGAATAATACTCAAAGTTTCTGCCCGCAAAAGGAGTTCTGTGAATATTCATACCGGGTCCGTACCAACCAACAGTTTTGGAATAAAGTCCATCCTCGGCAATACCCTTGCCCATTTCTTCTGCGAGTGTTACGTTCCAGGTACAAGCAAGCATATACTGCGTAGGCCAAGTCATAGCTCTAAGACCATCTCCAATAGGCATAGAGCCGTGAGCAATAATATCGTTAAGTCCCGCCGGTCCGTCAAGGTCGGTAACCTTGGGCTTATTCATAGACTCAACCTCGGGAGAACAATATCCGCACTCGTCAATAAGCTTGGACAGTTCCTTGTAATCAATCTGATCCAAGAGATCCTCCCAGAGGGGATCATCGTAAGGCAAGCCGCGCAGATCAATAAGATCAACGCCGTTTTCTGCACCGAAGGTAACGTTAACTATCTCCTGCCCCTCATTGGGATTCAAGGAGAAGAAGGATTTCATAGCATCCACAAGTTCTTTGCTTGCTTCGGCACGGAACTGTTTTCCTCCAACCTCAGCACGGCTTACAACGTCGGAAATATAGCCGTAACGAAGACCGTTATTATCCATCATAGTCCAATTACTTCTGGAAAGATATTTAGCATCAGCCAAGGAAGCATCGCTAAATAGATTGGATACGGTAGCAAGTCCCTCGGCGGCTACAGAGTAAGTGGTTGAATCATAAAGAGTCTGCACATGAATTCCCACCACGTTTTCGGTATTTACAAATGAACTGTCATCCTGTTTGCCCGCTACCATCTTTGAATAATCAATATCACACGCCTCGGCGTTATCCTTTTTAGACACAATATTATTGATAGCCTCATGAGCGTTGCTTGCGGCTGTAATATAATAATTACCTATGTCAAGCACATAGCCACCGTTACCGCCATTTGCAGACGTATCGTAAGATGTGAGATCCTTGAGGTTAACAGTCACAGTAATAGTTTGTTCCTCACCGGGTTCAAGATCATTGGTTTTTGCAAATCCAATAAGAACTACAGAGGACTTTTCAACATTTCCAAGATACGGTGCTTGACCATATATCTGAACTACATCCTTTCCTCTGCGTGCGCCAACGTTTGTCACCTTTACGGAAACGTTAATATTACCATTTGCATCGGCACTCGACATTGAAAAATCGCTCCAACTAAACTCGGTGTACGAAAGGCCGTAACCGAAGGGATAAATTACAATATTGCTGTAATCATAGTCACCTGTATTTGCTCTGCCGAGAAGAATATCTTCGTAACGGGTTTCATAATATCTGTAACCCACGTAGATACCCTCGGAGTAATTTACATAGTAATAATCTGTTCCGTCAAACTGGAAATCTCCCATATTCTGCATTGCGGGAGAAGAAAAATTATCGTAAACCCAAGTGTCAACCAGGTGACCTGAGGGAGATATCTCCTCTCCGTTTGCATCAATACCGGTCATCATATAGCCAAGACCGTATGTACCCGTTCTGCCCGAACCGGGGAAATTGATAACCGCGCTGATATTCTCATAGTCGGAGATCCAGCCAAGCTCAATGGCATTATTGCAGTTTACGAGAATTATTACGTCATCAAAGTTATCATTAAGATACGAGATGATCTCAAGCTCGGTTTTATCCGGCTCAAGATAGTGTTTTCCCGACTCACCCCCAAACGCTGCCATATCACGAGCTTCATCGCCTCCCTCACCTCCTGTACGTGAGAGAACGAACATTGCTACAGTACCTTCAAGAGAGGACATAACACCGCTGTTTGATGTAATAACGTTTAAGGGACATTCGTTTATGGACCAATCTAAGTCCGCACCGTAATTTACAACACCTATGCCTCTTTTGTATTTTGATCCTGCGCCACTCTTATAAAAATCCCAAAGAGTGTCGTTAACAACGAGGCCTGCATTTTCAAGACCTTCCTTCAAATCCTTTGTAAGTTCAAACGAGCCCGAACCTGAACCCGATCCACCACTTACCAAATCTACCGAAGAATGACTAAAAATGCTAAGTTTTGTTCCCACATTAAGGGGTAAAATGCCGTTATTTTCGAGAAGTGTAATTCCTTCTTCAGCAATTTCCGCTACCTTTTTCTCCTCGTATTCATAAAGCTCAGCAGCGGATGAAAAATCACTTTTATAGTAATCTACATCTGCACCCAAGGTATCTCCACGAAGAGAGGTTTCGGTTGAACCGAAGAATTTTTCAAAGATATTATCAAACTTTGTAAGCGATAAAACGTTAAGGGCAACAGAGAATATTAGGAGCACCGCCATGCCTATTGAAATACCTATAACGCTTTTTTTATTTCTGTTCATATTAATCTCCTATTAATGAGAGAAATAGAAAGCGGCCACATTATGTAGCCGCTTTGCATTGTTTATACTTTTGCTTCAGCGAACTTTTGAATTACCCATTTTAAGATCACTCAAAATCAATGCTGAAAAATTATTCAAAGCGAACGCCGGAGATTGTGATGTCGCCTGCGTGAGTTGTTGTTTCCTCGGACCAGTCCGAATCAATGAAGAAGAAGATAAGATCAGCCTCGCCCGCATATTCAAGTGCAACCTCGATCATCTGACCTGCCTCTGCCTGAACCTTGGTTTCGCCAACGCCTGCACCTGAAACCTCAAGCTTAACCGTTACCTTAACCGCTTCTTCTCCGTTATTCTTGATGTAAAGTTTAAGAACGGACTTGCCTGCAGCCTTATCCTGTACCCAGGTATTGATGTTCTGCCAAGTGTTGGTATTTACGCTTGTATATGTAACATTGATGCTTTCAAGATAGCTCACGTTGTCGAAGGTGTAGCAATCATTTCCCTGATAGTTGAGGTATTCGCCTGTTTCGGGAATAATAACGTCACCGGAACCCGCCTCACCAACAAAGCGAACGCCACGGATAGTGATATCACCTGCGTGAGTGGTATTAGCCTCTGACCAACCGCTATCAATGAAGAAATAGAGAAGCTCGGGAGCACCTACGAAGTCAAGTACTACCTCTGAAATCTGACCTGCTTCAACTGTAGCCTTAGTCTCGCCAAGACCTGTGCCTGCAGCCTCAAGCTTAACAGTTATATTAACTGTTTCAGCACCGTTATTAACGATATAAAGCTTAAGAGTCGCATGTCCCTCTGCTTTATCCTTGATCCAAGCATTGATATTCTGATATGTGTTTGTGCTTACGTTTGCATATGTAACGTTGATGCTCTCAAGATAGCTCTCGCGGTCGAATGTGTAGCAATCGTTACCTGCGTAATTGAGATATTCTCCTGTCTCGAATACATAGTGACCCTGGCACTTTTCGGAGCAAGCTGCATCTTCACATGTTGCGTCTGTGCACTTTCCGCACTCTGCGCATATGCTCTCACACTCGTGTGCGGGTTCTTCTAAACCGTAAACTACTGCAATGTAGTAGAGGTTAATACCGCTATCCGTGCTACCGAGATAGTATGTGCCTGCTGCGGGAATTGAAAGCTCATACTTTGCAATTGAAGCACCGCCTACTTCACCGGTCTCGGCTACTGCAACAAGTGCTCCGTCTTCAACTGTAGCGATCTTAAGAGTTCTGCCTACAGCATCCTTAGAGCTTGCCATACCGTAAACTATAATCTTGGAGGCACCGTTTGCAACTATCTTAACTGCC
>JAZRAE010000126.1:0-50029 GCA_045634385.1 Eubacteriales bacterium | reverse complement strand
TTATGAGCAAGTAATTATTTAAACAGATAAGATCAAAATCTTGTCTGCTTTAGCTTAAATATCAGTTTTTAATTAATATTTGTTTAAAAAAAACTTCCCTCAATTATACAAAATTATCGTTTTGTATAATTGTGTCTATATTGCTCTATCGTGGACTTACTCCTTTTTTAGGATACCACACGAGCAACCTTTTTTCAAGCCCTTGGTCAATTTCTGCAATGCGGAGCAGAGGGAAGATACTCGCCTTGCGAGGCTCGAGCTACTGTCCAATCTTTCCCTACACCGCCCTTTGCTCGACGCTATCGAGTCTCGTCCCACTCACCGCCCTGCTTCGCTCTCTCGGTCGGCTCGTGGGATAAACGCAGGGCTCTGCTCCCGCAATGCTCTCCTCCTCACTTTTGATTATACACCTCGGTCAAGGGCTTCGCAAGTGACTCCGTCACCCTTGACTTTCGAGGTGTGGATTGTGAGAAAAAGGAGTTTCGCGTATGAAACACAGCAACATCACATGGGATGAGTTCCTAGATCTCTGCAACGGAGAGATGTCCGGTCTTGAGCGCTTCAAGCTCATTCGCAAGTTCTTCCCCGACAAGCGCACCTCGTACGAGCAAATCAAGTTCTTCGTCAATAGCAAGTTCGACTTGCTCAGAGCTGCGGCTCAACTCGATAAGCTCACTGAGGTGCAGCTCGGATACTTTCTTTGCATCCGCGATATGGTTGAGCTCATTGATGCTATCGACTACAATCGCACGATCAATGCTTACTATGGCAAAAAGGGGAGCTAATCCCCTTTTTTTGGTCGGTTTATCCCGTTTATTTTGTCCGTGTAGGTGTCCGTCAAAGCTTCGAGGCACTTGCGGATTATGAGTTCTAAGTCCTTTCTTCGTAAAGGCTTGTTTGCGTTTTCGCCTGTTGTCCAATCCGCAAAGGTGTATATTTCGGTTGTTGCGTTGTTGTTGTGTTGTAAAGCTTTCTTTACAACGGCGAATCCCTGCTCTCGGTAGAGTTCTACTGCGAACACCTTACGCATTGCGTGTGGTGACACTCCTCGCAAATCGAGACCTGCCCTCTTCCCTGCCGCTTTTATCCTATGCCAAACGGTCTGCCTTGATATGTGCTCTTTTGGATTTTTCGGTGATGGGAAGAGCCATGTCCCTCTTTTGCGGAGTCGCTTTCGCAACTCTTCCGAGATTGGTGCAACGCCGTATTTATTCGTCTTTTGCGCTCGATAATGGATACCGTCCTCCTTTACGTTGCGACATTTGATCGCAACTACGTCTCCGACTCGGAGACCGGTCTCCAACGATACCCAGAGCGGGAGAAACCGCTCTTCGCTCATTACTGCGCGGAGCTTTTCAAGCTCTTCTTTTTCGAGGTATTTTGATTGCATTCTTGACAGACTCCGTGTCGAAGTCTCCTTGCTCCGTTGTATGGGATGAACGTCTCCGCATGGAGTTCCGCAAACTTGTACTCTTGTTGCACTTTCGAGCAATAGATGCAGAAAGCAAGGGGACCTCTCCACTCGGGATGCTTGCGAAGATACTCGGGATTGTTTAACAAAACAAAACTGTTAAAAAACTTTCTCCCGGCTCGCGTGTCATTGTATTTCTTGACCTTCCCCTCTACGGTCTCGGTGTAGGAATTATTCGGCATAGGCGTGTCTCCTTGACGTGATGTATGTATTGAAGAAGAACGTGTGATTCTCAGCTACGTCGAGCTCGTCCCACATCTCATTATCTATGAGCATGTCGATAAGCTCCGCATACTCCGTTATCCCCGATGCCCTGATAAGTGAGATGATGGACTTTTTGAGCTCGACTACTTCGCCCTTCATGAGCTCGCAAAAGCTCGCAAGGCTAAAGCCATTGTAATGCTCGATGAGATTCTTGTCATACTGCGCTTTCTCGGGGTTTTCCTCGTGGGTGAAGTATCGGTACATTCCTCGCACGCTTTCGAGCGCTTTCGGGATTGGTTGGTTGAGCTTCGCGAGGAAGCTCTCCACGTTTGAGAACGTGGTCGGACCGTTGTAAACAAGGATGAGGTGATGGTGCGCTTTTTTCGGTGTGCCGTCCGCGTTTATATCGCGGTCATGGAGTGGAGAAACGGCAAACACGAGACCGCTTTGCTTGATTTCCTCGCGCCAATTTTCGGGTGCGCTCTCGGGATAGAGGACTGCCGTCCAGAATCTCTTTTTGACCTCTTTCTCCTTTTTGGGCTTTGTTTCCTTGTTTTCTCGGTTTTGTGTTGTTTTCGATTGCTTCTTAGCTAAATTTTGTTCGTTTTTGTTCGATTTTGTAGAATTTCCTTTCATTTTTTCCTCGTCTTGCAGACTTCGGAATGTGGGGAGATGCCCCTATTTCGCGACTTCCTTCGTCACCTTTCGCGTGACTTTCGGTACGTTCCGCGTGTCACTTGTCACAAGTCACTCATAGGGGGCATTGTCGTAGTAAATGCCGCGCATCTCCCCACACCCCTCTTTACTCTGCGGAGTAAGGCAGATTTCCACATTAAAGCTCTGCGATGAACCTCCGTCGCATAAGCGCACCGATTTTCGGGGCGGCGGTTTCACCGTCTCGCTCTCACACTTCGACCTCAAAATCTCGCCCTCGTGCTTCGCTCACCAAGTACCGCACGCCCCTTGCGGTGCGCTTATGCTCCTGCTCTGTGCCTCGCCATAGCTTTTCGCCTTCCCGGCTGGGGGCAGGGGTTGCGCCCCTGCACGCGCTTTTTTTCTCGCTTACGCGAGTTCTCTCTGCGGAGAGGGGGAAGAAGGGGCGCGGCGGTTTCACCGTCTCGCTCTCACACTTCGACCTCAAAATTCTCGCCCTCGTGCTTCGCTCACCAAGTACCGCACGCGCCCTTCTCTTTAAGCTCAGCTCTCTGCCTCGTTTCCACTTCTACCTCGAGACGAGCTTTGCTCCGGTGCGCCGGAAAGGTTTGACCCCCCCGCCCCTTGAGGGGAGCGCGGATTCCCGGTATAAGCTTTGCTTTGGCAAAAAGAAAAGGCCTACGTTCTAAGACGTAAGCCTTGCGCAGATGCAAGCGCGGAGACAACACCACCTCTGCTAATGGTAGCTCCATGGACTAATGGCGCTTGGTTTATACCTATACCGGTATATCCGCACTCTTATTCTACCATAGCCGAGGTTGTGTTGTCAATACCTTTGTGCGAAGTTCTTGCAAAAAGGTTTCTCGTGTTGCTTCGTTCTGAGTCGTATAGCCCCAATTAATCGGGCGTCCCCTTACAAAACGTAAATTTTGTTCAATCCGAGATGGCTTTTCTTTCTCGCTCGTCACTCTCCGTGTCGGGTTGAACAAGAATTTTCATTTTGTATAATTGTCTGTATATTACCTTTTTACCCTATTTCAGCATAAATTTTATTTTTTTGCAAAATATATAAAAATAATAAAGTATATGAGAGTAGGAAAGTGCAGGCATTATATTATAACAATGAGCCGGAATACTAAGGTCATTTATTTCACATAACTTTCCCAATTTTATTTACTACTCTGCTCTTCACTGTTTTGCTGTAAATAAGAGGCTATTATTTTTGGGCATCATTCCCTTACATAATAGCCTCGTTTTTATTTTACAAATTCGTCGTATATAGCTTTGAGAGCCGTTGTATAATCATGCTCATCTATACCTACAATAATATTAAGCTCACACGAGCCTTGGTCTATCATACGAATATTTACGCCGCTATTAGCGAGCGCAGTAAATATTCTTGCAGCAGTTCCCTTCGCTTTTATCATACCGCGACCGACTATCGCAATCAAAGCGAGATTTTCATCAATAAATATATTCTCCGGGTTGACAGCTTTACAAATGGAAGCCATAACGTCTGCGCGCTTTTTCCTGAGTTCCTTTGTTGAAATAACGACGCTCATTGTATCAATACCCGACGGAAAATGTTCGTATGATACCCCGTTTTCTTCGATAGCCTGAAGTACCCTTCTTCCAAAGCCAAGCTCGGAATTCATCATATCTTTCTCTATCGTAATGGTTGAAAATCCAATCTTTCCGGCAACACCTGTTATAACATATTCAGGCGTTTCATCGGTTTCCGGCACAATAAATGTACCTCTATCCTCGGGCTTGTTCGTATTTCTGATATTGATCGGAATTTTTGAATATCTTACGGGGAAAATTGAATCCTCGTGTAAAACCGTAGCACCCATATAAGAGAGCTCTCGGAGTTCCTTGTATGTAATTGTATTAATTACAGCGGGATTATTTATACACTTAGGATCTGCCATAAGAAATCCGGATACGTCAGTCCAGTTCTCATAAATGCTTGCGGATGCAGCACGCGCTACAATAGAGCCTGTAATATCAGATCCGCCTCGTGAGAATGTCTTGATAGTTCCGTTAGGCATTGAACCATAGAAACCGGGGATAACTGCATAGTCATATTTTGCGAGATAATCTTTTAGAACTTCGTTAGTTCTTTCTGCATTGAAGTGGCCGTCATCATTAAAGAAAATACACTTCTTTGCATCAATAAATTGGAAATCAAGGTATTTTGCAAGAATCATAGCATTGAGGTATTCTCCTCTGGAAGCTATGTAATCTCGACCCGAGTTGTGCAGGAAGGAATGTCTTATTTTTTCATATACCTCAGTAAGATCGAGGTCGATATTAAGATCACGAATTATTTGATTATATCTATCCTTGATAGCTTCAAATTCTTCAGTGATATCCTTCTCATCTGCCGCCAGCTCATAGCAACGATACAGCATATCTGTAACCTTGGTGTCTTTATCGTGACGCTTGCCGGGGGCTGAAGCTACAACATACTTACGGTCGGGATCGTTCTTAACTATTTCCGCAACCTGTCGGAAATGCTCGGCATCCGCAAGAGAGCTACCGCCGAACTTAAGGACTTTTAAACCCATAGTTGTACTCCTATTTTTATGAACAAAATTTTACATTATATATTATATGTAAACAGGTTAATTTTGTCAAGACTTTTCGACAAAAAATAAGCGCCATACACTCTATAAGAAAGTGTATGGCGCATTATTGGATTATATTTTATAAATCATCTGCATCTTGAATCGGCATATCAAAAAAAGGATCCGTTGGTACACCGGTCCAAGATCCTAAAGGATCAGAAATTATTTTTGAATTCGATTTTGTCTTTTTCTTTTCTTGAGATAGAGGTACTTTTTTGTCGTTCAATCCCTTCTCTGCCTCATTTTGATTCAATGTTTGTATATTAACTTCTCTTTTCATTTTATCCCCTTTCTTTTTCGGTAATATTAGAATATTTACCACAAATAAAAATACTATGCAAAAAAATATGAAAAAATATTCTAAAATGCAAAAAAAGACTTGACTTTTTATTTTACTTCTGCTATAATGTAGAAGTCGCGTGGAGAGATGGCCGAGTTGGTCTAAGGCGCACGACTGGAAATCGTGTAAACCCTAATACGGTTTCAAGGGTTCGAATCCCTTTCTCTCCGCCACACTAAGCCACCCAATCGGGTGGCTTTTTTTAGTGTTGCGGAGAGAAAGCCAATTTCAAACTCTCTCCGAACTTTGTTCGGGATAAGGGTTCGCATACAAAGCTCAAAGATCGACAAGCTCGCTTGTCAGGCGTAGAGCGAAGTATCTTCGCCAAAGACGAATACCCCTTTTGCCACACTAAGCCACCGGGTCGAGTGGCTTAGTGTTTTGTATTTAGATGCACGGGTTGAAATTAAAAAGACCGACGCACTGCATCGGTCTTTTTATACAAAAAATTAGTCTACATCTTCTGTTACACTTTCAAGTGTTTTATCAAGCACTTCGGGGTGAAGAAGATATCGTTTAAGCCTCTTAAAAGCGGATGCATAATAGTATCCATCACATATTCTCTCATCTGTAACAACCTTAATTGTAATAAAGTGGTGTCTTTCACGTGTACCGTCCCTCTTAATAGCATCTGCTGTAAATACATTACCATAAGAAATGAATACAGGAAGTGTTCCAAAGTCGTAGAGATGATGATAGATAGCAGGGATACCAAGAGAACCCATAGATGTAATGATAACGGAACCATGGAATGGGCTTACATCCATCAACGCCTTGGGAAGCCATCCGTGGTAATCAAGCCACTTAAGAAGCGATACAATGCCTCTCAAGATGGGGCGCGGCATTTTGGTAAGTATTCCGGCAACGTTATCGAAATCGCTATCCTCCTCTATTGCTGCTTTTGCAGTCTTTTGGAACTTCTTGTAAACGTTATATACGTTATCTCTCGGGTCAATTTTTACTTTAATACAGGTATCGGGAGACTCAAGTGACAGCTCCTTCTTTATAGTCATAACGCATTCAATATCGTTTCTTGCAAATATTCTCTGTCCTGCAAGAAATCTATTTATGCCGGGTCTTTCCGACACAACACGGGCGTATGCTGCGAGAAGAACATGAAGTAGTGCAAGATCGGTATATCCTTCCCTGTGTTTCTCATCAAGATAGTGCTCAATATTTGTTATATCGACAACATCTTCAAATTGATTTTGAGCATCGTTTCTTTCCTTCATAATAAAAGGGGATACATAGCTCATCGCAGGAAGTGTACGAACCTTTCTTCCCTCTTTTCTGTCACCAAAGCGCTTTTTTCTCGCCTTATATGCCGGAGTGTCATACGTGATTATATCGTCATACTTATTATTAGTTGCCATAAAACATTTCCTTTTTAGCATTAGCAATGCTTTATTGTAACATATTGTGAAGTGTTAGTCAAGTTGTTTTTGACTTTTTTGCGAATTAATTGACAGGATTCGATTTTTTGTTCAAAAAAGAGGCTACCGTGATATAAACCACGGTAGCCAATATAGTTAACATTATTCTCTATTTGATTCAGCAATTACCTTTTCAGCAATTGAAGAAGGAACTTCATCATATCTGATGAAATCAAAGTCGAATCTACCACGTCCCTGAGTGGAAGCACGAAGTGCTATAACATAATCGGTCATCTCGGAGAACGGAACTTCTGCAAGAACTACTTGAAGCTCACTACCGTCCTCGGCGGGCTCGATACCCATAACTCTTCCGCGACGCTTATTGAGATCACCCATAACGTCACCAACATAGTTATCGGGTACATAAACCTTGAGAGAACCAACAGGCTCAAGAAGAACGGGATTTGCCTTAGGAAGACCCTCGCGGTATGCAATACCTGCAGCGAGCTTGAAGGAAATTTCGTTAGAGTCTACATCGTGATAAGAACCGTCATAAAGGTTAGCAGCGAGGTGAACCATAGGATATCCGGCAAGTACACCCTTCTGCATGCAGTCACGAAGACCTGCTTCTACTGCGGGGAAGAAGTTTCTCGGAACTGCTCCGCCGAATACGCTCTCAGTAAATGTAAGTCCCTCATCCTCACCGGGAGAGAACTTAATCTTAACGTGACCGTACTGACCTGAACCACCGGACTGTTTCTTATGCTTACCTTCAACCTCAACGCTCTTCTTAATGGTTTCTCTGTATGCAAGCTTCGGCTTTCCAAGATCTACGTTTGCACCGTAGCGATTGCGAAGCTTGGAAACGAGAATATCAAGATGCATATCACCAAGACCGGAGAGGGTGAGCTGCTTAGTCTCGGAATTGTTCTCATACTTGATAGTCATATCTTCCTCAAGAAGACGGGATATACCTGCAGAGATCTTATCCTCATCGCCTTTAGCCTTGGGAGAGATAGCCATGGTAAAGTAAGGTCTGGGATACACGATAGGAGCATATTTAATGCCGCCTGCAACTGTTGTAAGTGTATCGTTTGTATTAGTATTGGAAAGCTTAGCTGTTACACCAATATCACCGCAAGCAAGCTCTTCAACATCGATCTGCTTCTTACCGCGGAGAATAAATATTTTATTAAGCTTTTCGTTCGCGCCTGTGCTGGAGTTCTTGAGAACTGCATCCTTTGTAAGAGTACCGTTCATAACCTTGAAGAAGGACATCTTACCAACGAAGGGATCGGCAACAGTTTTGAATACAAATACGGATGTATCTTGGCTATCCATATCGATAGCGACATCGGATACGTTACCTTCGTCATCAACAACGTGCTCTACCTTACGTGCAAGAGGTCTCGGGAAGGACTCTGCGATTGTATCAAGAAATGTCTTAATACCCCAGTTCTTAAGAGCAGCACCGCAGAATACAGGAACGATGTCACCGGTAATAATACCCTGATGAATAGCCTCAAGAGCTTCTTCACGGGAAATAGGCTCTTCGTTAAAGAACTTTTCCATGAGATCTTCACTTGTCTGAGCGATAGCTTCAAGAAGCATATTGTGATACTCATCACATACTTCCTGGAACTTCTCGGGAATGGAAGAACGGATATATTCACCCGTTGTTCTCTCAAACGTGTATACACACATTTCGACAAGGTTAGCAAAACCTATAACGGTATCTCCGTCAATGATGGGAATCTGAATGGGACATACGTTGAGACCGTATTTTTCACGAATCGCTCCGAATACCTTATAGAAACGAGCTTCACCATCATCAAATCTGTTGATGAAGAAAGCCTTGGGAATGCCTGCAGATGTTGCAAGATTCCAACCGATCTCGGTGCCAACCTCTATGCCTGCCTTACCGTCAACAACGATAATAGCTGCATCTGCTACTCTAACGCACTGTCTTGCCTCACCCTCAAAATCAAAGAAGCCGGGGGTGTCAAGAATGTTGATCTTTGTACCATTCCAAAGCATAGGAGCCATTGCCGCACCTACGGAATAACCTCTCTTTATTTCTTCGGGATCGTAGTCGCAAACAGTATTTCCGTCGGTTACGTTACCGAGACGGTCTGTTACTCTCGAGATATAAAGCATAGACTCCGCAAGTGAAGTCTTGCCGCCTCCACTGTGTCCGAGAAGTACGACATTACGAATACTTTTCGTATAAACCTTTTCCATTTTTAGAAATCTCCTTTAGCATTTGCTATGAATGTATGTATGTGCGTAAGGTTTCCGCAAAAACATCTGATATAATTCTATCACACAATAAAAATATTTTCAAGTTTTTTGTATAAACTTATTTACCATCGCGCGTAGAAAAACGCGGCTTGCTTTTGTTCAAAAATAACAAAAACAAGCCGCAAAAGGACAAATTTAGGTCTATTTTTATGTTTTGGCCAGCATATGAGCAAGAACCTCATATATATTCTCTACTCCACAAAGCTTAACGTTATCCGGCACTTTAACCTTGGTTGATAAGTTCTTTTTGGGAAGAATTATTTTGGTAAAACCAAGTCTGATTGCTTCTTTTACTCGGTAATCAATGTGAGAAACTGCCCTTACCTCTCCGAGCAATCCGATTTCACCGAATGCGATGAGATGCTCGGGAATTACTCTATCGGTTATACCGCTTATTAGTGCCATAGCAATTGAGAGATCTGCGCTCGGTTCATCAAGTCTTATGCCGCCTGCAACATTAAGATATACGTCATTTTCATAGAATTTCAGTCCCATACGCTTTTCGAGTACTGCAATAAGAAGACTCATTCTGTTATGATCAAATCCGTCACATGTTCTCTTTCCGGCAGGATAAACTGTTCGAGTTACAAGGGCTTGTATTTCGCTGATAATAGGTCTTGTTCCCTGCATTACGCATCCTGCACAAGATCCGCTCATATTTTTAGGAGAATCAGCCATTACCATCTCGCTGGGGTTCGGAATTTCAACTAATCCCTCATCGCCCATCTCAAATACGCCGATCTCGTTTGTTGATCCAAAACGGTTTTTAATAGCACGTATTATTCTGTATGAGTTTGTTCTCTCGCCTTCAAAGTACAAGACAGCATCAACCATATGCTCAAGAATTTTCGGTCCGGATATGCCGCCTTCCTTGTTGACGTGTCCGACAAGGAAGATTGCCGCTCCTGAATTTTTAGCGTATGCAATTAACGACATAGCACTCTCACGCACCTGAGTAATGCTACCGGGTGCGGATGTAATTTTTTCGGATGAAAGAGTCTGTACTGAGTCAATAATGACTACATCAGGCTTTATTTTTTCGCACTCGGCAAGCACAGCTTCGGTTGCTGTTTCGGTAAGCAAATAAAGCGATTCGCCTCTAATATTTAGGCGTTCTGCCCTTAATTTTAGTTGGCCTTTTGATTCTTCGCCCGAAACGTACAGTACTTTTCTTGTGCGTCCAAGTTCTGATGAAATCTGAAGAAGTAAGGTGGATTTACCTATTCCGGGCTCTCCCGATAGCAATACAACCGAGCCATCAACAAGTCCTCCGCCAAGTACTCGATCTAACTCTCCCATACCTGTATTTGTTCGTAAATAAGTGGGTGGTGCAAGTTCTGAAAGCTTTTCTGCATGATTGTTATACACAACTGTATTTTTGTTTTTTTTCTCGTCTTCAAGTATTTCTTCATCAAATGAATTCCATGCGCCACAGTCGGGACATTTACCTAACCATTTGAAATTAGTACAACCGCACTCGCGGCAGACATAAATAATTTTTTGTCCTTTCATTTTTTACTCCGGTTATTATACAATGTGAATTATTTGCCATCTTTTTCATTCATATACTCTATAATACCACAAATTATGGAAAAACTCAATTCTTTTTGATATTCTTTTTCAGAAAGTTTTTTACATTCTTCTTCGTTGGATAAAAATCCGCATTCAATTATTACAGCTGTGTTTTTTGAATTTTCAAGAAGATAAAGCGACTTTCCGGCTTTTATTTGCCTTTTATTTTCGTATTGGAGATTTTCTCTGACTGCGTTTTGCACTTTGTCTGCTAAAAGTCTGCTATCATTATTTTCTTCTTGATAGTATACTTGCAAGCCGGAATATTTTGAAGATCCGTAAGAATTCATATGAATGCTTATGAGAACGCTTCCCTCGTAGCTATCTGAAAGCTTGCATCTGTTTTTTAAGTCGGATATTTTACGCATTCCTTTTATATTTTCCTCAGGAAGATATAGCATTTTATCCTCTGTTCTTGTGTATACAACTGTATATCCTTTATTTTTAAGTTCTTCTCCTATGAGCAACGCTATATTGAGATTCAGATCCTTTTCATAAGTTCCATTTATACCCACAGCCCCGGAATCCTCACCTCCATGACCTGCATCAATGATTATTACATTATCTAAATTTTTATTCAACGAAGCGCTCACGTAGTTTTTATTTATCTGACTTATAATTAAGTATGCACCCATAACGAGTATTAAAATTACAGAGAAAAATTTGATCCATTTCATGGTTCTTTTTCCGTTGATAATATATATATACATAAAAAATCCTCCATATAGCTTTATTAACTATATGGAAGATTCTTTATTGAAATTACTTATGATTTGATAAAAAAGAAAATATTTTTTTCTCTCTCGAGCCAAGAAAATAGGCTAAATGCGTAACAGCTACTGATATTATTGGCAATAATGTGAACAAAATTGATTCAATCAAGAATTCAACGTAATCTACGTTTCCTTGAGGCGTGCTACCGGGAACAACCTCTGATATGAAACCGAGATACATAGATGCGTGAAATCGCATAATTAAATTAAAGATTGCAACAAGCGAAGTAATTACTCCATCATTTCCAATTGTGAGCACTAATGAAGTGAAAATAACTGTAAGAAGGCCAAGCACAAAATTGGGTATATTAGCAAATAAACCCATAACGAATCCTTTGTATTTGCATGGCTCCATGCGATTACCGTCTATCCTGATTTTATCCTTCGCCCCGATTTCCCACATAGCGTAGTATACTAAAACCAGATAGAAGCATACCGAAAAAATTGAAACAAAAATACTAAGTCCGGATGACAAAGCCTGATTTTCAAATGATCCTACTGCCGTGTATAGCAACATTGAGAATATCATAATACCAAGCTGATTTACGTATAGTTTGACAATGTCGTATGAGTTCTCCTTAAAAATCTTCATAATAACCTCAAAATAATCTGTTTTGCACTACTATTTTAGCATAATCACAGGAAAAAACAATAGAAAAATAAAAATGTTTACACTTTATCCACTAAAATCTAAAAAAATTTTGTATAATAGAAGTATAAAACATTTAAGGAGTACTCATATGTCGGTACTTACAATCAAAAGCGATGAATATAAGACCTTTCCGACTATATTGCGTGAATATGCGGACTATACCATTGCAATTAAAGGCAATAGTGAGAAAACGGTTTGTGAGTATTTGCTTGATTTAAGAACATTCTTTAGATTTATGATAACAAAATGGAATGATCTTGATTTGCCTATGGATGAATTTGAAAAACTCAGTATCAAAGAAATAGGCGTGAATGAGGTTAAGCGAATTACTCAAAAAAACATAATAGAGTATTTAATATTTGCGGGATATAAACGCGAGAATTCTCCGACAACGCGAATGAGAAAGTTGAGTGCTTTGCGATCTTTTTTTAAGTACGCTCATGTCAAAGCACATATTATTGATGTAAATCCTACTGCAGATGTTGATGCACCAAAGAAATCGTCGACCTTACCCAAGTTTTTAACAGTTGATGAGGCTGTGCGTTTAATAGATGCGGTAAGAAATGATAAGGAATCCAAAACAAGAATTCGTGATTATGCTATAATTGTTTTGTTCTTGAATACGGGTATACGTCTTTCAGAGCTTGTCGGACTCAACCTTGAAAATATCGATAGTGACATTACAATGATAAAGGTCCTTGGTAAAGGTTCTAAGGAACGTATGGTTTATCTTAACAAGGCAGCACGCTCCGCAATGATAGAATATCTAAAACAAAGACTTGATCCAAAACATGTCAGAACATCGTCAAATGCAGTTTTTCTTAGCGGACGAGAAAATCGTATTTCAAACAAAACCGTACAATGGATGGTTCAAAAATATCTTAAAATGGCGGGACTCGGGGCAAAGGGTCTATCTGTGCATAAGCTTAGACATACGGCTGCAACGTTGATGTATCAATCCGGTAAGGTAGATATACGCGTCCTCAAGGATATGCTTGGGCATGAACAGCTAAATACAACTCAAATATATACTCACGTTGTTGATAGAAACATGGAACAAGCTGTGGAAAACAACCCGTTGGCAGACTTGGTTTTAAAGAAAAAATGATTTCTGCTTTAAAATAAGCTTGATATTGATTAAAGGAGTCGAAATGACAATAGGTGAAAAAATCAAATCAATAAGAATCTCAAAAGGAATGACACAATCCGAAGTCGCCGAAGGTAAGATTACGAGAAATATGCTTAGCGCAATAGAAAGCAATAAAGCACAACCTTCTTTAGATACGCTTTACTATATTGCGGATAAACTTGATTTTCCAATAGCATATCTCCTTTCGGATGAATTCGATATCTCCCTTTACAAGAAAAATAAGTTTATTAAAGATATAAAAGATGCTTTCAAAAATGAAAAGTATACCGATTGTATTGCATTGATTGAAAAAATCGGAGTTCTTGATGATGAGCTTACTTATATCCTTGCTTATTCATGCTTTGAAATAGGTGTATCAGCTGCGAAGCTTGGATCGTTTCTTACTGCTGAGAAGCATTTATTGTTGGCTAAAGAATATTCCGAGCAAACTCTATATGACACAAAAAATATAGAATGCAAGATTCCTCTATATGAATCGTTTGTTACAAATGTAAACTCTCCCCTGTTTGACTTTGATTATGAACAGTTTTCTTCAAACATGGTTAAAATTATGGATTACGAATTTTTTAGATATATTTGTAACGACGTGGATTATCCTTATAAAAACGAGTTGTTTAAGAAACATATATCTGCAAAGAAAAAAATAAAAGAGCGAAAATATAATGATGCAATAAAGATTCTATTGGAAATAATGGAATCAAAATCATCGTTTGAATATAATGCGTATTTTATGTATGCTGTTTACGGCGATCTCGATAATTGTTACAAACAATTATGTGATTTTGAGAACGCATATAAGTATTCCGGAAAACGAATTTCTATGTTGGAAGGATTTAACTCGTAAATAAATTTAACTACCATCTATTTTGATGTGAACACAAATATCAGTTCACATTATATTAGATGGTAGTTTTTAATTAAGATCTACTATAAGTGGAGCATATTAATTTATTTTATTAAAATCTATTGACTAAAATCAAATTTGATGATATATTATATTTGGTGAAATGTGGCTTAATCATAATCTTATATTAAACAGTTAATTTTTCGAAAGGAGAATAGACTTGAATATGTACATCAACTCAAAGATTTGCAGTTTGCCCAATGCTGCGGATCTTCGCTCGGCTCTTATTGCCGGCGAAAATGCTGACGTAAGAAATCAAATTGCCCTTCTCTTCGACTATAATACATTCGTTGAGACGAGTGCTTACACTCAGCGAGGTTTTTCCGACTTTATTGCAACAGAAAAATCTAATGAATTCGAGGGAGTTATTACCGGATATGGTGCAATTGATGGAAAGCTCGTGTTTGCTTTCGCTGAAGATGCTACCAGAATGGGAGGGGCTATTGATGAGCGCCATGCAAAGAAAATAACAGACTTATACAAGCTCGCTATGAGTAATGGAGCGCCTGTAATCGGAATATTTAATTCCAATGGTACAGATGTCTTTGAAGGTACTGCAGGACTTGCTGCATATGGCAGAATCCTCAAAGTTGTAAATAAAGCATCCGGAGTTATTCCTCAAATTGCTTTCGTAACAGGAAAGTGCATAGGTACTGCGGCGACTATTGCGGCATCCTTTGATTTTATAGTTAAATGCTCTAATGCTGAACTATATGTTTCATCCCCTTCCCTTACAGGTCTTAAGGATGCTCAGGCTTCAATTGTTGCTTTTTCTGCCGATGAAACCGCTTGTGCAGGCTACATAAAGAGTCTGCTCTCTTTCTTGCCGGATAACAGCGATTTAGGAGTTCAAGTTTCCGATTCCGCTGATAATCTCAACAGAATGATAGGCGATCTTGATTTTTATGACTCGGCTCTTGCTGCTATTTCTGTAATTGTTGATAATGGTGTATACATCGATCTGGGTCAAAATTATGCGAAAGGTGTTTCTACCGTATTTGCGACCGTTGGCGGCGTAAAATGTGGTATCGTAGCTAATTCGTTCGCTGAAAATTCAGGCAAGATTGATGCAGCTGTCGCAAAAAAGATTGCAAGATTTGTAAATTTCTGCGAGAGCTTCTCCATTCCTGTAGTTACACTTGTTGATTCTCTTGGAATTGCAATAGATAAGGAAAATGAAAACACATTCGCACCGGAGCTTGCAAAACTTGCTGCGGCATATGCGACCGGAGACGTACCAAAGGTTACTGTAATTCTCGGTCACGCGATAGGTGCCTCATTTGTTCTTCTTGGCTCTAAGGCTCTTGGTGCCGATCTCGTTTATGCTCTTGATACAGCTGAGATAGGTGCTCTTTCCGCCGAAAGCGGTGTTGCTTTCGCTTGGGATAAGTATATTTCCGAAGAAAAAACCAGGGCAGAACTCGTTAACGAGTGGAAAAAAACAGTTTCATCTCCTGTTAAAGCTGCAGCTAGTGGTGAGATAGATGATATTATCAGCACTAATGAATTAAGAGCAAGAATTTGCTCCGCTCTCCTTATGCTTTCCGCCAAAGGTAAGTATTCTCAGATCGGCCGCAAGGTTCTTCCTCTTTAATCAAGGAGGCTGTATATGAATTTTGCGCTTGATATAAACAATGTTGACATAACAAAACCTATAGAAAGCTTTGCAGATAAAGCCTTTTACGGTGGACAGATGCTTTTAATAGGTATGCTCACCGTATTTTCGGTTCTTATTCTACTTTGGCTTACTCTTATTGTGTTCAAGTTTTTATTCCACGATTTAATGTCACGCAGGAAACAAAAAGATGTAAAGGTTGAACCATCCCCCGTTCATTATACTGCTGACTCCACCGACAATCAAGAGATTATTGCTGTAATTGCTGCAGCAATTGCAATGGCGGAAAGCGAAAGCGGCGGAAACAAAAACTTCCGTGTTGTATCTTTTAAAAGAAAATAAAAGTGAGGTAATGAAAATGAAAAAGTATAATATAACTGTAAATGGCACAACGTATGAGGTTATCGTCGAAGAGGCAGATTCTGCTTCTGCTTCATATTCTGCATCCAATAATGCACCTGTTGCAACACCCGTACACCAAGCAGCTCCCACAACATCCAAGCCTGTTTCGGGAGCAAGCGGCGCGGTTAAAATTTCTTCTCCCATGCCTGGAACAATACTTAGCGTAAAAGTTTCTGTAGGTCAATCGGTTAAAAAGGGGGATGTTATCTGTGTCCTCGAGGCTATGAAAATGGAAAATGACATTCCTGCTCCTCAGGACGGAGTCGTTGCTTCTATTAATATTCAAAAGGGTTCATCTGTTAATGCAGGTGATGTTCTTGCATCTCTTAATTAATTTTATTCGAGGTAAGAAAAATGTCAGAAGCTATTAAGACATTTCTTGGTACTACCGGTATTGCGAAAATGTTTCAAAGCGGGAATTGGTGGCAATATCTCGTTATGTATGCAATAATTGGTGTACTCTTTTACTTGGCTGTTGTTAAGAAATTCGAACCGTTGCTCCTTATGCCTATTGCTTTTGGTATGCTTCTTGCTAACCTTCCGGGTGCTGAATTGATTCATCTTGAATATTTCTTTGATGATTACTATGTTGCGCTCGGTGAAGTAAGCGAAGGTGCACATGTATCTATGATCAGAGTTATTCAAGAAGTAATCAATAACGGTGGACTTCTTGATATTCTATACCTGGGTGTTAAACTCGGCTTATATCCTTCCCTAATTTTTATGGGCGTTGGTGCTATGACTGATTTTACACCTCTTATTGCAAATCCTAAGTCGCTTCTTATGGGTGCGGGCGCTCAGCTTGGCGTATTTGCAGCATTTTTCTGCGCTCTGTTTCTTGGCTTCTCACCTATGGAAGCAGGCGCAATAGGTATAATTGGTGGTGCTGATGGTCCCACGGCTATTCTTGTTACAAAAACACTTGCTCCTCATCTTCTTGGTGCGATAGCAATTGCTGCATATTCCTATATGGCTCTTATTCCTATAATTCAGCCCCCGTTTATGAAGCTTCTCACTACAAAAAAAGAAAGACGTATACATATGACAAATCTTCGCTCCGTATCAAAACTTGAGAAGGTTGTCTTCCCGATTCTCGTTACTGTTATCGTCTGTCTTATTGTTCCCGATGCAGCCCCCCTTGTAGGATTCCTTATGCTTGGTAATCTATTCAACGTTTCGGGGGTAACTGAACGCCTTTCCAAGACTGTACAGAATGAGCTTTGTAATATTGTTACTATTTGTCTCGGCGTTTCCGTTGGTGCAACGGCAAATGCTGAAAACTTCCTTAAGCCCCAGACTCTTTACATTATCGGTCTTGGCCTTTGCGCATTTATTCTTTCGACTTGCGGTGGACTTCTTACCGGTAAGTTGATGTGCAAGCTTACAGGAGGAAAGATTAATCCTCTTATTGGCGCTGCGGGTGTATCTGCCGTTCCTATGGCGGCAAGAGTCGCTCAAGACGTTGGAAGAAAAGAAGATCCCTCAAACTTCCTTTTAATGCATGCTATGGGACCTAACGTAGCCGGTGTTATAGGATCTGCAGTTGCTGCGGGTGTATTCTTAAGTTTCCTTCGCTAAATTTAAAATTGAAAGGATATAAAAATGTCTAAGGTTTTAATAACAGAAACTGTCCTTCGTGACTCTCATCAGTCCTTGGCCGCTACAAGAATGACTACCGAAGAGATGATTCCGATCCTTGAGGATATGGACAAGGTTGGTTATCATTCACTTGAGGCATGGGGTGGTGCGACTTTTGATTCTTGCTTAAGATTTCTTAACGAGGATCCTTGGGTAAGACTCAGAACTATCAGAAATCATGTAAAAAATACCAAGCTCCAGATGCTTTTCAGAGGTCAGAATATTCTCGGTTACCGTCATTACGCAGATGACGTAGTTGAATATTTTGTACAGAAATCAATTGCTAATGGTATTGATATCATTCGTATATTTGATGCACTTAACGATGCAAGAAATCTTGAGACTGCAATAAAGGCAACTATTCGAGAGGGCGGTCATGTTCAGGCTGCGATCTCCTATACAACCTCTCCCTTCCATACAAACGAGGGCTTTGCGGCGTATGCAAAGCAGCTTGAAGAAATGGGTGCGCACTCAATTTGTATTAAGGATATGTCGGGTTTGCTTAAGCCATATGAGGCTTTCCAACTTGTCAAGGCAATCAAGAGCAACGTTAAGATACCCGTGGACCTTCACTGTCATTACACAGCTGGCCTTGGCTCTATGACACTTCTTAAGGCTATTGAGGCTGGTGTTGATATCGTTGATACAGCAATATCACCTCTTGCTATGGGTACTTCGCACACTCCCACCGAATCTCTTGTAGCTACACTTCAAGGTACGCCGTATGACACAGGTCTTGATCTCGCTCAGCTTGATAAAGTTGCAAAGCACTTTAACACTATTAGAGAAAAATATCTTGCATCCGGTCTTATCGATCCCAAGGTCCTTAAAGTTGATGTTAATGCGCTTCGTTATCAGGTACCCGGAGGTATGCTTTCCAATCTTATTTCTCAACTTAAGATGGCAGGCAAGTCTGATAAGCTTGATGAAGTTCTTGAAGAGGTTGCTAACGTACGTAAGGATGCCGGCTTCCCCCCCCTTGTTACACCTTCGTCTCAGATTGTCGGCACTCAAGCTGTAAATAACGTTATCTTTGCGGATGAAGGCAGATATGCAAGAGTTACCAAAGAATTTAAAGCACTCGTTCGCGGCGAATATGGTAAGACTCCTGCGCCTATTGCTGAAAGCTTCAAACGTATGATAATAGGTGATGAACCTATTATAGATTACAGACCCGCAGATAAGATCGCTCCCGAAATAGATTCGCTCAGAGCAAGAGTTGCTCCTTACGAGGAACAACCCGAAGATCTTCTCTCACTCGCTCTCTTTGAGCAGGTTGCTATTAAATTCTTCAATTGGAGAAAGCAGCAGAAATATCATCTCGATGTAAATTCCGATCCCGAGACCGGAATTCATGCAATCTAATAAGCACTAATAAAAATCGACCTTAGTGATATCACCAAGGTCGATTTTTATATAAAGAAGGGACTGAGTCATTATGAATTCGGTCGAAGTAAGACTTTTTAGTGTAAAAACATACAAAAGACGACCTAATCTTAATGCGAAGTACCTTGGGTGGGCTTGCTTAATTTAGGATGGAAATCGGTGGCTGACGAGTGAGAGGCGTACAAATGTACGTCGAGCGAGGAAACGCTGATAGAAAAAGAGTATAGGGCTGAAAATCACGAGGATTTTCAGCCCTTATTTAATGAAATATGCTTAAAACAGCCACTCATTCAAGATTCTACCACTCTTTTTCGGTTACGCCTAAATGAAGCAGCCCCATTTTTTTATTTTTGATCGTTTTCCTTATCGTTATCCTTATCATTTGTATTGATAGGACCATCTGCAGTAAATAAATCAAAATCATTATCTGCAGGCTTTCCTTCAAGAATGTTAGCTTGAAGTGCTTCTTCAGCGAGCTTTGCTCTTTCTCTTTCGAGCTCTTCATTTCTTGCATTCTTTTGGTGCGCAGACTTGTTTTCTTCATCACTAACACGCTTGCGCTCAGCTGCAATAGCTTCAATAGACTCGATAGTAGGATTATCCATCTCCATACAAGCTTTGAACTGATCCTCATCCATGAACTCGTTTTTGAGAAGGAACTGTGCTACGAAATGAAGCTTATTGATATGCTCGGTAAGAATCGTCTTACATCTGTCATATGCACTCATAATGATAGCGCGGATCTCATCATCAATAGCAGCTGCCGTCTTATCGGAATAGTTTTGACCCGAGGAGAAATCTCTTCCAAGGAAGACCTCGTCAGAGGAATGCTCGTTACCGTAAAGTACGGGGCCAAGAATGTCACTCATACCATAGCGGGTTACCATATTTCTTGCGATTCTTGTAGCATGCTGAATGTCACTGGAAGCACCGGTAGAAATATCATCCAGAATAATCGCTTCTGCAACACGTCCGCCAAGCGCTCTGACGATTGTATCAAGCATTTCGTTTCTTGATTCACCGAATTTATCCTCTGTGGGGACGCTGAGTGTAACACCACCTGCGTTACCGGCGGGGATGATAGTGATGTGCTTTACAGGATCTGTATGCTTGCAGTAGAATGAAGCAACAGCGTGTCCTGCCTCGTGATATGCAATAAGCTTGTTATCATGATCTCGTCTGACAGTAGATTTCTTTTGAGGACCGAGGAGCATCTTCATATAAGAATCCTCAATCTCCTTCATACCGATGAGTGCTTTATCCTTCTTTGCGGCAAGTAGTGCTGCCTCGTTCATAAGGTTAGCAAGATCTGCTCCTGTGAATCCAATAGTGGTTTGTGCTATCTTGTGAAGATCAACGGTTTCCTCAAGAGGTTTGTTTCTACAGTGCACCTTAAGGATAGCTTCACGTCCGTTCATATCGGGATAATTAACAGTTACTCTTCTATCAAAACGTCCGGGGCGAAGCAATGCGGGGTCAAGTATATCGGGACGGTTGGTCGCCGCCATAACTATAACGCCTGAATTAGTTCCAAATCCGTCCATTTCAACGAGAAGCTGATTAAGTGTCTGTTCTCTTTCGTCATGTCCTCCTCCGAGGCCGGCACCTCTGTGACGTCCTACAGCATCAATCTCATCTATAAAGATTATGCTTGCCGGAGTTTTTCTTGCACTATCAAACAAATCACGAACTCGTGATGCACCGACACCAACATACATCTCTACAAAATCTGAACCGGAAATCGAGAAGAATGGAACGCCTGCTTCTCCGGCAACAGCTTTAGCAAGAAGTGTTTTACCTGTACCGGGAGGTCCAACAAGAAGAACACCGCGTGGAATTCTTGCTCCAAGCTTAACGAATTTTGAAGGATTCTTAAGGAATTCAACAACTTCTTCGAGTTCTGCCTTTTCCTCCTCTGCTCCTGCAACGTCTGCAAATTTAACCGAGTCTTTACCGGAAACTGTTACTTTTGCACGGGATTTTGAGAACGAGCCCATCTTTCCACCTGTTGCATTTCCTGCACTCTTCATAACAAATATCCACAGAACAACAAACAAAATTCCAAGGATAATAAAGGGCAGATAAGTCATATACCAAGGAGTTTCTTCAACTTCAAGGTAGTTATAATACTCTAATTTTTGTTTACCATTTGCATCTTTTTCAGAAGCAAGTTCGTGAATCTGTTCGAGCTGGAACATATAATTAAGCTCAAACATATATTCCTTTTCTATGAGTTTTTGATCGGAATTACGTTTGTAAATGAAGTTTCCGTTTTGATCCTTCTTAAGCTTTCCGTCATCATCTGTTTCTACTTCATAAGATTTTACAGTGACAACAGAGTTTCCATCAATAACACAGCTTAAAACAGAATCTTCTTCAAAAAGTTGAATAAGATCTCCGTATGTGAAGTCTGTTTTATCTGCTTTTACCTCATTGAACAACGAAACTGCTGTAATAACTGCAATCACTGCGAGGACGAGAAGCAGTAAGCTTTTAAAATTTACTTTCATAAGTAAACATTTGCCTTTCTTAATTGAGATATGCTCTTATTTGCGCAAGAGCGCAGTAAATAACTCCGTCTCTCCGTCTGCAGGTAAGCTATACGCAAAGGTGATCGGAATATTTTTATTTGAAATATCGCTTTTCGCACCGTCTCGCTCTGACATTCCAGGTACAAGAACTATTCCCTCTTTATCGCAAATTATAGGAATAAAATCTCTTTCTCTCGGTGGGATATTTCTATCATTGAATACTTTTTTTAACTTGTGTGTTATGCCGCAGTATCTGTATGAATCTCCGTCATATTTAAATCTTAGTGTTAATCCATCATCTATTATATCAGATGAGAGATTCGCTTGTATTGAAAAATTGTAAACGTTTGAAGAAGTTTTTTTAAATTCACCTATATATATCGTAAGGTTTGTTCCGCTTATCTTATTTTCACCCTTTGTAAGCGAAAATATTTGTCCTTGTAGACCGTTTTCGATTTTCTTTGGTGAAAATAAGCATACTCCACGCTGGCAATTAAAATTAAAATCTCCGGGAATAGAATAAACGAAGTTATCATTCTTAATCAATTCACGCAATGAGGAAATATGCTTTCCTTCGGGATACTCTCCCGTTTTTTCATAAATTAAAATCGAAAATACTCTCGATTGAATAGACGGATGCAAATCTCTAAGCTTAGACGCAAATATTTTGTCAGAACACTCTATTTCAATAAATGCATTCGCTTGCTCGGTGATATAATCAAAATCAAGACGTAAATTGTCAGTCATTCGTTTAACAGATGCTTCCGGATCATCTGAAAGATATGAGAACAATGGTAAGATTTTATTTCGCACGTAATTACGCGTATAATCGATTGAAAGGTTTGTACTGTCAACTACGTACGGAATATGAAACATATCAAGCAAATCGGTAATTTCTGATTTTGAGATTGACAGGATAGGTCTGATTATATTATCACGTACAGGCTTAATCCCGCACATGCCGGAAAGACCACTGCCACGTAGCATATTCATTATAACGCTCTCTGTATTGTCTGTTGCGTTATGAGCTATAGCAATGCATGAAATATCATTTCTGCCATTGATTATATCTTCAAAAGCATGATATCTTGCTATACGTGCAGCTTCTTCTGTACCTACATTTAAATTCTGCTTGATGTTGGGGACATCGACTTTTCTTGACATAAAATCTATGTTCAAGTCGTTACAGATTTTTTGTGAAAATTCTTCATCATGGTCGGCTTCCTCACCTCTTAAACAGTGATTTATGTGAACTGCAAGCATTGGAAAGCTTTTATCGGTTCGTATTCTGTAAAAGATTAAAAAGCTTAAGAGAAAAACGGAATCAGCGCCGCCGGAAAAACCAATAAGTAAACCGTTGTTGATCAGTTCGGACATACTTTCCCTTTCAACGGTTTTAATTATTCTACCATATATTTCTTTCCCTTTGGGGGAAGAAAACATATCCTCAATAACTTTACTGAGTCTGCACATCTTCAAGTGTCCTGAATTTTGTAAACTGTCCTATCCAACCCATACGCACGTTACCAACAGATCCGTGTCTGTTTTTGGCAATAATAACCTCGGCAGTATTTGCTGTATCTTCTACGGGATAAACACTCTCACCTTCTTTATTATCTTTGTTACCGCTTATATCCTTGTAATATTCGTCTCGGTAAAGGAAAAGGACTATATCTGCATCCTGCTCAATTGAACCCGAGTCACGAAGATCCGCAAGTGTAGGTTTTTTACCAACACCCGGTCTTGATTCCGTACCACGGTTAAGCTGTGCGCAGCAAATGATAGGAATACCGAGATCCTTGGCCATAATTTTAAGATTTCTGGATATTTCACCAACCTGCTGTGCTCTGTTATCTGTGTTTGATGTACTCTGCATAAGACCGATATAGTCCACAACAACCAATCCAAGATTTTTCACTCTTCTGAGTTTTGACTTCATTTCGGTTGTTGTAATTGCAGATGTGTCATCAATATAAATATCACATCCGGAAAGACTTTGCACAACGCTCGCAATATTGTTCCAGTCCTCATTCTTTAATTGACCTGAACGTAGGCTGTATGAATCAACAAGCGCCTCACTCGACAAAATTCGAGTAACAAGCTGCTCGCCCGACATTTCAAGTGAAAAGATGCAAACCGCTTTTCTTGTGTTTTTTGCAACGTTTGTTGCAATATTCATAGCAAAAGAGGTTTTACCCATACCGGGTCTCGCTCCAACAATGACAAGGTCTCCCTTACCCATTTGTACAAGCATTTTATCAAGTGCCGAAAATCCGGTTCTTGATCCGGTGATAGTTCCCTTGGTTTCCTGTAACGTTTCCAGATCCTGATAAACGTTATGAAGAATATCGCGGATATGTCTGAATTCTTTGGTTTCGTTACCATTGGAAATATCAAATATCTTTTGTTGAGCGCTATCAAGAACAACTCGAACGGGGGCGCTTTCTTCATACGCATCTCTATTGATATCGTCACAAGCGCCTATAAGACTTCTTAAAATAGATTTATCTTTAACGATTCTTGCATAGTCCTTAATGTTTGCCACTGATGGCACGGATTCAGCAAGCAATGTAATGTACTGTATCGTGCTCTCTTTGTCCTTACCATTCTGGTCGGATATTGAGTTGATGAGTGTTACAGTATCTATAATTTTGCTTTCGCCATACATCTGCATGAGGGTTGAGAAGATTCTCTTATGGTCCTCAAGATAAAAATCATTAGCCGTTAACATTCCACCGATTTGATCGAAGGATTCGGGTTTAATGATAATTGCACCAAGGACGGCCTGCTCTGCCTCAACGGACATTGGCATTTGCTTTATTAATACGTTGCTTTCGTCCATTATATTTACCTACTTAAAATTAATCAGTCGTGTACGTGAACTATAAATTTTGCAATTACTTCGGGATGAACCTTAAGCTCAACGGAGTATTTTCCGTATGCCTTGATGGATTCTTTAAGAAGAATTTTTCTCTTATCAACATCGTGATTGATGATCTTTTTCAATTCTTCTGCAATATCCTTCGCGGTTACGGAGCCATAAAGTCTTCCATCTTGACCATGACCCATTGAAATGCTTATTTCCACGTTGTTAATTCTATCAGCAAGAGCTTGCGCAGCTTTTCTATCTTCATTTATTTTGAACTGCTTCGATTCTTCTCTACTCTTAAGATCTCCCGTAGCCTTTGCATCAGCGGGGATTGCTTTTTTCTGAGGGAAAAGGAAGTTGCGTGCATATCCATCCGATACATTTATAATTTGATCCTTTTTTCCCTGTCCTTTTACATCACATAGTAAAATTACCTTCATATTTTTCTCCTCATTTAACTTCGGTGTTAAAATATTCGTCTATACTCGATTTTAAAGTCTCGAGCACATTCATAACAGAGTCGCTGACGACCTGAGCGCCCGCAACGTCAAAATGACCGCCACCGTGCAGCTTTTCAAGAATCAACTGTACGTTGATAGTCCCCGATGATCTTCCCGAGATGTGAATTTGATCTCCAATCTTTACGAGTGTAAATGCTGCTTCAATTCCTCGAAGCGTTAGCATCTTGTCGGCAGCCTTGGACGCTATGATTCTGTATGTTTCATCTGTTTCACCTTCACAAGTTGAAAGCGCGATATTTGAACGGTAGATGTTAATTGCAGTATGGAATCTTGATTCTTTCCTAAGATCATCCGGCGCAGTTTTAAACAATGAATATACGTCTGTCGGATTCGCACCTGCTCCGCGAAGATACTGTGCGGCTCCAAATGTTCTTGTACCGGTATTTCTTGTGAACTGCTTTGTATCAAGTAAAACACCCGCAAGCATCATATCAGCCTCTTCTTTGAGAAGGTTTTGGGAGCTGATCGCACTTTCAAGCATCTCGGTTACAAGTTCACAAGCGGATGATGCAGAAGGTTCGACATAATAAAGCTTAACGGACTCGTGGAAGGTATCAACTTTTCTGTGGTGATCAATAACAACTATGTTATTAACTTTAGATGCTATATCTGCAAACTGAGCTCTTCCGGGATCGTTATGGTCTACAAGAACAAGTAGTGTATCCTGACCCACAAGATCAAGACCGTCAGCATTATCGACAAACATCTGCGCGTATTCGTCTGAATTCTGCATCATTTTAATACACGGTTCTAAGTTTTTATCATGTAATTCAACAGCAATATTGACCTTGACTCCGCATGTGATTGCGATACGAGCAACGCCTATAGCTGCACCAAATGAGTCGAAGTCACCATATCTGTGTCCCATAATAAGAACATTATCTGCTCTTACCATAAGCGAGGTCAGCTGATTTGTAAATGTTCTAGATCTTACGTTTGAGCGCTTATATATAGACTTTGTACGTCCGCCGTAATATTCCGTCACACCGTTATTGATATAGACAACTTGGTCTCCTCCTCGCTGGAGTGCGAGATCGATCGCATCTCTTGCCGCGAGCTCTCTATCACGCAATGACCCATCCATACGTGAAACGCCCATCGAAATAGTTATAGAAACGCCATCTCCTACACGAGTTTCTCTTATCTCGTCAAGTATGGAAAATCTGTTTTCGAGGCATTTGTCAAGTGATACAGAGTCAAAGAACATGATATACTTATCATTATCATAAGACTTTATAGTTGCACTGAGAGAGTCTGCCCAAATTTTAAGTTTTTCATCAACACGTGATACTGCAACTCTGAATTTTTCATGGACATATTGAAGGACGTCTTCGATATTATCAATTGCAATATATGCTATACAAACTTTATTTTCGTTATACTTCTTTTCCATTTCGGAAAGAGCTGTAACATCGGTAAGCGATAGCATATAAATAGGATTTTCGCTTTTAGAAAGTATAAAGCTTTCCGCACTATAGAGTTTGTTTTTTATGTTAAGATTTGTACTACCAAATTTTTCTAAAGAAAGTGTAGTTCCAAATACAGTTTCTATAGACATACCGATAGGATTCTCTTCTAAACGAAGAACCTTAAGCATAGCATCGTTGCACCACAAAATATGTCCCTGCTCGTCAAATGTTGCTATAGGTTGATTTGTATTCTTAAGTACTGTGCTAGAGGTCTCGAGCAATATCTCATGCATACCTATATTTGGCTCGGCTGTTTGCTGCTTCTGTCTAAGCACACCAAGTGCGGCAATCTGTAACAAATATATGAGAACGACACAAACTGCAATAACTGCTTTATTAATCTCGGTGAATTCACAGAACAGACCAAATATAACAATATTAAAACAAGCAAGCGCAATACTTATTACCAATTCGTGTCTTGACGCAAAAGGAACGTTTCTTTTTCTATTATACATATTTTGTTACCTCCTTACATTCGAAATTAGATTGTTTCATATAATTTTTATTGTATCTTGTCAAGATTATCTTTAACTTCGCATATTTATACTTATACATTATAACACAGAAAATATAGTTTGTAAAGATAAAATATATTTTTTTTATTTTTATTTAAAAAAGAAATGTAATTTGACTTGAAAAAAACACAAATATAGTGTAAAATAGTTGTATCGAAGCAAAAGGAGGTAGTATATGAAACGTAATTTATCGACACCGGTTATTCAATTAAACGGAATAGGCAAGTCTCGCGCAGAAAAGCTTGAGAAACTTGGAATACGTACATTGAGAGATCTAATTTACTACTTCCCCCGTGCATATGAAAACCGCGGAGATGTTAGAACACTCGGTATGCATGACACAGACACTTCGCACTCCTACGTACTTACTGTTGCCACGGAAGTACATAGTGTTATGGTGAAAAAAGGGATGACAATATCTAAATTTAGAGCGTTTGATGAATCCGGATCGTGCGAAGTAGTCTTCTTCAACTCTCCGTTTGTTAAGGATGTTTTTCACATTGGTTCAACCTTTAGATTCTATGGCAAAACTTCTTTTTCAAAAACAAGACGCTTGGTTTTGACCGCACCTAAATATGAACCGATGGTAGATGGTGTTGAGCTTAATGAATTTACTCCAATATACTCTTTGACCGACGGAATTTCATCTAAGATACTTGAAAAACATATCAAAACCGCTATCGACGATTTGTTGCCTTTTATTGTAGATCCACTTCCCGAGGATATAAGGATCAAATACGAGCTCCCCACATTGTCATTTGCTATACGCAATATACATTTTCCAAAGGATAATGATTCTATTTCTCGAGCAAGCAGAAGACTTGCTTTCGATGAAATGCTGTACTTTGCCATTGGTATTTCAATTACGGGTAGAAAAAGAGAGCTTACGGAAGGTGTGTCATTTAAAAAGTGCCCAATGGATAAGTTTGTCGGCCTGCTACCATACGAACTTACAGGAGCGCAAAAAAATGCAATCAATGATATATACAGAGATACAGTAATTAAACGTGTTAATGGAAAAACACCGGCCATGGCACGTATCCTTATTGGTGATGTTGGCTCGGGAAAAACAGTATGTGCCGCAGCGGCAATGTATTTATCATATCATTCCGGATATCAATCTGCCATAATGGTTCCTACCGAAATACTCGCACATCAACATTACGATGATCTCAGTAAACTGCTCGGTAATCTTGGCATGAATGTTCAACTTTTAACAGGGTCTACTTCTGTATCTTCAAAAAAGATGATATATATTGGACTTGAAAACGGTGAAATTGACGTTGTTGTCGGAACGCATGCCTTACTTTCGGACAAGGTAATTTTCAAAAATCTTGGTCTGATTGTTACGGATGAGCAACATAGATTCGGTGTTGCTCAACGAGCCGTTCTTAAGGAAAAAGAAAACAAGGCTCACATGCTTGTTATGAGTGCTACTCCGATACCGAGAACACTTGCACTTGCCCTATACGGAGATCTTGATATTTCCAAAATAGACGAGCTTCCTAAAGGAAGACAGCCTGTTGATACATTTGTTGTTGACGAGGAATATCGATCACGCTTGAACAACTTTATAAATAAACAGGTTGCAATCGGAGGTCAATGTTATATTGTCTGTCCTTCAATAGATGAAAGTTCTGAATTTGAAAACGAGTTTATTTTGGATAATGGGCTCGTAGCATCTAATTCGCTAAATCTAAAGAGTGTCGTTCAATTTACAGAAGAATTAAAAACATCATTACCCAATTTAAGAATTGCACCTTTGTACGGAAAAATGAAAACCTCCGAAAAAGACGAAATAATTTCTTCATTTGCAAACGGAAATATTGACATTCTTGTTTCAACTACGGTTATAGAGGTTGGAGTTAACGTTCCAAACGCTTCTCTTATGATTATCGAGAATGCAGAAAGATTTGGATTATCCCAACTTCATCAGTTGAGAGGGCGTGTTGGACGAGGAACACGCAAATCATATTGCGTTCTTGTTTCTGATTCCAAGTTTGAAACCGCAAAAGAACGTCTCAATGTTATGAAAAGCACTAATGATGGATTTGAGATTGCGGACAAGGACCTTCTGCTTAGAGGGCCTGGAGACTTTTTCTCTTCCAAGGCTGATAATAATTTAAGGCAGAGTGGCGGATTTGAATTTAAAATGGCATCTATATGTAATGATGGAGATCTATTTAACAATGCATTTTCAGCTGCCAAAGATATACTTGCTTCTGATCCTGAATTGTCTATGGCACATCACGTTTTACTAAAGGAAGAGATTACCGCATTCATTTATAATACTTCAACCATTTCTTAGAAAGGCTCGACATTATTGTCGAAATAAATATGCAACAACCGCTTGCGGACAGACTCCGCCCTACAAATTTTGACGAGATTGCAGGACAAAAGCATCTCGTTGGAGAAAATGGAATTCTAAGGCGTCTTACCGAAAAAGGACGTATTCCAAACATGGTATTCTTTGGACCTCCAGGCACAGGAAAAACAACTGTAGCTAATATTATTGCCAAAGAGTCAAATATGCAACTATTTAAACTCAATGCGACGACTGCCTCTATAGCAGATATAAAAGACGTAATTGAAAGTGCAGAAAACATGTTTTCGAGTAATGGCACTTTGCTCTACCTTGATGAGATTCAATCATTCTCTAAAAAGCAACAGCAAACACTACTTGAGTATATGGAAAACGGAAAGATAACTCTTATTACATCTACGACAGAGAATCCATACTACTATGTTTACAAAGCACTTCTCTCTCGCTCTTCCGTATTTGAATTCAAAAATATAACCGCTGAAGATTGTGTACCGACTTTGAGACGCGCGGTTGAGACTCTAAATGCCGATTTTGGTGACTCAAAGACGGTATCTGATGCATTGCTTAAGAATATAGCATCAACATGCGGCGGAGATGTTAGAATGAGCATAGGTGTGGTTGAAAATGCATACTATATTAGCGGACAAGAGATAACGAGTGATTCTGTTAATGCGCTTGTTCCCTCTACAGTTGGGCATTTTGATCGTGATGGCGACGTACATTACGATATGCTCTCTTGTTTACAAAAATCGATACGTGGTTCTGATCCCGACGCTGCAATTTTTTATCTTGCACGAATTCTTGCATCGGGTGATCTTTTGTCTGCGTGCAGAAGATTGCTTGTAATTGCAAGCGAGGATATTGGGTGCGCTTACCCCCTTGCTTCTGTAATTACTTATGCTTGTACGGAAAGTGCAAGATCTCTGGGACTGCCCGAGGCTGCAATTCCCCTAGCAAATGCCGTGTGTATTCTCGCCACTGCCCCAAAATCAAATACAGCATACCTTGCTCTGCATAAAGCAAATGAGGATATTTCTGCAGGATTGGGTACTCGAGTTCCTGAGCATTTATCAAGTCCCAATTTTAAAGGATATATATATCCCCATGACTACATAAATGACTACGTACACCAAACGTATCTTCCCTCGGATTTAATTGGGAAAAAATATTATGAGTTCGGGTCAAACAAAACAGAACAGACAGCGAAAGCATATTATGATTATATTCGTTCTCAAAGCGATATCAAAAAATAGTATTTAATCGCCTGTTTTCTACAATAAAAAATCTAACTTGACAAAAAATTGTTTTTTTGATATAATGTTGTATATTCCTAATTCAATAGGATTGATCCACAGTAGTATAATTTACCGGAGGATTTATGATATATCATTTTATCCTTAATCCAAAATCCGGACGCAGCAGACGTCAAAAGAATTTGGATGAAGTAATAAAAGAAGCTTGTAAAAAAAGACATTTAGACTATCACATATATTACACAACCTGTCCCGGAGATGCGACTGAATATGTTCGTTCAATGGTTAGGATTTCACAGGAAAGACAGCGTTTTATTTGTGTTGGCGGAGATGGTTCAATAAATGAGATAGTTAATAGTGCTCCTTGTAACACTAACGTTGAGTTCGGTGTTATTCCAAAGGGCTCGGGCAATGATTTTGTAAGGAATTTTTCAAATCATAAGATGTTCCAAAGTATCGATGCACAGGTCGATGGAGAGACAATAGCTCTTGATTTGATCAAATGCAATGATTACTATTGCGCTAATATGGTTAATATAGGTTTTGATTGTGCCGTTGTTAAAGAAGCAGATCGCATAAAGAAATATAAATTTCTTTCTCCCGATATATCATACATACTCGGTGTAGTTGTTGTTTTATTTAGAAAGTTCGGAACGAAAATGAAGCTGATATTCGACGATGGACTTGTTTTAGAAAAGGAATTTACATTAACAGCGATAGGCAACGGTAAGTTTTGTGGAGGAGGCTTTAAAAGTACTCCGATTGCACTTCTTGAAGATGGTCTTATGGATGTTTGTGCTATTAATAAGGTTTCGAGAGCAACATTTCTTAGTCTTGTTTCTTGCTATAAAAAAGGTACATACCTTAATAGCAAACGTGCAAATAAAGTGTTTACTTACAAACAAGTTCCCCACTTTAAAATGGAATTCGAAGAACCTATTCCGATTTGTATCGACGGAGAAATTAAGGGTGCAAAAACTGTTGATTTCGAAATTGTAAAAAATGCTTTTAACTTCGTTGTTCCGAAAGGATGCGATTTGATTTACAAATCGCCCAAAAGGCGCAGGAAGAAACCAAAGCAGAAAAAACAGAAGAAAACGCAGCAAGAAGCTGATACTTGAGAGAAATAAAATGAAAATTTTTGAGAAAAGACCACTAGCATTAATACTTTGTATTATGCTGGGTGGCTTTCCTTTTTTTGTAGATTTTGATTGGAAGATAAAGCTCATTTTAGCATCGGTATCTTTATTTATAATCAGCATTATCTATCTATTTGATACATTAAAACAAGGCAGAAAAACAATTGTAGTTATTTCTTTAGTTGCATTTTCCATCTCTCTCATTTTGTCTGCTATATGGACAAGCATATTTTTCCCAATAAAATATTATGATTCGGATCCCGTTAATATAACAGCAAAAATATATAGTATTGATAATTCAGATTCGACAACATCAAAAATTATCTTTAAATCCGAAGTAATAAATGACAAGAAAGACAAACACACATTTATCGCTTATGTTGATAAGGATATTGCTGTAATACTGAGGAATTATGATGTTGTTAATTTCATGGCGAATGTTTCCGAGTTTTCATTGAGTGATGATGGATTTGATGGTAAATCATATTATATTTCAAAAGGCTATTCCGCATTTTTAAATAATATTTCTGAAATCCATATACTTGATAATGATGTTGATTTTTTAAATTCATTCTTCCAAAATCTTCAACTGAAAATTTCAAATACGCTAAAGTTGAGAACGGATTTTGATACCGGTTCATTGCTTGCAGCATTAATTGTCGGTAACAGAAGCGACTTAAACGGTAACACACGACTTAATTTTGCGCGCTTAGGAATATCTCATATTCTTGCACTAAGTGGCATGCATCTTGCAATTTTATCTATTGCAATAAATACAATACTAATTAAACTCGGTATAAAGAAAAAGCCGAGAGTGTGTATTATGCTTATTCTTGTGATCTTTTACATGGCATTGACCGGCTTTACATCCTCAGTACTAAGATCCGGAATTATGCTTATAATCTCATATATTTTATTCCTTGCATTTTCTAAGGCTGATGCTTTGACTTCACTTACAATATCAGTTTTTCTAATTGTTGTTATTGATCCGACATCGGTTTATGATATGTCGCTATGGCTTAGTGCATTTGCTACGCTCGGTGTGGTGGTATTCTCCGAAATTGCAGAAAAACCTGACAAAGATAGTAGTAAGTTCTCACATATGTGGATAAGTTTTAAGAATGCTTGTCTTGTATCTGTGTTTGCCTTTTCAGCAACTTTTGTATTTACTGTATTGCGTTTTGATTATTTTTCTATTTTAACCATAATCACTACGCTTATATTCTCCTTTTTGATTCAAATTTTGATTTATGCAGGTTTGCTTTTACTGGTTATAGGTGGAATGATTCCTTTCGGCAAGATTATTATTTTCTTTTCGAATGTAATATTATTGCTGGCTGAAACAATTTCATCATTCAAATTCATCTATGTGTCGATGAATTTCTTTGTCGTAAAAATACTTATTGTTTTACTTACGGTATTCTTTTTCGCCTTTCTTATACTTGAAATCAAGAAAAAGAAAAGGGCAATCATAATTATTTTATCGATTCTGTTGTCGATTTTTGCAGTTGCTGAGATTGATACGATTAATAATATCTATAATGATGATGTTATTTTTTCACCAAGCACATCCGGAGATATGTTTATAATTAAATCTGATGGAGATGTGACTGCGATATATTCAGGTAAAGCATTTTCAGACAATAGTTGGGATATTCTTGATTGCTTTTCCGAGCAAGGAATTCCTTATATTGATAATTTTGTGCTTGCAAGTTATTCTTATTCCACGATAGATTTTACGAAGGCTGTTCTTAATGGAATCAAGATAGAAAAGATTATGATTCCGTCTCCCAAAACCACAGATGAGCTTAACCAAGCTGAAGGCCTTTCGTATTTATTAGAAGGATACGGTACAACCCTCAAATTCTACGATGAAATTGAATATATAAGCTTCGGAAATGTCAGATATAGATTATTTGATAAAGCGGATTACACGTACGGCACATATCCTGCAAATGTTATTGAAATTTCATGCAATGAAAACAAAATAACATATGTTAGCACTTGCAAATATGATAACCTCTCCGCTTCTGCCAAAGCTTTACTCTACAATTCCGAAAATTTAATTATAGGTTCTATTGGTAATACCAAATATTATCTGTTTGATTTTCGCATATCAAAAATCAAGAAAATATATTACTTTGATGACGGAAGATTGACGGATGAAGCATATGAATATTATAATAAAAACGGAGCCTCGATGAATTGCACCAAGACTCCGCTAAGCATATTTAATTAACTAAAGAATGGGATTGCTTAAACATTGAATAGGAATTCTACGACGTCACCGTCGTTCATAACGTATTCCTTTCCTTCACTTCTAAGCAGTCCTTTTTCTTTCACCTTTGCCCTTGAACCCTCACGCATAAGGTCATCAAATGCAACAACCTCCGCACGGATAAATCCGCGTTCAAAGTCACTGTGAATCTTTCCTGCAGCACCGGGAGCTTTAGTTCCCTTGGTTATTGTCCATGCGCGAACCTCTTTAGGACCTGCTGTTAGGAAACTGATAAGACCCAATAATGAATATCCGGACTTAATAAGCTTATCCAGTCCGCTCTCTGAAATACCAAGATCATCAAGGAAAACAAGTTTGTCTTCTCCGTCAAGCTCTGCAATCTCCGCTTCTATCTGAGCACTTACTGCAATGATTTCACTTCCCTCTTCGAGCGCATGAACTTTAAGCTGCTTATAATAATCGTTTTCTTCATATTCTCCTGAAATTTCCGCCTCTGCAACGTTTGCTACATATATTATCGGCTTAAGAGTAAGAAGCCTTGATTCTTCAATCCAGGCTTGTTCTTCATCATCAAGTCCAATACTACGAGCGGATTTGCCGAGTTCAAGCGCAGCCTTCACCTTTTCAAGAACATCGAGCTTTTCAAGAAGCTTTTTATCGCTCTTTGCCGCCTTTGTAGTTCTATCGATTGCACGTTCAACAATTTCAAGGTCTGAAAGTATGAGCTCGATATCAATCGTCTCTACGTCACGAAGGGGATTTATATTGCCCTCTACGTGAATTATATCATTATTCTCAAAGCATCTAACAACGTGTACAATTGCATCAACTTCTCTGATGTTAGACAAGAACTTGTTGCCAAGACCTTCTCCCTTTGATGCCCCCTTTACCAGTCCGGCAATATCTACAAATTCGATTACTGCGGGGGTGTATTTCTCCGGATTATACATTCTTGCTAGCTCGTCAAGTCTTGTATCCGGTACAGGCACAATACCTACATTGGGGTCAATTGTACAGAACGGATAGTTAGCTGACTCAGCGCCTGCGTTTGTAAGTGCGTTAAACAGTGTGCTTTTACCTACGTTTGGTAAACCTACGATACCAAGTTTCATTATTATACCTCGTAACATTTTAATTTCAAACAACATTTTAGCATACTTTACCGTTTTATTCAATAGATTTTGGAAAAAAGCTAAAAAAAAGAAAAAATGTATAATTTGAAACATTTTTGTCAAAATTAATCGTTTGTTAAAGAAATATATGGATTTATTATATAAATATTCATAATTTATTCTTGACTACATCAAAAAAATGTTGTATAATCTAATTGTTAAGATTTCGATATTTTTAACAAAGTTAATATTTTGGAGGTAACAATGGATACTAAACTTTTGATTATTGATGATGATCCCAATATATGTGATATGTTAAAATTATATTTTGAAAACGAAGGCTACAAGATTAAAACCGCAAATGACGGTATTGAAGGCCTTGCAACATTTAAGATGTATAATCCCGATCTAGTTCTTCTTGATATAATGATGCCTAAAAAAGACGGTTGGCAGGTTTGCCGCGAAATAAGAGAGATTTCCCCGAAGCCTGTTATTATGATTACAGCTAAAGGCGAGGTATTTGACAAAGTACTCGGTCTTGAACTTGGTGCAGATGACTTTATCGTAAAGCCTTTTGATATGAAAGAACTGTCTGCAAGAATTAAAGCTGTTTTGCGTAGATTCAATGCTCATACCAAGACGAATGATGATGAAGTAGTTAAATTTGAAAATATCGAAATCAGTTTGCAAAAATATGAGCTAAAGCTTCTTGGAAAAGCGATAGATATTCCCCCTAAAGAGCTTGAGCTTCTCTATTTCCTTGCTTCTAATTGTAACAGAGTTTTCACAAGAGATCAGTTGCTCGACAAGGTTTGGGGCTTTGATTATCTCGGCGATTCAAGAACCGTCGACGTACACGTTAAAAGACTTCGCGAAAAGCTCGAGGGTATCTCAGATAAGTGGATTTTAAAAACAGTCTGGGGCGTTGGATACAAATTTGAAACACTTGTTTAATTTTTACAAAGCACCGATGTACTTTTTGTGCATCAGTGCTTTGTAATTTGTAAACATTTTTTGTAATACTTGAAAATTGCGCGCACGCGCGATATCATAGAGTTGTGAAGATATGTATAAATATCTGGGGGTGTATTAATGAAAAAAAGAATAATATCTTTTGTTCTTGTATTAACATTGTTCGTTTCCTTATTTACTGTATATTCGTTTGCTACAGAATCGAATGTACAGATGACTTCCGAGACGGATCAGAAATACGCAAGAGCGCATTTGTATCATAAAAATAGCTTTGGAGACGAAACAGACGATTATGGAGCAACTCCGGGCTTATATAATGCCGTTAATTCATTTATGACGGTTGAAACAGAAAGTAACGGCAATAAATATGCCAAATATGAGATAAACGATTCAAACAAAAATGTCTATTTTCAGTTTGCACCTTCAGAGAATTATTCTATAAGTACTGATAATCTTGGATATATGATATTTGAGATGGATTTCAATGATCTTGGCAATCTGCTTAACACAAATAAGTTTCTTGAGATACATTCGGGAACGGGATCCTTTTCAATATTTGGTAGAGTTTCACAGACAAACATAATAAACATATCCAATGATGGAACAAATAACTTTGTCTATTTCAACAATAATAAATCTGATAAAATAGAAATAGAAAAAGGTAAATGGACACATATACGTTGTGAATTGAGTATTTTGTCTTCCTCTGCCACCACCTATGGTTTTAGATGCTATATCGGAGACGAATATTTCGAAACAACATTTAAACTTGGTACTCCCAAAATAATCACCTACTTAAGAATGGGCAGCACAAATACTGTTAATCAAATCTTCGGTCTTGATAATATAGCTCTGTATTCTGCGGATAAAAATCTTGCATCTTACAAGGAAATTTCGAGCATAAAGGGTGCGCTCGTTATGAAGGTTGGCGCAGAAAATGCATCGAAAAACGGTCAGCAAATTGAACTCGAAAATGTTCCTATGCTCATCAACAATGAAATATATTGCCCCGTCGATATATTGGAGCGATTTGCCGATGCGGACTGCTCACTTGATTACACAGTAGAATTAGATGGCATTAAATACATTCATATTGACAATATTCCCAAAGCTTTTGAACTCGAAGCAAAAGCTTATGATATGGGACTCATCCTTGTTGGAGACTCCGATTATTTTCTTGATGACGATGCGACTTATTCGGAGCTTGTGGAGACGATGAAAACATTTGTGTTCAACATTCCTACCGAAGATAGTCTTAAGGAAATTGTAAAGAATTATACAAATAACTTTGATCATCCGTATATTCTTGCAAATGCAGATAAATTTGCTGAGTTGAGATTGATATATGAAAATGGAAATAATGGCTTAATTAAAGATGCGGAAGAACTTTTGCTATACAATTATATTAAAAGCTATGTGGATTCTGCCGCAAATCAACTATTGAATTATTCAGGAGCAACCCCTACAGGAACGTATTCCGGATTGAAATCAAATAAAATACCTGTTAACGGTAATTACGAAAAATATAACAACAACGGATATGATAACGGCGGTAGAGTAAGCATACCCACAACGCCTCTTCTCTATTTTGCTTTTGCATATCAGATGACAGGTCATCTTAATTATGCAAGGGCGGCATACGACTATACCCTTGCACTTGGAGATTGGAATCACTGGGGACCGGACCATTTCCTTAACTGTGCGGATACTGCTGCACCTGTTTCTATCTCATATGACTGGTTATATGATGCATACGAGGAGCTTAACTCTAAAGGAGAGATGTCGAAATACTCAGGAAAGGTATACGATAAAAAAGAAATATCTACAATACTCTTTACTCACGTTATTATTCCAGGATATGTTCAAAGCAACAATCTCACATGTCCGTGGCCAGGAACAGCAAATTCCAGATATGCAACCAAGACAAGTAACTGGAATGCAGTTTGTGTATCAGGTGTTGTCTCGGCCGCTCTTGTCATCCTTGAAGATGAGATAAATGTCGATGGAATGACCTTTGAAACTCAGAAAAAGATCGGTTCCACATTTACACAAACCACGACGAAAATTGACGAAATCGGAAACCAATCTATTCACATGGGTCTTAATACTTATTCCGATTATGCAGCAAAACTTACCTCGATGAATCTTGGCACCCTCGCCAAATACGGTCTTGAACAGTACGCCCCCGACGGATCATACGTTGAGTCCCCGAGCTATTGGTCATACGGAACTAATTCATTCTTTAGACTCATTGCATCTCTTGTTTCTGCTACAGGTGACGATTTCGGCTTTATGGATGCTTGGGGGATTGATACCACCTGTTATTTCGCCATACATTCAGAGAGTTCGGATTACAATACTTGGAACTTCAATGATGGAGGAGTAGGTCAGCAGGATTCCTCATTCTTCTTCTTTGTAGGCGATTTTTACGGTGACGATGAACTTATAAAAGTTAGAAAAAAGCATCTTTCAAGTGGAAAGAAATTCTCAATATATGACATACTGTTCTACGATAAGTCAGTAACGGGAGAGCCTGATCTCGAAACAGAATATTATATGGTTGGTATTGATGCCTTTTCTGTCAGAAGTTCGTGGGATAAAGGTGCGATATATTCCGGAATTATCGGCGGACCAAATAAAGTTTCGCATGGACAAATGGATGCAGGCTCGTTCATTTATCATAATAATGGAAAGATATGGTTCCACGATCTCGGTGCAGACAACTACAACATGGCTGGTGGATATTTCTCAAACTTTAAGCTTTACAGAGTTGGTGCCGAGGGCCATAATATCATTGCAATTACGAGTGAACAGACAACACTTCCCTATGGTCAGGCGGAGAGCGCATCTCCAAAGATTGTTAAAACAGTAAATTCTGATGAAGGCGGATATGCAGTACTCGATATGTCGGACTCTTATGGTTCGCATGTCGTTAAAGCTAATAGAGGAATTTTATTTACAAATTCAAGAAGCACCGTTGTAATACAGGATGAATATGTATTTAACGGAACAAAAACCGCTTATTGGTTCGGTCATTACAATACGGCGCCGGGATATGTAGACGAAGTTCTGATTTCTGCAGACGGCAGAACAGCATTTATGATTTCCGGAGAAGATATGATAAGGGTATCTATTGTTTCTGAAAATAAGGACCTAAAATTCGAAATTATGGATGCCTACACTTACGTACTCAATATTACAAAAAGAACAGATAAAACAACAATGGGCGGTGCAACTACAGAATACAACCGTGATTCTATTAAAAAGCTTGCAATAAAATGTGAGAACGTAGAGACACTTAATCTTGCTGTAGTTATTGAGTCAGTAGATTCTATCGAACTTGATTGTACATATGAGTACACCTCGATTGATAATTGGACTATTAAATCTGACAAATCAATAATCGGCGAAAAATTCAAGGCAGATTTCCAATCCGATAGCTACACAATAGGTTCATATACACTTGAGTCTACAGATAATTCGTACGTTCTTAAAACATACAAATACGATTCGGAGCACTATCTTGGCATCTTGCCAAACAGCGTAACTTCAAAAGGAAAAGACTCGACTTTAAAAATTCTGCTTGATAAAAACACGTCAATAAACTTAGGTAATCATAAATATATCACTGCTGATTTTGATTTATTTACAGAGAACTTATTTCTTAACGGGGCTTTACTCGGATTTAAATTAAAATCATCAGACGGAGCGTCAAGCTTTGTAAAAATTGCAGAATTTAAAAACAATTCCTTAATAATTGGTAAAAATACTCTATCTGTTTCTAAATCATGGAAGCATATTACTCTCGTTTTAGATACCAAGACCTCTATAGCATACTTATATGCTAATAACGATTTTGTCGGAAAAATAAAATACGTTAACGATGCTAATGGTATGTCCTTGCAAAGCTTTGAGCTTATGCTTCCTGGATCAAGCGCCGGAGATTATTATTCTTCTCTACTTCTTGATAATATAAATATTAGATCATTCAAAAATACATATAGCTCGAGTAAGCTTGATGAAATTCTTTTATCTTCATCAAGTCTTAACGGTTGGAATGACGCTTTGGAATATCAAGAAGAAAATCATCCATTGGCAATGGCTGATGGCACATATCTATATACGAATTACGATATAGAAGATGCTATAAATTCCAATAAAAATATAACGCTATTGAGAGATACAACGGGTATTATAAATGTCGGTCGCGATGTTACGATAGACACTCAGGGATATAGATTTGATTATGTATCCGACTCATATTTCCCTGTTGTTAAGGGTAATTTTCTTTCATTTGAATCAAATTCAATAACCGTCAGATGGCACATTGAGGATACAGTTGTTACCGAAACGTATAATGGTGCGAGTATTGCAACCTTTAAAGGACAGTCAAATAGAATTGGAGCTATTTCATATTCGAGAACTGAATACTCACAAGGTGGTGTCGGATATAAATTCTATACCACAGGTTGGTCAAATATACCTGACGGAAAAGCACTTACACAAAACGAAATGGTCGTTTCTGATGATAATTGTGATTTCTGGTTGGTAAACAACGTTCCGGTCAATTGTGCATTTGTAACCATTGATAATAACGGAACAATAGTTATTTATGACTCGGTGCAAAGACTTGGCGAGCTGATATCCTCAAACGTTAATTTGAAAATCATATTGTGCAGCGATATTGAAATACCAAATACAAGCTCTATCCCACTATCCAAATTCGGAAAGTCATTATATCTGAATGGGTATTCTCTCTCTCAAAGACAGTATGATATTCATACGTTCACATATCAGCACAACACAACTTCGGATTTCAATATCATTGGTCCGGGTACATTGGAAATTTATACGTCACGTGCAATTTTCACATCGTCATCGTCTACGGACGATAAAACCTCTCCATATGGTATTGTTATAGAAAACGCAACAATTATAACCGATACAATGTTTGCCGATCTCAGAATCGGTCAACATAGATTTATTAACTGCAACTTCTATCAGATTAATCAACCAAGCAATATCTTTTTGGCACTTTGGAATAAAAACTCCAATGCTAACGGCAACGTACCGGTTAATCTACTTACAGTTACATTTGATGGTTGCAATATAAAATGTACCTCTCCTACAACCTCAAAAGTATTTTCGTATTCGGCAAATAGTTATTCCGAGATTTATCTAAAAAATACAGCTGTAAACGCTAATGGCGCTTTATTTGAAGCTACTCATACAGGTGCTAAGCTCCACGTAACAGATGGATCATCAGTTGCAACAGGAAAGCTGTATTCTGAATCATCAATCATTTATACAAAGATATTCTTCGATAATGGAGTAACAACTAACTTCACCGTAAATTCGAAGTTTATGCCCGAAAATGCTCTGTTGACAAATAATTTTGATGATTCTCTTCCCTACAGAGTATCAAATACTTATGCACATATTACTTGGAATGATCTTAACGGAAACGCTCTTTATAGTGAGTATGTTTCTGTAGGTGTTACACCAAAGATTACTTCTCCAATTGTCTGTGATTATCTCAAATCTCTCGGTAATATGTACACTTACGAGCTTGAAGAAATAGAAAGTCCGGCATTAATCGTTCTAAACCCTGTTTTAAAATCTTCAGTTAAAATTTTCCAATCTATGACTATAGAAGATGATCTTTCTATGTATCTTTACATAGAAAAGAATGAGATGGATAACAAGGTTGTATCCCTTAAGATTGATAACATACGTATTATGTCGAACTCCTACAAGCTTGTTGAAATGAATGGCACAAGTTACTACATGTATAGAATATCAAACTTTTCCCCCTCAAATGCGTGTCGAGAGGTTATAGTGAGTGTTGAGCAGAAAGATGGCAAAACTCTGAAATATGCAATCTCTGTTGTGAATTATCTTGAGAGCTTGCTTACAATTTCAGATAATGAAGATGAGAAGATTCTCGTGGTCAAGCTTCTTAAATATATTCAAAGCGCATATGAATATTTTAACGTTTCTGATATATCGGAGTGTTCAAGAATATCAAATTTGATAGATAAATACAAGCAGTATGATCTTGTTTTTGGAGATTTTAAGAATGAGAGTGCTACAACGGGTGTTATGAGAGATAGCATCAAATCCGTTTGCTTCAATCTATCTGCTTCCATAAAAATCAGATTTATAATTAATCCGTCATATACAGGAGAAATATCTGTGACATTTAATGGTGATACAGATGTTTACTACATTAAAAACGGAAAAGTTAACGGAGTTGATTATATCGAGGTTACTATTCCCTCATATATGCTTAACACCTATATTCTGTTAAATAACGGAATAAACAGTTTGTCATATGGCTTAAGTACATATTCATACGCTATGAACAATTCTGATCCAAAACTACAAAATCTTCTGATTTGTATGTCGGAATACTCTTCTTCCGCAAGAAGATACATTAACGCTTAAACCGTTTTTTCAAAAAAGCAGAGCAAGAATAAAGTAATGAGTAATTACCGTATTCTTGCTCTGTGATTTTTATTTTAGAAGTTAAATGTAAGTTGCGCCAAAGATGTACCGTTTGAAGGAATAGTATTCTTTTTGCATTTTAAAGCATCTTGACCGAATGCTTCAATCATATCTGTTACAAGTTCAACTTTAACCTTCTTTGGCAATTGCATTATTTGTACTCCTGAAGCAGTTCGGGTTGTTTTTACAGGGACAATATTTGATTTAATAAGCATTCCTCTTCCGGAGTCACTTCTAATAAATACTTGTTTTGCATCCTTACCCTCGTAAATAGCACCTACGAGAGGAGATTCGGTCGAATAAGCCCCGGAAATTTTGCGTCTGCGAGACTTTGAGACATAGGCAGACATCTTTACACGCAATCCCTTTCCGTTCTCAAACACATACAGCATATGGTGTTCAGGATTTATATCGTATATCATTTTACATCCAACAACGTGCTCATCGTCATCCATAGACAGCTTCATTGGAATGTAATCGCCCATTTGACTCGGTTTCGAGATGTCAAAATCAGCAACTCTTGCACGATAAATTTGTCCCTTATCTGTAAAGAACAAAACGTCTCCCTTGTTATCCGTATCCTCGGAGTAAATAACGAAGTCGCCTTCTTTGAGTTTGTGCTCGTCGGCGGAACGTGTTCCCTGAACAGAGAGCTTTTTAAAATATCCACCTTTTGTAAGAATGAGCCTACAATTGTAATTTTCAAAGAAAATATCTTTATCGGGTTTAACAACGATTTCTTTGTCTATTAGTACAGTTTTGCGAGGCTTAGCATATTTTTTCTTAATTGCTTGGAGCTGAGAAATGATTTTGGCTTTTAGTTTAAGTTCGTCCTTAAGGGTTTCCTTTAGTTCCTCAATCTCAGCACGTAAATTTTCGATTTCCTGTACTCTGTTAATTATATATTGTCTGTTAAGGTTGCGAAGTTTAATCTCTGCGATGTATTCGGCTTGCTTTGTGGTAAGATTAAATCCTGCAGCAAGGTTTGGAACTACGTCCTCCTCCTTTTCGGTATTTCTTATAATTCTTATTGCTTTATCAATATCAAGTAAAATTGCAGCAAGACCAAGTAAAAGCTCAAGCTTGTCCTCTTTTTTGCCAAGCTCGTAGTTTAACTCTCTTGAAAAGCACTTAACTCTGAATTTAATCCACTCTTTGATAATCTCTTTAACTCCAAGTTGCATTGGAGTACCTTCAACAAGTATATTAAAGTTACAGTCGAAGTTGTTTTCAAGCTCTGTCGCCGAGAAAAGCTTTTGCATTACAAGCTCGTGATTAGCATCCTTACGCAAAGCAAATATAAGCTTGAATCCGTTCAAGTCAATAGCATCACGAACATCAACCACTTCACGCAATTTTCCTGAAACAATCATATCTTTTGCCTTTTTCATGATTGCTTCTATGCATGATGAATAAGGTATCTCGAGGATCTCTATTTGATTATCCTTCTTGACATACTCATATTTAGCGCGCATTTTGAAGCTGCCTATACCTGTTTCATATATGCGCTTCATTTGCTCGCGATCGTATATTATCTCGGCTCCGCCCGGAAAATCAGGAGCGGGCATAATATCAAGTATGCGATCAATCGTTGCATTGGGATTCTTAAGAAGTGCAACTGTTGAATCACAAATCTCACCGAGATTAAACGAACATATGGAACAAGCCATACCAACTGCAATACCAAGATTGGGTGAAACAAGTATGTTAGGAAACGTTGTCGGGAACAAAGTCGGCTCTACCATACTATTATCGTAATTGGGAACGAAATCTACCGCATCCTTATCAATTCCGCTGAATAGCTCTGCGCATATTGGCTCAAGTTTTGCCTCCGTATAACGCGATGCAGCATATGCCATATCTCTCGAGTACTGCTTACCAAATGATCCTTTTGAATCGACAAATGGGTGCAAAAGAGCCTCATTATCGCGTGTAAGACGAACCATAGTCTCGTATATTGATGCATCACCGTGAGGATTCAACTTCATCGTTTGACCAACAATATTTGCACTTTTAGTTCTTGCGCCGTTGAGAAGCCCCATTTTATACATAGTATAAAGAAGCTTTCTATGTGCGGGCTTAAATCCATCTATCTCAGGAATCGCTCGAGAAACAATAACACTCATAGCGTAAGGCATATAGTTTTTTACTAACGTCTCGGTTATTGGTTGTTCTGTAGCTATTGCTTCGTTTGCTTTTATATCTTCGATATCTATTTTCTTTTTTCTTGCCATTTTATTATCCGTCACAATCTTATAATATTATGTGCTGCAGCTCTGATCATCCTATTATAAAGGGCGAGACCAATTCCCTTCTTTTCCGGCAATGGAGCATATATTACAGAATAGTTCTCTTTGTCAGCTTCTCGAAGAAGCTTAAAAAGTAAGTGGGCTTGCGCAAATTCATCTTTTCGAGCTCCGAACCTGTACAGCGTAATGTCTTCAGCAACATTTTTAATATAATCTGCATCATCCTCATAGGCAATTACAGCAATTTTCTGTTCTTGCAATACTTTGTTTTTTAGAAATGATGCAATTTGCTCTTTTGTTCCATCAAGTAAAATTACAGGTGCTTTAGGGGCATAATGCTTGTACTTCATTCCTGGAGAAATTGCTATCTCTCCATCTTTTAGTGTATCTGTAACAGCATCTGCGACTAAAACCTTTAGACCGATTGCTTCAATATCTTCCTTTGTAATTTTTCCCGGACGAAGTAATGTAAGCGATCCGTTGTCATTGAGACTAACAATGGTAGATTCAAGACCAAAAGCACAATCTCCACCATCGATTATAGCATCGACTCTGCCGTTCATATCCGAATATGCGTGATCAAAGCATGTCGGTGAGGGGCTTCCGGAAAGATTGGCAGATGGAGCCGCGATAGCAACACTGCTCATACGTATCAGTTCACGCGCGATCATATTTTCGGGACAACGTATCGCAACCGTATCAAGTCCTCCGCGCGTTGTTTTTGGAATGGTATCCTTTGCTTTAAGTATAATAGTAAAAGGGCCAGGCATAAACATTTCTGCCAAAGAATAATACGTAGAATTCGTAAAAGCATATCGCTCTGCATCTTTAGGCTCTGCAATATGAATGATTAAAGGATTATCCGAAGGTCTGCCTTTTGCTACATAAATTTTAGAAGTAGCATCGGGATTTGTAGCATCCGCACCAAGTCCGTAAACAGTTTCTGTTGGAAAAACAACAAGTCCTCCGCTACGTATAATGGATGCAGGTTCATCAAGTACAGACGAAAGCAATGCGTCGTTTGATACAGAATATATTTTAGTTTCCATTTTCTTCACCCTTCAAACGCATAGCGGTATCCAAAGCAATCAAATCGTCAATTATACAATCAACATTTCCGTTAAGAAAACTATCTAAATTGAAAATAGTCTTATTTATTCTGTGGTCGGTGACTCTTGACTGAGGATAATTGTAGGTTCGGATTTTCTCGCTTCTATCTCCGGTCCCTACCTGACTTTTTCTCGTGGAAGCGATTTGATCGTTTTGTTCCTTCTCCTTCATATCATAGAGTTTGGTGTAAAGGAGCTTTAATGCCTTCTCTTTATTTTGAAGCTGACTACGTTCTCCGTCACACTCAATTACAATTCCCGATGGAATATGTGTCAATCTAACTGCAGATTCAGTTTTGTTGATATGCTGGCCGCCTGCTCCGCTTGACTTACAGGATTCAATTTTTATATCGGATGGATTTATATCGACTTCAACCTCATCCGCCTCCGGTAAAACGGCAACTGTAACAGTTGAGGTTTGTATCTTACCGTTAGATTCTGTAACGGGTATTCTTTGAACTCTATGAACACCGCTCTCGAATTTAAAACGAGAAAAAGCGCCCTCACCAATAACTGTGAAGGTTATATTTTTTATGCCTCCAAGCTCAGTTTCATTTATACTAATGACTTCTATCTTAAAACCTCTTGTTGCAGCATACATTGTGTACATTCTATAAATATCATACGCAAATAAAGCTGCTTCCTCACCGCCTGCACCTTGGCGAAGTTCTACAATAACATTGCGTGAATCGTTGGGATCTCGAGGCATTAAAAGAATTTTGAGTTCCTCTGACAAGGAATCGCATAATGCACGTCTGTCTTTGAAATCATCCTCTGCAAGTTCTCTTAAATCCGCGTCGAGAGATGAATCTCTCATCATTTCATCAGCTTCGCGCATTTCCTTTTCTGCTTTAAGATATTCACGATATTTTGTTACTATCTCTGCGAGCTTATTGTACTCTTTTATTAGCTTTTGGTATTCTTTATTATTTGCAATGACTTCGGGGAGAGTGAGCATTTGCTCAATCTCCCTATATCTGTCATCTGCATGCGATAGTCTTTTTAACATTTGTTCACCTCAAAATCAATAAAATATCAATTAAAATCAATAAAATATCAATTTGAGATAAAACTATTTTATGAATGCGCAGAATGCCTTGTATGTTGAATAAACGTCTGCCTTTGATACAACCTCATAAGGAGCATGCATAGAGATAACCGGTACACCGAGGTCAACGGTTTCAATGTTGTGATTCGCGATATACATTGCAACTGTTCCTCCTCCGCCTGCATCTACCTTACCAAGTTCTGAAGTTTGCCAAATAACACCATTTTCAGCAAATAAGCGTCTTACAAATCCTACAAATTCGGCAGAAGCATCGCTCGTACCGGATTTTCCTCTTGAACCGGTGTACTTACTTAGACAAGTTCCACAGGAAATCATCGCACTGTTTCTCTTCTCATAAACGTCCGGGAAATTGGGATCATATGCTGCATTAACGTCGGCGCTAAGACATTTTGACTTGCTTCTTACAACGATGGGATCTGCGCCCAAAGATGTAGAAATCATAGAAATAATATCCACCAATACATCTGATTGCATGCCGGTAATGCCTACGGATCCAATCTCCTCTTTATCTGCAAGAACAACCATAACGGTATGTTTAGTATCATCATTATCGATCAACGCTGTTAAAGCAGGATAAGAACAAACTCTGTCATCGTGGCCGTAAGCACCTATAAGCGCTCTGTCAAAGCCGATATCTCTCGCCTTAAATGCGGGAACGAGTGAAAGCTCCGCGCTAAGGAAGTCCTCCTCTGTTACACCGTACTTATCATTGAGCATAGAAAGAACGGTGAGCTTAATTTTATCGGAAACGTCGTCACAATCATAAGGAAGTCCACCAACAAGAATATTGAGTGTTTCGCCCGAAATTGCTGTACCGAGAGGCTCTTGTGACTGACGCTGAGCAAGGTGAGGAAGAAGGTCGTTAATATAAAATACAGGATCGGAATCATCCTCTCCGATTTTCACTTCAACGATATCTCCGTTTGCTTTAACCATTACTCCGTGCAAAGCAAGGGGAATTGCTGTCCACTGATACTTTTTTACGCCACCATAATAATGAGTCTTGAGGAAACCCATCCCCGAGTCCTCATAAAGAGGAATCTGTTTTAGGTCGATTCTTGGAGAGTCGATATGCGATGCAACAATTCTTATTCCATTTTCCGCTATATTTTCTTCTCCTAACTTAAAGGCAATCAGGCTTTTGCCGTTGTTGTTGAAATATTTTTTATCACCAACAGAAAGTTTATCTCCAAATTTATATTCTGTATATCCCTGCTTCTCTATCATAGCAATAGAAACAGCAGTTGCTTCTCTCTCTGTCTTTGCATCATCAAGATATTTCATATATCCTTTTGAATATTCATATATTTTCTTGATTTCATCTGCAGATGATTCCTCGAAAACATTTTTCTTTTTGTATGAAAGCTTATCAAGAATTTCTTGAGCGTTTTTCTTTTCCATAATATTTATCTCCTCATTCATTATCAATAATTTGTTTTTTTACTTTTTCTACTCTCTCTTTGAGAACATCAAAGGACGAGTCGTTAACAATAACATAATCGCATCTTTTTATAAGCTCTTCGTTAGTAATTTGTGCTTTAATACGAGCCCTCGCCTTGTCTTCTGATATAGAGTCTCGTTTAATAATTCTGTTTACCCTTGTGTCTTCATCTGCTATAACACAGATTGTAACATCGCACTCTTTATTAAATCCCGACTCAAATAAAAGCGGCGCATCGAATATTATAGCATTAGCATCCGAGGACTGTTCAATAGACGAGATTATCTTTTTTGTTTGTGCAAGTATATGCTTATGTGTAATTTCGTTCAAAGTGTTAAGCTTTTCTTTTGAGGAAAAGACAATTTTCCCAAGCTTTTCCCTATCGACACCATTTCTTGGCGTTTTAATTTCCTCTCCAAATACCAAAATAAGTTCGCGAGAACACTCTGAATCTGAAGAAATTAAATCGTGATATACAAGATCTGCATTAATGCTATGAATACCAAATTCATCAAAAATTTTGCATATTATGCTCTTGCCAGAACCACTTCCGCCACACAATCCAATGATCTTCATGGACATCCTCCCATAATATTACAGAATACATTATATAAGATTTTACACAAAATGTCAAGTTTAATTATAAAATAATGAATTAATGCAACAAAGTAATACAATTTGAATAGTATAATTATGGAAAAATCAGGAGGAGATGATACTGTATACTATATGAAAAACAAATATTTTTTTGCCGCCGCAAACGGTTATGATGGCTTTAGATCAAATTTTAATATAATTTTTTCATCATCAAATATCAGTAAGCTGTTTGTTATTAAAGGTGGACCGGGTACGGGTAAAAGCACGCTAATGAAAAAAGTAGCAGATAAGTATATAAATGAATTGGAATTAACCTATATATACTGCTCATCAGACCCAAAATCCCTTGACGGTGTTATAATTGAAAAAGATGGAATAAGTGTTGGAATTGCTGACGGAACATCACCACACGTAATAGAACCTTTATATCCGGGAGCTTTTGAGCAAATTATCAACCTCGGTGACGGATTTAATTACAGTAAACTTACATCAAAATCCAAAGAAATAATGGAGCTTTCGGGATTAAAAAAACATTTTTATGAAAAAGCATATTCCTCACTTAATATTGCAGGAGAAATTCATAAGTACATTATAGATAATTTGTTAGATTACGATATTTATAACAAAGCAGAAGTTATTGCAAATAGTATCATTAAAGATGATGAAAAAATGGAAAGTTCTGAACAGTTTTCGTGTTTTCTTGCATCCGCCTTTTGCAAAGATGGATATATACGATTAAATAATTCATCAGAAAAGAAATTATATACTATATCCGGAGACGGAATTTCAGAGTATATTATAATGATGAAATTAAGGGACGTCCTAAGTAAATATAAAGCCATATCCACTATATATCCATCAGCTCTTTCAAACGAATTATTTGACTGCATAGAAACAGATAAAAGTATATTTAAAGTATGTAATCAATCATACGCGGCTAATGATTCTTTTAACATCTCAATTACATGTGAAAATTATATACGTTTAAAAAATGCATATGACAATTTTATTAAAGAATCGACAGATGCATTTAAACAAGCATCGGATTT
>JAZRAE010000125.1:0-5066 GCA_045634385.1 Eubacteriales bacterium | reverse complement strand
GTACTTACAATGGTGATGACCTACTTTTTTACTAAAAAGAGTGACAAATCCAAATAAGAAAAGCCGAGTGGGGAATGATCCTCGCTCGGCTTTAATTTGTATACCAACATCTGTGTGCTATTTCACTCGAACACAGATGATGTAGTACAAAAGCATAAAAAATTTTATGCCTTTAATTTTATTTCTACCTCAATCGGTGGGGTAGTCCATTGTCGCCCTACTCCCTTACCACGCTGTCTTTCGGGCTTATCTCTATGGTATTCTATTCTATTGATACAAGCCTTTAGCAAATGGTTCTTCTCTGCGGGGGTTTTCTTGTCATCTAACAGAGCGTCTAATGCATTTTGGAAACTGACCTTTTGCTTTTCGTAACTAACTGGTTTGGCAAGAATCTCTTTTATATTTGCGATAGCCGTTTCCACTTCCCATCGCTCTTTAGATAGTTTCTCGGTAAGAGCGGCGAAGATATGTTGCGGCACCCTCTTGCTTTCATCTGCATCAAATTGTGATTCCCACATTGTGATCTCTTTACTGTTTATATCCGCTAAATCCTTTTCCAGTTTCTTCAATTGCTTCTCATGGAAATTGTCGCTATTATCGTTATCGTGTATTTCCATATCAAAATCGGCAATTCTTTGTCTCAACGTTTCAGCCACAAAGTCGATAAGCTCATCCACCTCGCACGATCCGTTCCCGCAATAGTGTTGCCCATTGCAGATTAGTTTGGGTGTGCCTTTGGGTCTACCGTCGGCATACGTGCTCTGTCTATACGACATGGCTCTACCACATTCACAGTAAAGTAAACTCGCAAGAGGATTTTTTAATTCTTTAGTACCACTTGTGCGATGTGCATTACCTCTCTTTTCTTGGGCGAGTTGGAACAGTTCGTCGGATACGATGGCTTCGTGTTTACCCTCACAGTATATCTTTTCGCCGTTAGTGGTTTTGGGTCTTGTTTTGCGGAACTCACCATCTTCTACAACATAGATCGCTTTTCTCTCGTTCCACCGCACCATGCCAATGTAATGTGGGTTCTCTATAATACTCCTCACGGCATCTACTGTCCATCGTTTACCTCTCGGTGATTTGATGCCCATATCGTTGAGCCTATCGCCTATGGTCTGAAAACCGATATTCTCATGCACATAAGAGTTGAAAATCTGTCGCACGATAATTGCCTGCTCCTCGTTTATAGCGAGAGTCGGGCATTTCTTTTTACCTTCCATTACATATGTCTTATCGTATCCATATAATGGTCGGCTACAAACATAATTCCCGGACTTGACCGACATCTCTCTGCCGTTTTTCAAGATTTTCTTGCTATATTCGAGGTAGAAATTTCCCCGCTTGAGTTCGTTCTCAAACATATCTCGCTCGAACTCATCGGCAATATCGAAAATCTTTTCGGGGGTAATAACAATGGTAGATGTGAATCTAAAAATTTTGGAGATCATACCGATTTCCATTGTATCGGGTCTACCCAAACGAGAAAGCTCTGCGACAATCACGGCTTTTATGTTTGGTTTCTCAATGAGTTTCAAGACCTGTTGGAACACGGGTCTATCGGAGATACTCTCTCCCGACACGATTTCTTTGTAACGATTTTCGACAGGGATGCGACCCGTAAGATTTCTCTCACACCACTCGTCAAGTCTTGTTTCGTGGTTATGTAAGACTTCTTCGATGGTGAGCAGAGGGTCATCTGCTCTCGATTTACGAAGATACATGATGATTTCTTCGGGCTTTAAGTTGTCTTTGATGTTGTAATACAATTATATTCCACCTTTCTTAATAATCTGTTCGATGTGAGTTTTATAATAGTTATGGAGAGCGATGATTTCGTCTTTATGTGCTAATTCTTTTTTGAGGAGCTCAAGTTCCGTAGTCAATGCGGCGACCTTTGTCTTGAGCATTTCATTCTCAACCGCCATCACGACGTGTTGTGCCGCTATTACGTCCGCATTCTCTTTGATCTCCACTATGCTTTCGGTGGCAACCACTGCTTTTGAATCAGCAAGGATGTCATCGAGAGAGCCACCGAGGACGGTAACGATTCTGTGAAGGGTGTCCACATAGGGGTTATCCGTGTCGCCCGAAAAGATACGGGTGACAGTCCTCTCGGGCAAATTTGTCATGTCAGCGATCTGCTTGGATGACATTCCTGTCTTTTTCTTGAGTTCCTTTAAGTTATCGAGCCACATATTTTTGTCCTTTCAAGTAATCATTTGTGTCAGTGTGGAGTGATAAATTTGGGTATCAAACTGTCAAGGTTGGGTATTGAAAAAGTGTTCGTGTTTTCATATAATAATGTCACACCCCCAAAAAGTGGGATTGACAAATGGGGAACGCCGTAGTATAATATACTTAACAGAACGTGTGTTCGGGTTCGTAATAAGTTAGGAGGATCATCGACAATGACAGACAACGAAAGAGAATTACTGAACATTATCCGAGGGTACGATAACCCCGAGCAAGCCGTTAAGATCGCTCTCGATCTTATGATTGATTTTTTAGAGAAGCTCGAAGCACCTCAAGATACATCTTCTGTGCGTCCTCCGGTATCTGCCTAAAAAGATCGAGTAAAAGTTTCTCTCCCTCGGTGAGTTCCTGTTCATTGGGGGAGGGTTTCTGATCCTTTTCCTTCCATCCCATTAGGTAGGCGGGAGTAGTACCTAACGCTTTCGCAAGCAACGCGATTTTATCTCGCTTCATATTCGCGATCATGCCTGTTTCCCATTTGCGAACGGTACTCTTACCAACGCCTACTATATCTGCCACTTGCTCTAAAGTCATATTTCTTTCCAGGCGCAGTTGCTTAATTTTTCTTGACATTTCACTTTCCATAATATTCCATCTCCTTTCGTGTACCCCATTATACCACACTTGTGTCCTAAATGCAACAAGTTTTGCAAAATTTTTTGAAAAAGTTTCCTAAAAGACCTTGACAAACGAAAAAAATCGTGTATAATAAAAGTGTCTTTTGGGACACAACCTCGATGAAAGGAGGGTGTGATGATGAATAAAACCTTGCTTGAGGAAAAGATGAAGGAAAAGGGCAAGAGCATCACCGATATGTGTCGAATGCTCGATATTTCCCGTTCTGCCTTTTATCGTAAGCGAAATAGCATTTCCGAGTTCACCCAAAACGAGATTCGGAAAATAGTTGACTTCCTCGAACTCGATTCCCCTGTGGATATTTTTTTTGCCCAGTGAGTGTCTTTTAGGACACTTTCGAAAGGGAACAATTCCCGGGTAAGTGCATACTCTAATCGAAAGGAGTGAAAGGAGAACCACCGTGAAGAATGACAGATATGGTGAGCCTGTGATAATTAGAAAAAATCATATCACAGCGAAAGTATACTCCCCCATCTTGACGGATGAAGAACACAAAAGACGAATGGAACAAATTAAACAAGCCGCCGCAAGGTTGCTTTTATCGAAAGAAAAATAAGAGGAACTGTAATGAAAGAATATCTAAAACGCACTTGGAAAAACAAACTGGTAGCCCTTGCACTACTGGTGACGAGTGTGATTCCGATTTGGCTGGATAGAGATGCTACGATCCTCGCACTGATGCTCGTAGTCATCGTACCTCTATTTTTCGCCTGTCGGGATCACATCGGGGAGGTAGAGCATGACGAATAAGAAATTAGGCAACGATTTCGAGCAAGAGGTGTGTGAGATTCTTGCCGAGCATGGCTTCTGGACGCACAACATGGCGATGAACAAATCGGGACAACCCGCAGACATCATCGCGGTTCGGAATAAGACCGCATACCTCATCGATGCAAAAGTTTGCTCCTCCCGTGGATTTACGTTGAGCCGTATGGAAGAAAACCAAGATTTGGCGATGGAGCGATGGAAAGAATGTGGTAACGGGCAAGGGTGGTTCGCACTCAAAGTTCCCACCGGGGAAATCTACATGATACCTCACATCTGCGTCCGAGCCTATCAACAGAGACAATCGGCACTCTCGTTCTCCGAAATTCACGAGCTGGGTAAACCGCTTGGAAAGTGGGTGGAGTGGTGCAAGTAACAGTTAGCAACAACATAAAAATCAAGAATCCTTCTGCGGAAATACTCTCATGGTGTTCTGAACACCTCAAACTACCGAATCCCGAATACGCCAAGAAAGTGCGAATGGGATTTTGGGTCGGGAACACCCCCAAATACTTATACCTCTATGAGGTACACGGAGACGAATTGATACTCCCATTTGGTACTCTCAAACAAATCAACCCAATGATAAGAAATGTAGTTGTAACAAGCGATTTTAAGCCCTACGAACGCATTGATTACGGACAACCTGTTCCTCTCTACCCCTACCAACAAAAAGCAGTGTATCACGTTATGTTTAACCATTACGGCATCCTACAAAGCAAGGCAGGGAGCGGGAAAACACAGATGGGTATTGCACTCATCAAGGAGTATGGTAGACGAGCCTTGTGGTTGACCCACACGGCAGACCTACTCAACCAAAGCAAGGAACGCGCCAAGCGGTATATGGATTCTTCCCTTATCGGCAAAATAACCGAGGGAAAAGTCGCTATCGGCAAAGGAGTCACCTTCGCTACGATTCAGACAATGTGCAAACTTGACCTCTCACAGTACAAAGATATGTGGGATGTGATAATCGTGGATGAGTGCCACCGAGTGGCGGGTACTCCGACACAGATGAGTATGTTTGCAAAAGTCCTCAACAGTTTGTCGGCACGACATAAATTCGGTCTGTCGGCAACGGTACATAGATCGGATGGGATGATTCAAGCCACGTTCGCCCTGCTCGGTGATGTGGTCTACACCGTCCCGGATGAGGCGGTTGCGGACAAGGTTATGAGAGTAGGGATTAAGCCTATCGGCACTGGAGTCAAGATTACTCGAGAGTGCTTGAATACCGATGGTACTCTGAACTACACCAAACTGATTAACTACCTATGCGAGAGTGATGAGAGGAATGATGTCATTCATCATTGCATTGTGAGCGAGTCGGACAAGTCTTGCTTGATACTGTCGGACAGGCTTGAACACTTGGAAACACTCATGAGCACTCTACCACTTCGGATGAG
>JAZRAE010000124.1:0-22799 GCA_045634385.1 Eubacteriales bacterium | reverse complement strand
GCAGTAGCTGCAACTTGTACCGAAACAGGAAAGACCGAAGGTAAGCACTGCTCTGTATGTAACGAAGTTCTCGTTGCACAGGAAGTAGTTTCCGCAACCGGTCACGTAAATACAACAACTACAACGGTTGACGCAGAATGTGAAAAGGTCGGCTCTGAAACCGTTACCTGTGCTTGCGGACATGTTGTAAGCACAACTACCATTCCCGCAACCGGTCACACAAAGTTCGCAGATTGCTACAGAGTAGATGATGACAAGCTTTACTATGTAACCGAGGATTGCGCGAACTGTGAACACGAGGTTAAGACCGAAGTAGCAGAGAAAACTGTAGTAGAGATCACAAACGAGAAGGATCTCTCCACAGTTCTTAACGCAGGCTACAGCGTTAAGCTCGAAAATGATATCGACCTTACCGAGAATCTTGTTATCGACGGAAAAGTTGAGCTCACCATCAATATGAACGGTAAGACTCTCAAGGCAGACCGTCCTGCAGACGGAACTGAAAACGTTCTTCTCGTTGAGGTTCTCCTTGTAACAGGAGGCGCAGAGGTTACCATCACCGGTAACGGTTCTATGATCAGCGGACACGGATATGATAAGTACCTCTTGAATAGCGTTGTTTCCGCAGTAGGCGCAACCGTTATCATCGAGAACGGTACCTTCATCTCTAAGAACTGCGACGACGTAATTTACGCTAAGGATTCCGAGACACATCAGGGTATTATCAAGATTTACGGTGGTAAATTCGAGGTTGAGCATCCTATTGATACGAGATACTTCGTACTTGACGTTGATGAGAGATATCCCGAAACTATCGGTGAGATCATCGTTTACGGTGGTGAATTCGTCAAGTTTGACCCCGCAAATCATACTAACGACGTTAGCGCAGCTAACAATATCAATTACACTAACAAACTTGAAGCAGGCTACCACTCCATTAAGGTTGGTGACAGCTATGTTGTTTCTGCGCACTCTTATAGCACAGAAGTAACTGCTCCTAAGTGTGAAGTAGACGGTTACACCACATACACTTGTACTTGTGGAGCTAATTACACTGAGGCAGGCGATCCTGCAACCGGTCATACCGAGGAAACAATCACCGGCACAGCAGCATCTTGTACTACTACCGGTCTTACCGATGGTAAGAAGTGTTCCGTATGTGGCGTTACAACTGTTGAGCAGGAAGTAATTCCCGCAACCGGTCACACCTATGAATCCGTAGTAACCAATCCCACCTGCACCGAGGCAGGTTACACAACCTATACTTGTGCTTGTGGCGATAGCTACACCGATGATGAAGTTGACGAAATTGGTCACAATTACGAGTCGGTAGTAACTGATCCTACTTGTATCAAGGCAGGTTACACAACCTACACTTGTTCCGTATGTGGTGATAGATATATTGGTAATGAAGTGGCTGCAACAGGTATCCATACTGCAGGATCCCCTGTTCCAGAAAACATAAAACCTGCAACTTGTACCGAAAACGGTAGTTACGACATAGTTACTTACTGTACTGTATGTAATGCAAAGACGAATAGCGAAACTGTTGAAGATGGAACAGCAACAGGTCATAACTACCCGAGTGATTGGACGTATAATTTTGACAATGACACTCATTACAGGTTATGTGCTAATGATAATTCTCACATTGAAAGCTACACAACGGAGAATCTTCTTAAGGCACTTTATGCACTTGAAACTGGTATATCATTCGACGGTAATATCACCCTCACCGGTGTTATTAAGTCTGTAGATACTGCTTACAGTGATCAGTATAAGAATGTTACTGTAACTATTCAGATTGGTAATTATTCGAGTTACCTTATTAAGTGCTATAGACTTAAGGGCACAGGCGCTGACCAAATCGGTGTTGCTGATACAGTAACCGTTAAAGGCTTAATTAAGAATTATGGAGGTACAATTGAATTTGATTCGGGTTGCGAAATCAATAGTTACACTATTCACACGTGTGAATATAGCGATGCAACTTGTGAAAAGCTTGCTACTTGTGTACATTGTGGTAAAACAACCGGCGAGGCTCTTGGTCATACCTATGTAGATGGTGTATGTTCTTGTGGTGCAACAAAGCCCACAGGTGATGAGCCTAAAATCGAAGAAGTTACCTATATAATCTCTGATTACACTGCAGGTACACAGTATGCGGATAATGAAGAACACAAACTTGATGAAAATACAACTATAGTTACAACCGATTGTCATTTCACTTCAGAGTTAAGAATATACTCAAGTTCAACATATAATGGTTATGCGATTATCAAATCAGTAAATCCCATCAAGAAAATTGGTGTAAATGCCGGAAACAAGGTAGATGATCTTGTTATTTATGGTTCAAATGATAATGGAAAAACTTGGACAGAAGTAGCTACGATTTCCGTTACAAGCACATCTTACAAGGATTATGAAGCAGAACTTAAAACCGGATATACTTGGCTAAAGATTGATGTAAAAGGATCTAATCAGGTAAGACTAAAATCTATCACATTGACAACAAGTGTTATTGGCAACTCCGGCGGTGAAGGTGGCGATACAACTTGTGAACATACCAACACAACAACAACTTCAACCGCGACTTGTACAGAAGCAGGTTCTAAAACCGTTACTTGTGATAATTGTGGTGAGACTGTAGGCACAGAAGAAATTGCTGCACTTGGTCATACAACCCAAAACGGCACTTGCGAACGTTGCAATGAAGTAATTGGTGGTTCTACCACAGAACCTACAACACTTGCAACATTTACATTTGGTGATAATGGCTCTGCATCTCATAAGGATGGTAGTAGTGCATCTACAACATACAGCGAAACACAAGGTAAGTATACATTATCGATCACTAATGGTAGTAAAATGTATCCCGCATCATATGATGCTAAGGGTAACTCTTGCTTAAAGCTTGGTACTTCAAGCGTAGTTGGTTCCTTTAAATTTACTGTTGGCGAAGATGTAACAAAAGTTATAATTTATGTTGCACAGTACAAAGCAAATACAACTAAAATAAGTGTAAATGGTACAGCATATACAATTACTACTTCATCAAACAACGGCGCGTATACTGCAATTGAGATTGATACAACCTCTACAAAGACTATATCCTTCACAACAGTATCCGGTGGTGTAAGATGTATGATCAATACCATTGAGTTTTGGGGTTAATTAGATCCAATCAGTTAATTCATATTTTAAAAAGCACACCATCCTTCGGGGTGGTGTGCTTAAATTTTAACTATATCTACGGAGTGAAAAAATAAAAAACGACAAGCCTTTTTCAAAACTTGTCGTTAATGGCCTACCTGCGCGGATTCGAACCGCGGACCTTCAGAGTCGGAGTCTGACGCGCTATCCAGCTGTGCCACAGGTAGATAATAAGTTATTCAATTTTAGTACGGTTATCTTCAGGAAAATCCTTCAGAGTTTGCCGCTCGCACGAAGTTTGCGGTGTGTGAAATGTGTGTACAGGGGAGAGCAGAGTGCTGCTCGCAAGGCAATATACCGCAAGCGGTATGCGGAGTCTGACGCGCTATCCAGCTGTGCCCCGGGTAGAATCTAAAATCAATCTTTGCGTATTACACTCGTAGGGACAGGCGTCCTCGACTGTCCGTAAAAGCACACCGTATTATACATCTTTTATTGCAAATACATCTCTTTAAAAATGTATCTGGAGACATACCTTTTCTCGGACAGTCGAGGACGCCTGTCCCTACGGTCTGTGCTACGTTTCAACTCCTCTTTTTGCATTCTGCATTTTGCATTTTGCATTGGCACTTCGCGCCCCTATCTGTCGCAACAGATTTTTGCTATTCGTCGGACGGCACGACGAATGACGCAATATACCGCAAGCGGTATGCGGAGTCTGACGCGCTATCCAGCTGTGCCACGGGTAGAGATAATATATCCCTTCCCCTTTGGGGAAGGTGTCAGCAAAAGGCTGACGGATGAGGTTAAAAAGTTTTCTACGACAACGGTCTCAGAGTTTGCCGCTCACATTTAGGCTCACTCCGGGGAAAGCCTTTCCTTGCAAAGAGCAATAACAAACACCCCACCAAAATTTGTAACGCTAATATTCTATCACTTTTCGATAACTTTGTCAACATCTATTAAAAATAATTAAATCTTCAACAAATTTTTAAAAAACTATAGACTTTTTTTATAAACTATGCTATACTTTTAACATAACCAAACATACAATTGGTAAAACAGAAAAGGAGAAAAAACACTATGAAAAAAATCATTTCCACAATTCTCGTATGCGTACTCCTTCTCGGATGCGTTATGTCTCTCGCTTCTTGCGGCAAGATGTTTAGCGGTACTTACAAGGCTGAACTTATTGTTGCAGATGTAACTTATGATTTCCAGTTTGGTGGAAAGGTTACTCTTACTTACGATCCTATTGTCGGTGACACTGTTACCTATGAGGGTAAGTATGATATTAACGATGAAACCAACGAGATCACCTTCGTATTCGAAAACGAAGATGCTGAGAGCTATAACGGAACCTCCGACTTCACTCAGGGTGAGGAAGATGGCGTTAAGTACATCAAGATCGGTGGCGTAAAGTACACTGAGGTTCAGTAATTGATATTATTACTCTTTAAAAGCGGTCTGCGACAAGCAGACCGCTTTTTCAGCCTTCCCCTGCGGAAGAAGGGGGGACCACGAAGTGGTGGATGAGGAGTAGGCTATAATGAGAAAAACGTAGGGTTAAGCGTCATCTGTCCATACAATTTATGCCACTTTATATATAAAAAGAGCAAAGAAACCGTAATGGAATCCTCGCTCTTTTTTATGCGTTGAATACTAATTACAAAACCTTAGACAAGAACTGTTTGGTTCTCTCCTGTTTAGCATTCTTAAAGATTTCCTCGGGGCTGCCTTCCTCGACGATATAACCGCCGTCCATAAAGATAACCCTATCAGAAACCTCTCTTGCAAATCCCATTTCGTGGGTGACGACTATCATCGTATAACCCGACTTTGCGAGATCTTGCATAACCTCAAGCACCTCGCCGACCATCTCGGGGTCAAGAGCCGAGGTAGGTTCGTCAAAGAGGATAACGTCCGGGTTCATCGACAGTGCTCTCGCGATAGCGATACGCTGTTTCTGACCGCCTGAGAGCTGTGAGGGCTTGGCGTTGATATAAGCGCTCATACCGACCTTTTCGATAAACTCAAGAGCAATCTTTGTAGCTTCCTCTTTGGTACGCTTAAGTACTATCATCTGCGGTTTAACACAGTTGTCGAGAGCCGTCATATTGTTAAATAGATTGAACTGCTGGAATACCATAGCCACTTTAGCGCGGTATTCTGTAAGCTTTACAGATTTATCCTGGATATTTACGCCCTCGTAGAAGATATCACCGCCCGTAGGAATTTCGAGCAGGTTGATACAGCGTAGCATAGTGCTTTTGCCCGATCCGGAAGAACCGATAACCGAGATAACCTCACCACGAGCGACCTCAAGATTGATATCTCTTAGCACGGAATTATTACCGAAAGCCTTTTCAAGGTGGGAGAGCTTAATAACTGCATTTTCCGACATTTACTGCCCCTCCTTTACGTGTATTTCGGCATTTGGATCAGACTGCGATCCGCAAATGGTGTAGGAGTTTGAGCCCGAGAGCTTCTTTTCAACGAGTCTTAACAGTCTCGTAATCGTGAAGGTCATAATGAAGTATATGACACATATAACGAGATAGGTCTCAAAAATCTGATAGGTCATAGTCTGAATCTTGGTTGCCTGATAGAACAGCTCCATAACGCCGATAACGTTAAGCACCGATGTATCCTTGATATTGATAACAAACTCGTTGGATACAGAGGGGAGGATATTCTTCATAACCTGAGGGATAATTACGTGGAGCATAACCTGAAAGTGGTTCATACCGCAAGAGTACGCCGCCTCAAACTGCCCCTTATCAACTGAAATTATACCGCCTCTAACGATTTCTGTCATATAGGCACCTGTGTTGATAGAAACAATAAATATACCTGCGGGTATAAGGGGAAGGGTACTACCCCCGTTTGCAAATGCAAATCCCCAATAGATAACCATTGCCTGTACCATCATAGGCGTTCCGCGGAATACCTCAACGTATACGCTGATAAGCGTATTTACGCATTTTTGTATGATCGATACACCCTTGTTTTTCGACTTGGGAATGGTTCTGATAATACCTGTGCAAAGACCGATAATAAGACCTATTACCGTTCCAATAAGTGCGATAAGCATTGTATATCCAAGACCCTTTAATAGAAGGACGGAATACTTATCAATTATGTTTGAAATATTAATAAAGAAATTCATTCTAACCTTTTATGTATATAATGCTTTACTTCTTGTAGATAATTACAAGGTTGGAGTTGTAGTAACAGTCGGTGAAGTCAACCTCGTTCTCTCTCTCGGCTGTAGGAGACATACCTGCGATGATACCGTCATAGGTAGATGCCTGCACACCGGCGATAAGAGCATCCCATTCTGCTGCGTAGATCTCAAGAGTCATGCCCATCTCTGCTGCAATGTACTTAGCGATCTGTACGTCGTAGCCGTTAGCGTAGAGGTCGCTGCCCTGAATCTTAACAGCACCGTTAACGTCGGTCATCTGAGACCAGTTGAAGGGTGCGTATGCACACTCCATAGCGATCTTAAGAGTGCCGTTTGATGTATCGTTGTTAGAGGAGGAGAGTGCGAGCGGTTCGGAGAGAACCTCATCGGTATTTGCGCTCATAGTTACTGCCTGCTGCATAAGCTTCTGGCGAGTTTCTATGCTGATGCTTGCAAGGATCTCGTTTACAGTAGCAACGTGCTCGCTGCCAGTCTTGAAGGCAACCGCAATACCTGTATCAGCATCGGTAGCGGTAAAGCCTGTGTCGTTGTTCTTAAGTGCAATGTAAGACAGATTTGAGTTCTGAGCAATTACAGCATATGCTGTAGGTTCTTCTGCCACGTAACCGTCAATTACTCCGGAGTTAAGAGCGGTAAGAAGCTGGGTGAAGTCGGGGTATTCCTTAATTTCTACGCCTTCGGTCTGTGCCGTGAGTGCTTCAAGGTGGAACGTGCCGGTCTGTGCTGCGATGATAGCACCGTTAAGGTCGGACAGTGAGTTAACATCTGCCATATTGAACTTATCTCTGCCGCCGCAAGAGGTGAATGTACAGAGCATAAGAGCTACTGCGATAATGAGTGCGAAGATTCTTTTCATGGTAAAAACCATCCTTTAATATTATATTTGAAAAGTAAAACAGCCGAAGCAAGGCGCTCCGACTGTTCATAAATATAGCAATTAGGAACTCAATCGAAAGCAGCACTCCACAAGAAACTTGTGACAGTCGGTGAGATGTTTTCTCATCGCCCAACAGAAGTCACTCAAATGACTCCCATTTCGGCAGATAACCCTTTTGCATATATACCATAGACCGTTTGAGCGGTCGGTACACGGCTACTCTTATTATCCGCGCCTCTAACATTCTTTGATTCGTCTATTCAATTTTCATAAAGGCATTATATCACATTGGATAAGGCATGTCAATACCTAAAACAGATAAAAATCAAAAAACTGAAAATAAAAATCTCAGAGTAAACGCAACTCCCAAATAGGGAACTGACGTCTACTCTGAGACCTATTTATTTGTTAGTTAATTATCGCTTAAATATTATTCCTGAGGTATTTCGGAAGTAACGAGAATAACCTGACCGTCGACAATTATAAACTGAGCGTTGACTATACTTCCGATAGCCTGGATAGCCTTCTCGGTTTCTTCAGGATTCTCGGAATTTGTAAGCTTCTCGGTAAGAGTATCTTCAAGTGCCTTCTTCTCTTCATCATCAGCGGGAACGTATGTGTATCCTGTGTTGAGAGGATTCTCTTTAAGCTCACCGTTTTCATCATATGTTTGATCAACAATTGTTCCTGTAAGAACGCTGGAGTCAAGAATGCTGCCGACGTATTCGGTCATGTTTACATCAGCACCTTCACCGTTTCCGGTGGTAATCTCGATGGTAGTATTTATTACATTGGTAATCTTTTCAGCTTCTTCAGCTTTCTTTTCCTCGTCTTCGATAGAAGCAATATCGTTGAGAGTAGAGGAAAGGATGTCGGTAACTGCAGAAGCGCTTTCTTCGTCAACACCGAGATTGGATACAAGCTCGTCGTTAACCATATTTTCGATGATTTCAGCACTCTCGGGTGTGATGGTTACAAGAAGATCACCCAACTTTTCCGTATCTGTAATGCCTTCCGAACTGGAATCTGCAAACGCCATAAGAGCGTCAACAGTCTTGGCAAGATCCGACATAACTACCTTGTAGGACTTGTTAGCAGCACTGCGGATGATTGTGTTTGCCGCATTGGTGATGGAAACAGTATCAAGGGGAAGTACGTCTGTGAGCATATCGGACTGGAAGATAAGAATGATCAAGTTGTTCACACAATCTCTGCCGATAAGCGAGGATGCGGAAATGTGGTCGAGAATTCCGCCGATATCTTCCATAAATACGGTGATATCAGAGCTGTCCGCAGTCATCTTGTCTGCAAGATCGGGAAGAGCAGCGATAGTCTCAACGAGAGCGTCAACCTCTTTATCGGGATCAGTAATAGGATTGTGTGTGGTCTTAAGAGCCTCGATAGTGATAAGCACGGTGCTCTCAATAATAGACGTGTTGTTCTTTATGTATATTGTCTTGGTCGTCTTATCGGAAAGAGAGATAGTCAAGGCGGTATTTCTGAGAAGTGTCTTTACACCGTCCTCGCTGATATTTGCAAGGCCTGCGCCAAAGGTATCAACAAACTTCTTTGCGAGTTCCTCGGAGCATTCCTTTGTAAGGCCGATACCAACAGCGCTGAATGCGGACTTGATATCCTTTGCGAGAGTCTTATCGTCTGTGTAGCTGATGCTTGCCAATTCGGAAACAAGAGCGTTATAAAGGCCGTTAAGATCCTCTCTTGCACCAAGTGCAGAGGAAGCAAACATATGTACTGCCAAATCAATACCGTTGCTAACGATAGATGAAGTATGGGGATTTTCGAGAATCTCAAGGAGCAATGCGCGTACAACCTTCTCGTTGGAAAGCAGTTCCATAGGATTATCAGACTCTATAATACCCATAACGTCGTTTTCAAATATGATAATAGCGATGTTCGCGATGGTGTGTACGTCGCGTCTTATGGTATCAACATTGCTATCCTTGAAGCTTGCGATAGTACTGAGGAGTATAGCCTCAATCTCGGGATTATCAAACTCTGCAGGGAACGGCATGCCCATGAAATCTTTACCGTTGCTCCATGCGTTTGCAGCACCGGAGATGAACTCGGATGCAACGAGGGGAAGAACTGTGGAATTATCGAATACGGAGGAAAGAACTTTAATAAGGTCGGGGATGTCCTCGTCCTTAATTTCTCCACCGGTGAACGTATCCATGTTCTGAACAACAACCAAAATGGCATTGATCTCATCTCTGAGCTCAATTGTCATACCGTTTGCTCTTGCTCTTGTAAGAGAGTTGAATACAACCTTACCGCCCAAAGAGTTAGTGAATTTAACTGCGGCGCTGTCGGCGATGGGATCAACGATCTCATAAACTTCCTCAAGCTCTGCAACTTCCTGCTCCTTGAGAGAGTCGCTTACTTCACCGAGAAGACCGATAGCACCGGTAAGGGGAGCCCAAGATACAATGAATATCATAAGTCCGCAGATTGCACCAAGGAGCATTCCCAAGAGCTTTTCTGAGGTGTCGGCAGCAGGTGCTGTCGATTCAGCGGCGGTCTCGGTTTCCTCTTCTTCCTCTTCTGCGTTTTCTGTCTCGGTAGCTTCTTGCTCGTCTGACTCTTCTTCATACTCTTCTTCATCATCGAGGAACTCGGAGTCAACGTCTACATCCTCACCGAGAAGGGACTTCATAACATAGTGAGCGATGATAGAATAAATGATTCTGAAAATAATAAGGGGAATGAAATAGATTATGGGAGCTAAAATAATAGAGACAAGTGCACCGGCAATTTGCTCAAACGAGGGCAGGGCTGCTGAAATCTGGTCCAGCGTTTCTGCAGGCATGTTAGCCAACACCATCTCAAGAGCGGATGAAACAACGCTCTTTGCTGTTCCTTTTGCAACGAGGATGGCTGTCACCGTTGCGAGCAAGACTGTTACGATTCTTGCTAAAGTCTTTTGCCACGACTGTCTGTAACCCTTAAACATACCGAAGCCAATGCCTACAGCTGCAAGGAAGAACAGGGCACACGTGACGATCAAAGAATAATCCATAATGTCCTCCAAAAAATGTAAATTTATACAACTATAGCCATAGTATATCACACGCGCAATGCAAAGTCAATACTTTTGTCGCGCTTATTTTAATAATTTTTCGCGAAACGATATTATAGCAATGCTTTTTGAAAAAACGGGACTGCGCTATTTTTTGAATCGACCGACAAGCCTTTCAGAAGCTAATGAAAAGCGTTATTTTCGTTTAAAAACAAAAAGATTGTAAGCTCATTTTCCGAAACCATTGACATCTAAAACAAAAAGTGATAAAATGAAAAAAAGATCACTCTGCGGAGGACGTATGAAATCTATTAAAGATGTTTACAAAATTGGCAAAGGACCGTCGAGTAGTCACACCATGGGACCCGCTCGCGCTATGGAAATATTCGTAAGCGAGAACAGTGATGCAGACTCATATCGCGTAGTTCTTTTTGGCTCGCTTGCAGATACGGGCAAGGGACACGGCACCGACCACGCTGTTGAGATGGCGGCAGGTGATAAACCGTGCGAAATAATTTTTAACACGACCGATCGCGACCTACCGCATGAGAACACGATGGATATATACGCAGTTCGAAACGGTAAGATTGATGATAAGCCGATGAGAGTAATGAGCATTGGTGGCGGCGATATAGAGATAGAGGGGCGAGACCTCGGGGCATCCGCACCTGACGTTTATCCTGAATCTTCCTTCAGCGAGATATCCGAATATTGCAAAAAGCACGGCATACGTCTTTCGGAATACGTTGCTATGCGTGAGGGCGAGGAGATATATTCCTTCCTCTACGACGTATGGGATGTTATGCAGCATGCTATTCATGAGGGACTTACTACCTCGGGTATACTCCCCGGTGGACTCGGTGTTGAGCGAAAGGCTCAGTACTTATACAACCAGAGGCATATCGATGAGCGCGAGGTTACAAAAGAGAACAGAATCGTATGTGCTTATGCCTATGCGGTGAGCGAGCAAAATGCGGATAATGGAACGATAGTTACCGCTCCGACCTGTGGGGCGTGTGCAGTTTTACCATCTGTTTTGCAGTATATGCAGAAGAAGCATGCCTTGAGTGACAAGGCAATACTTAATGCACTTGCAGTAGCGGGACTCATCGGTACAATTGTTAAGACCAACGCATCCGTCAGCGGTGCGGAGTGCGGATGTCAGGCGGAGATCGGCACTGCTTGTTCAATGGCTGCTGCTGCTCTCGGTGAGCTGTTTGAGATGGGAATTGATCAAATAGAATATGCTGCGGAGATAGCCTTTGAGCATCATCTCGGCTTAACCTGCGATCCTATCTGCGGACTCGTACAGATTCCTTGTATTGAGCGAAATGCGGTTGCTGCAATGAGAGCAATTAACGCGGTTAACCTTGCAAACTTCCTCTCCGGTTCAAGAAAAATTTCCCTTGATATGGTTATAGAAACAATGTATGAAACGGGTAAGGACCTCTCCCATCTCTACCGTGAGACCAGCGCGGGCGGACTTGCCAAGCTTTACAAGAAAAAGGATGAAAAATAATGGAAAAGCAGAAGATAGACAGAATCAACGAGCTTGCAAGACTTGCTAAGGAGCGCGAGCTTACCGATGAAGAAAAGGCAGAGAGAGAAGCTCTCCGTGCCGAATATTTAGCAGAGTTTAGACGCACCCTTCGCGGTGATGAAAAAAAGTGAGGTTGCTATGAGTAAAAATTGCTGTACCTGTCTAACCAGAATAGAAAACGAGGATGCACCTGTCCTTGCAATGGGAGCATATGGTAATCCCAAGCTCCTTTGTGACGACTGTGCGGAGCTTGTCGAAACCGTCAATTACGGTAGGGATTACGATTCTATCGTTGAAGCTATGGACAGACTTACCGCAAAAATGAGTGCCGCTAATATCGATGACCGCATCACCGTGGAAACGGTTACTGAGATGCTTGATTCGGGGGCAACGCGCGCTCAACAGATAAAGGAAGGAACATACGACTTCTCACTTGATGAGGAAAAGGAAAACGAGGGAATGGATGAGATTCCTGAGGAGCTTCAAGAGACGGAGGAGGACAGACTCCTTGATGAAAAGGAGGCAGAGGCAATAGCAAAGTTCGATAAAATTTTGAACTGGGCGTGGATAGGAGTAGGCATTGCCGCCGCCGGCCTTATTATCTGGAAACTTATTGACACCTTTCTTTTAAAGTAATTTCCAATACGGCTTGTAACTTCTGACAGTTGCCGAAAGAGCCGTTTCATTTATGACTTAAAGCTTTAAATATTGATTTGTTTTAAAAAGGCGTGCCGAAGAATGGGTGATGTTTTTAGCGGAGAATTTGAAAAACGCCGTTAAGTGCGAGCATCGCATTTGACTGGTCAAACGCATAATGGGATAAGCCCAAAACCTTATAACGGCAGAAAGAGATAACAAAACGGTTTATAGCCGTAATGTTATCTCTTTTTCTGTTGATTTAATGAAATTGTTGCAAAGCAACGATGAAATCTTCACTTCGTTCAGATGAAATCCAAGGACAAGCCCTCGGATGAAATCAAATCCGTCTAAATACAACCCTGCGAAGCAGGATTTCATCGCGTACGCGATTTCATCCACCGCAGGTGGATTTCATCCGTCGAAGACGGATTTGACTGCGTGATACTCCGTTAAGAGTATCACGCTAATAGGCACGTCTTTTTTCTTATGAAAGAAAGAACATATAGACAACCGTCCCTCGCATAGGCTTAAGCGGAGGTCTTTTTATGAAATTTTCGTTTTTACCACTGCTTCTGGCATTTGTTGGTAGCTATTTTTTGATAAAACTACGCTTTTTCTTTATATTGCATCCGGTCAGAACGGCATCGCGCGGACTACGTGCCATTATGGACAAAAGGGCACTTCGGTCCTTCTTTTTGGCACTTGCGGGAACTCTTGGAGTAGGCAATGTTTTTGGTGTTGCTTTCGGTATACTTATCGGTGGAGCCGGAAGTCTTTTTTGGCTATTTATTTCTATGTTTTTCGCTATGGTTATAAAGTATTCCGAGATCGTAATTTCGAGTGACAATCTCTATCACGACACGGATACACACGGTGGCTTTTTCTATGTAATTAAAGTTTCTTTTGTAAGGCTCGGAGGATGTCTTTCGAGGTTATATGCCTTCGTCACGCTCCTTCTATCTCTCGTTCTTGGTGCGGCTTTACAAACGGATGCAGTTTTCGAATCACTTGGTCAAATTATAGTTTTTCCACCTTCATATCTTGCAGTAATTCTTGCCCTCATCACGCTCTGTGCAATAATAGGCGGAGCGAAAAGAATTGAGAAAATCACTGCTATTATTATTCCGTTGACAACTATAATTTACATATTTATAACATTTAGTATTGTCTTATCAAACATTGACGGAATATTCGATGTCGTGAAGGAAATATTATACTCCGCATTCTCAATTAAAAGTGCGATTGGCGGCGGGGTGGGATTTCTTATGTCCGTGCCTATTCAGGAAGGGTTTGCGCGAGGTATTCTTTCTAATGAGGCAGGAGCTGGAACATCGGCTATTGCTCATGCTCGCAGCGGAGTTTTGAGCCCTTCTACTGCAGGCTTGCTCGGTATATTTGAAGTCTGGTTTGATACAGGGCTTATCTGTATGTTAACGGGCTTTTCGATACTTTTGTACATTCCCGATTTTTCCTCATTTACAGGAGGCATGGAGCTTATTATGTATTCGGTTGGAAATATGTTTGGCACAGCAGGAAAGTATACAATTTTGCTATGCGTTTTTGCATTCGCGTTTGCAACGGTTATTTGCTGGTATTATTACGGCTCAGAGTCCTTTGTTCAGCTTTTTGGTAAAAAAAGAAAAGCGGTTTTTCTTCCGCTTTTCCTTCTCTTTGTCGTATACGGTTGTTTTGCAGACTCCTATACTCTTGTTTCCGTTACAGACACACTTATGTTTTTAGCTACCATGCTTACGCTTTCTGCACTAATTAAAAACTCCGACAGAATCAAAGCTCTGTCGGAGAGTGGCGGAATTGTTGATTCCGAAAAAATCAGACTTAAGCGTTTCCGTATCAAAGGAAACGGATTTTTGAAAGGGGAGAAGCACCGATAGCAGAAATTGCCTCATCGGTTTTATCTTCGCTTTCACATTTTGTAATAAAAGCACATTCTTCCGACTCAATGAAATCTACGTCGCCGAATGCCTCGCGTACCTTGTTCTCAAATCCTTTCGGATATGCAATATATTTTTTCGACTTGAATTCACCGAAGGATTTTGATGCGGGATAGTCAACACGATTAAAGCCGGGAACGATAGGACTTTTATTGCCGTAAGCTATAATGGGCATTAGATCTCCGACTACTGCCGAGGCGGTAGCACCTGCACCGGCGCCCTGGCCATAGAACATCACGTTACCGAGAGGATCTGCCACAACTTCGACCGCGTTATATACGCCGTTTACCGTAGAGAGAGGGCTATCCGAGGGCAGAAGGAAGGGACACACCATAACGTACTCGCCGCCGTCAATGATACATCTGCCGAGCAGCTTGATCTTGTAACCGAGCTTCTCCGCAACAAGTACGTCAGCCTTTCTGATACCGGTAATACCCTCTGTGTGCACCGTCTTAACATCAAATAGCTTGTCCGCTGCAAGAGCGGTAAGTATGGTTATCTTTCTTGATGCGTCAGTACCGAGCACGTCCGCATCGGGGTTAGCTTCGGCGTATCCTTTTGCCTGTGCATCCTTAAGCGCATTTTCAAAGCTGTCACCATAGGTGAACATTTTGGTAAGTATATAGTTTGTCGTTCCGTTGAGTATGCCACGTAACTCACGGATCTTGTTCTGTCTTACACAACCGAGTAGGGGATTTATAACGGGAATTCCGCCGCCGACAGCTGCCTCAAAGCGATAAGAAACGCCCATTTCCTTAGCGAGCCTTACAAACTCGTCACCGAAGTTTGCCACTACCTCTTTATTGGAGGTGATAACGTTCTTTCTCGCTTTAAGCGAAGCTACTGTGTATTCGTATGCCGGGTGAGATCCTCCCATCATTTCAATAACTGTGTCTACCTCACTATCAGCGAGAATATCGTTGAAGTTATGTGTTACAAGCGATGCAAAGGGAGAATTTGGGAAATCTCTCAGATCAAGAATTTTTCTTATCACAATCTCGCATCCAAGATAATTTTTTATTTCTTCGCTGTTTTGGGTAAGCAGATCGGCAACACCGCCGCCAACAACACCGAAACCGAGTATTGCAACTCCGTGTTTTTTCATCATTTTCCTCCAAAAAAGACAGTCCGACAGCATTGCATCAGACTTTTATTATATTAATAATGACATTGTAGCACAAACAACGACAAATTTCAAGCGAAATATGAAAAAAGAGAGCTAAAGCAAGCCCTCTTCCTTCATAAAATTACAATCTGAAAAGTAAAAATCACCAATAATAAGCTAAAGTTACATTCGCTAAATATTGCTCGCCAAGGGCGAATACAACTGAATCGTTCAGGATTCAATTCCAAGCGATGCTTTTTTTGATTCCTCGGTAATATAATCCATTGGATTAACTTTGACATCCTTTAGAAGAACTTCAAAGTGAAGGTGAGGTTCTTCAGCAAGCTCTGAGAGGGAAGTATCACCTACAACACCTATCTTGTCGCCGAGGGCAACTTCGTCACCTACTTTGAGTTCACCAATATCCTTTGAGAGGTTAGAGTATCTTGTCTTAATGTCTCCCTTGTGTGTGATCTCTACGGTATATCCGAGCATCGGATCAGAGTAAATACCTGATACAACGCCCGCCTCGGAGGCGAACACGCCCGCTCCCTCTTCGCAGGAAATATCAATACCTGTATGAACTCTCCATTCGCCAAGCGTTACCGAGAACACGGGTATTTCAAGGCTGTGCTCCTTAACCACAACACCTGCGGTCGGTGCGACAAAGGTAAGCTTTGTTTCATCCTTTGGGATATCTTCAGGTGTGTCGGCACTATCATTTTGTGTTCCGTCGCTTATGGGCGGATTCTCTACGTTGGGAGTTTCCTTATTCCTTGAAGCCGCACTTACTATACCAACTACAATTGCGGTGATACACAAGATCGCAATAACCACAGCATACACAATTTTTGAGGTTAGCGACTTGTCACTGAAATCAATCTTCTTTTCCATTGTGAATAAAATATCCTTTCCAAAAATATGCTGTCACTATTTTCTACCCAAGAAGTATGTTTTATTCACCATCTTTTTAAAAAAACTTGTTTGCTTATGTTTTTGGTCGATTCATTATTTTAAAAAGAATTTTACAAGCCTTGCAATTACATTTTGTATGTGATATAATGGATTACAAAAAAATAAATTCCGTAGTGCAAAAACAAAAGAGGATAATATGAAAAAAGTGATTAAAACAATACTTGCAGGGTTTTTACTTGCAGTTGTCTTTACAGTTTCATTGACAGCTTGTGACTTACTCACCTCCGGGGATGACAGTTCCCACACGCATACTGAAGTCATCGACGAGGCGGTATCACCCACTTGCATCGATGACGGCCTTACCGAAGGAAAGCATTGTTCAGAGTGCTCCGAAATTATTATAAAGCAGGAGATTGTAAAAGCTACCGGTCACACAGAGGTCATTGATGAGGCAGTTGCGGCTACCTGCAACCAAACAGGTCTTACTGAGGGAAAGCATTGCTCCGAGTGTGGATTAGTAACTGTGAAGCAATACACAACAAAAAAGATGCCGCACACGGTAAAAATAGATGCAGCAGTTGCTCCTACCTGTACCGAAACCGGACTTACCGAGGGCAAGCAATGTACTACGTGCGGTACGACTTTCTCGGTGCAAAAGACGGTTGAAGCATTAGGACACAACTATGTGCTATGTGCAGTTGATAACGAGAAAGACTTGTTCGGATATGTATGTACGAATTGCAATGATATATTCCAGCATGTGGAATACATAACATACGAGGAATTCGGCGCTATCGGTGACGGTGTTACTGATGATTCTGAGGCTATTCGCAGAACACACGAAACGGCTAATAAAATTGGTATTCCGGTAAAGGGCAGAGCGGATGCAACTTATTATATAGGATTGCTCAAGTCAACCATTGTTATCAGGACGAGTACTGATTGGAATGGTGCTACATTTATATTTGATGACTCTTTGATACGTTGGGATGACAAAACTCACCGTAGCGTGAACGTGTTTACCGTATATCCCGATGCTTCAGCATATACTATAACCGTTCCGGAGGGACTCGCTCTCAAAAAGGGGCAGACTAATATCGGTATGACATTTGACAAGCCCATTATGTTGAAAATAGAGAACTCTAATGAGAAGATATATCTTCGTTACGGAGTAAATGCTAATGACGGAGTTAATAAGAACGAACTGATCCTTGTTGACGAAAATGGTAACGTTGACCCCTCAACCCCTATTCAGTATGATTATTCAGCAATAACTAAAATTACCGTTTTTTCTCTTGATGAAAAGCCTATTTTTATCGGTAACGGAAAATTGATTACAATAGCTCCCGATCCCAAGCTACAGGACTCGAATTACGAGAACAATTACTGCTACTATTCTCGCGGAATTATGATTCAACGCTCTAACACGACAATCTACGGTGTAGAGCACAGGATCGTAGGTGAGGATATGACTGTCCTCGTAGATAGAAACGGTGACGGCATTATAGACAAGTGGGGCAAGGATAAATCCTACGGTGTGCCTTATGCCGGATTCTTTAATTTTAAGTACTGCAACAACACTACTATGGATAATTGTATAGTTCAAGGGCATCAGGCGTACAACTTTTGGCAGGGTACATCACGTAATGAAATGGGTAGCTATGACATAAGCGCGACCGATTGCGTGAACCTTAGCTTTACTAATGTTACTCAGTATGAGAACGAGGAAACCGGTGAGGTTATTACCAACAGATTTATGTATCACGGTGTTATGGGGAGCAACTTCTGCCGCAATATAATTATGGATAATTGCTATCTCGATCGTTTTGATTCGCATCAAGGACTCTACAATGCCAAGATTACCAACTCCACTCTCGGCTTTGGTATCCTTGTTATCGGAGGCGGAGAATTGTACATTGAGAATGTTTACCGTATCACCGAAGGGGCGTTCATACACCTTCGCGGCGACTATAACAGTATCTTCGACGGTGACGTAATTATCAAGGACTCAAAGATGGGAAGCGGTATAACAAGTATTATTAACGGAACATGGCGCAGCTTCTACAATGGACTTTCCAATCATATGACCACATCCTTGACGATTGACGGACTTACCGTTGAGTCAAGCGCGGTTTATATCTTCAATATAAGCGGTGCGAGCAAGAGTGCGCCGAGTGATGAGGTAAATCCGCTTTATATTCCGGAATATATCACTGTATCAAATGTGAAGAATGTAAATGGAAGCAATGTAACTGTTAAGGCATCATATCGCAACGATGCATTTTCAAGTATAGAGATTAGATAGTTTGTATTAAACGGTGGAGAGAAATTTCTGCCGTTTTTTCATTTTTTGTTCGATGTTTATGAAAGTTTTTGATTTTTCAATTTCTGGCACTACGATGAGAACGGCGAAGTAGCTGTTTGGTGATATTCCGTATGTAATAAGCAAAAGTAAAAACAAAACACAAAAATCAAAAACAAAAAACTAACCAAAACACAAAATGAGAGGAAAGCCTTCGGGCAACCCTCTCAACTTTTTTGCTCACTTGTGTAAAGGGTAGTGAAACGGCGTTTTGGTATTGAATGACAGTCAGTTAGACTGAAATTCAATACCCTCGGTTTCGTTACGCTACCTCGACTATCCAAAAATGATTATATTTTCCGTAAGGCAACCTCATCCTTCACTCGCAGCCTCGTGCCACCTTCCCCAAAGGGGAAGGTTAACCTTGACCTTCCCCTTTGGGGAAGGTGGCAGCCAACGGCTGGCGGATGAGGTTGCCATGCGCTAACTTTTTAAAAAGCTTCATCCACTACGAATGGACGATTATTAATTGTAATTTGGCGTTTTTCACATATTCTCAATCTGTTTTTTGTGACTTTAACCTATATTTTCTTCGCACGCACTTGACAATCTTTTAAATATAGTATATAATATATTGGTTAAAAATTTCTTTGCGCAAGGTTTTTGAACTTTTTTGTGAGAAAGGACGGCCGTAAAATGAATAAGATATCCTTAGCCGGAGATCTCGGCAGCGGTAAGAGCACCGTAGCCAAGATACTTATCGAAGCACTTGGTGCGGAGTACTATTCTACAGGCAGTATTGTAAGAGCGATAGCCGAGAGAATGGGAATGACCATAGGCGAACTTAACGTGTATATGGAAACTCACCCCGAGATCGACAAAGAAGTAGATGACGGACTTGTTGCGCTTGCGTCAGATCCGCGCGCGCTTATTATTGACTCTCGTATGGCTTGGCATTTTACCGAAGGAACTTTTAAGGTCTATCTTTCCACCGACATTGAGACCGCATCTGTTCGCATTATGAGTGCTAATCGTACATGTGAGCACGCCACAACGCTTGAGGAAACAATTGCTTGCACAAAGGCGCGCCGCGAGAGTGAGAAAAAGAGATATTCCGAGAAGTACGGTGTAGATATCACCGATCTCGCTAACTATTCTCTCATCGTAGATACGACAAATGCTACTCCCGAGGAAATTGCAGGTGTGATAATCTCTTCGTTTGAGAAGTGGAAACAGGACAAGCAGCTTCGCTTCTGTTATCTTTCTCCCGAGCGCATCAACTATGTTGATGATGAGCACGACGGTGAACTTCTTGTCGAATATTCTGCCGCCATTGAGCGCGGTAAGGAGATCCCGCCCGTTTGTGTATTTGAGTCAGACGGAGAGTTCTATATCGATAGAGGACAAGAGTCCGCTCTTGCATATTCCTTCAACCTATTCACCTTTATTCCCACAACTCTTGTGCGTGCTGATATAGGTGAGCGCAAATACGTCAAAATGAAAAATTCACTTTAAGAGGTATATATGCTTATACTTAAGAAGAAGACCGCTTCGCTTCTCGCGGAGTGTATAAAGGAAAAGTTCGGTGACGGACTTCTTTCCGCTGATGAAATATTCACAATGCTTGAGTATCCTCCGGATACATCTATGGGTGACATCGCTTTGCCTTGCTTCCGCCTGTCGAGAACGCTTCGCCGCTCTCCCGTGCAGATCGCAGAGATCCTTGCAGAGAATGTTTCCTGCGACGAGTTCTCCTCTGTCAGTGCGCTTAACGGATACCTCAATTTCAAGGTAAGCCACACCGCATTTGCATCGAGAGTTGTCGGTGACATAGATAGACTCGGTGACAAGTACGGCTCACCTATGAACGGCGTAGGCAAGAAGGTAGTCCTTGACTATTCTTCTCCCAATGTTGCAAAGCCTTTCCACATCGGCCATCTCGGTACTACGGTTATCGGCCACTCCTTAAAGCTTCTTCATGAGTTTGCAGGATATGATTGCTTCGGTATCAACTACCTTGGCGACTGGGGAACTCAGTTCGGTAAGCTTATCGTCGCGTACAAGCTTTGGGGCGATAAGGAAACCATCGAAAAGGGCGGAGTTGACGAGCTTGTTAAGCTCTACGTAAAGATTAATAACGAGATAAAGAGGGAAGAAGACGAGAGTATCGCAAACAATCCCGACGGTAAGAAGACCTCTGCTTTGGCAGATGAGTCACGCCGCGAGTTCACCGCTCTTGAGCATGGTGACGAGAAGAATATTGAGCTTTGGCGTTGGTTCGTGTCCGTCAGCCTTGAGGAATACCAGAAGACATATAAGCAGCTTGGCATTGAGTTCGACTCCTACAAGGGCGAGAGCTTCTACACCGACAAGATGCCCGCCGAGGTACAAAAGTTGCGTGATATGGGACTTCTTGAGATCGATGACGGTGCGTCTATTGTCAATCTTGAAAAGTGGAATATGCCGGTCTGCCTCATTTTAAAGCGCGATGGTTCAACTTTGTACCCCACTCGTGACATTGCGGCAGCCGTTTACCGCAAGAATGAATATAAGTTTGATAAGGCTATATACGTTACCGCCGCTCAGCAGTCACTCCACTTCGCACAGTGGTTCAAGGTGGTTGAGCTTATGGGCTATGAGTGGCACGATCAGCTCGTTCACGTTCCGTATGGTACAGTTAGCGTAAACGGTATGAAGCTTGCGACCAGAACCGGTAACGTGGTTCTTCTTAAGGACCTCTTTAAGGAGGCTATCGAGCGCGTTGCCGAGATCACTAAGGAGAAGCATCCTGATCCCAAGGAATGCCTTGAGATTGCCGAAAAGGTTGGCGTCGGTGCAGTGGTGTTCTACTACCTATCCAACAACCGTATGCGTGACATAAACTTTATGATGGAGGACGCGCTTTCCTTCGACGGTAACACCGGTCCTTACGTGCAGTACACCTATGCTCGTACTTGTTCTGTGCTTGAGAAGGCAGACGTTAAGGGGGAGATGACCGATGCAGAGCTTTCCGACGTTGAGTTTGAGCTTGCAAAGTGTCTTTCTGTATTCCCTGAGCGTATCAACGCCGCTCTTGCAGATTATGAGCCCAGCATTGTTACAAGATATATCCTTGACCTCGCCGCAGCGTTCAACCGCTTCTACCACGAGTGCAAGATTGTTGGCTGTGAGGACGAAAAGCTCCGCTCAAGCCGTATCGCTCTTACAAGAGCATCAAATCAGGTACTTCGTACCGCCCTGCATCTCATCTGTATGCAGAGCCCCGAGAAAATCTAAGGTTTTTGAGAATAATAGTTTACAAAAATCCAGATTTTTCCACAAACAACGAGAATTAATTTAGAGGAGATATAACAAAAATGTCAGGACATTCCAAATGGAACAACATTAAACACAAGAAGGAAAAATCCGACGCTGCAAAGGCGAAGATCTTTACCAAGATCGGTAAGGAAATGGCTGTTGCAATCAAGGCGGGCGGCCCCGATCCGAACAACAATAACAAGCTTCGCGACCTTATCGCAAAGGCTAAGGCAAACAACGTGCCTAACGAAAACATTCAGCGTACAATCAAGAAGTTCACTGACTCAAACGACATTAACTACGAGGAGATCACCTACGAGGGCTATGGCCCAAGTGGTGTTGCCATCATCGTTGAGACATCTACCGATAACCGCAACCGTACTGCAGGAAACGTTCGTGCATGGTTCAATAAGTACGGCGGAAACCTTGGTCAGACAGGCTCTGTAAGCTACCTCTTCGAGGAGAAGGGCGTTATCACTATCGTTGATGAGGACGAGGAGATCGAGGAAGATAAGATCATGGAGGATGCGCTCGAAGCAGGCGCAGAGGACATTAAGTGCGACGAGGGCGAGTACACCATTTATACCGACACACAGGATCTCTCCGCAGTTCGTCACGCTATTAGCGCGCAGGGCTATAAGAACGATACTGCTGACGTTGCAAAGGTTCCCTCAACCTATGTTGAGCTTACAAACGAGGATGACATCGAGAATATGGAAAAGATGCTCGATAAGTTTAATGAGGATGATGACGTAAACGCGGTTTACCACAACT
>JAZRAE010000123.1:0-10932 GCA_045634385.1 Eubacteriales bacterium | reverse complement strand
TTTAAAAGTGAGAGCTACCGTTTCGACTCTGTTGACGATAACGACGGAATTGAAAAAACATCTTGAATTATTATTTTCGGTATGATATAATACTATAAATATTCGATTTTTGTGAGGGGAGGCGAGCTTTTATATGAATATTTTGCATATGAAATATGCGGTGGAGGTTGCAAGGCTCGGCTCGCTCAACAAAGCGGCTGATTCCCTTCTTATCGCGCAACCTAATATCAGCCGTTCCATCAAGGAACTTGAGGCGGATCTTGGAATTACCATATTCAGCAGAAGTGCCAAGGGAATGGAACTCACACTCGAGGGTGAGGAGTTCATAGGGTATGCACAGAACATCCTTAAACAGATGGATGATGTAGAAAGGATTTACAAAAAAGGCTCTCCTAAAAAGCAAAAGTTTTCGATATCGGTTCCTCGAGCTTGTTATATTTCCGATGCTTTCGCCAAGTTCTCAAAGTCTATTACGGGTGAACCGGCGGAGATATTCTACAAGGAAACCAACTCGCAGAGAACGATAAACAATGTCCTTAATAAGGACTATAAGTTAGGAATTATCCGTTATGCCGAGAGTTACGATAAATTTTTCAAGGCGATGCTTGAGGAAAAGGGACTTGGCTACGAAATGATAGCGGAATTTACCTACGTGCTTATTATGAGCCGAGATAATCCTCTTTCACAAAAAGAGAATATCACCTTTGACGACCTTACACCATTTATTGAGATCGCGCACGCAGATCCGTACGTTCCGTCGCTTCCGCTTTCGAAGGTGGTCAAAGACGAGCTTCCCGACAATATTGACCGAAGAATTTTCATCTTCGAGAGGGCGAGCCAGTACGATCTGCTTTCCGAGAATCCCGATACTTTTATGTGGGTATCTCCCGCATCAGAAAAAATGCTCTCCAAATACGGTCTTGTGCAGAAAAAGTGCGTAGACAACAAAAGAGTGTATAAGGATGTTCTCATTTATAAAGATGGATATAAGTTGTCAAAACTTGACAAGGAATTCATTACTTCGCTTTGCGACTCTAAAAGAAAAATATTATGATTTTATCGTTATATCTAAATCAATAATACAGATATAACATTTTAATTATTCCCAAACTGTATATTCTATGATAAAATTTTAACAAAGTTCAAAAGAGATGTGTTCGGGCAATATGCTTGCATACTCAATGGTTGAAATTTGTTATTAATTTTTGGAGGATATATAAGAATGGAAAGCAAGATTTATCAAATCGTTGACAGCACAGACACGTTACACGCTGCGCTTGATCGTGTGAGGGCTGCACAGAAGAAATTTGCGACCTATACGCAAGAGCAGGTTGATAGAATATTCCTTGCTGCGGCATCTGCTGCAGACAAGGCGAGAATCTCTCTTGCAAAGCTCGCAGTTGAAGAAACAGGCATGGGCATAGTAGAGGATAAGGTGATTAAGAATCACTATGCCGCAGAGTATATCTACAATGCCTACAAGGAAACCAAAACCTGCGGTGTTATCGAGGAAGATAAGCAATTTGGCATTAAGAAGATAGCTGAACCCATTGGCGTGGTTGCGGCAGTTATTCCTACTACAAATCCGACCTCTACCGCTATATTCAAGTGCCTTATCGCACTTAAAACACGTAACGCTATTATTATCAGCCCTCACCCCAGAGCCAAGAATTCTACTATAGCTGCGGCAAAGCTCATTCTTGAGGCTGCTGTTGAAGCAGGCGCTCCCGAGGGAATTATTGATTGGATCGACGTACCTTCTCTTGAAATGACTAATACGGTTATGAAGGAGGCAGATATTATCCTTGCGACAGGCGGTCCCGGTATGGTTAAGGCAGCTTATTCCTCCGGCAAGCCTGCGCTTGGTGTTGGTGCAGGAAACACACCGGCTATTATCGACGAGAGCGCAGACATTCTTCTTGCTGTAAGCTCTGTTATTCATTCCAAGACCTTCGATAACGGTATGATCTGTGCATCCGAACAGTCGGTTATTGTTCTTGATTCTATCTACGATACGGTTAAAAAGGAATTTGCCGAGAGGGGCTGTTATTTCCTTGATCCCAAGGAACTCGACAAGGTTCGTAAGACAATTATCATTAACGGCTCGCTTAACGCCAAGATTGTTGGTCAGCCGGCTGTTAAGATTGCGGAGCTTTCGGGCGTTACCGTTCCTCTTGGAACAAAGATTCTTATCGGCGAGGTAGAGAGTGTTGAACTTTCCGAGGAATTCGCTCACGAGAAGCTCTCCCCCGTTCTTGCTATGTACAGAGCAAAATCATTTGACGAGGCTCTTGATAAAGCGGACAAGCTTGTAGAGGATGGCGGCTTCGGTCATACCTCCTCGCTTTATATAAACGAAATTACAGAAACAGAAAAGCTTGCGGCATACTATCACAGAATGAGAACCTGCCGTATACTCGTAAATACTCCTTCTGCTCAGGGCGGTATCGGAGATCTTTACAACTTCAAGCTCGCACCCTCACTCACACTTGGTTGCGGATCTTGGGGCGGTAACAGCGTATCCGAGAACGTAGGTGTAAAGCACCTGATTAACATCAAAACGGTAGCAGAGAGGAGAGAAAATATGCTTTGGTTCAGAACACCCGAGAAGATATACATTAAAAAGGGATGCCTCCCCGTGGCTCTTGATGAACTCAGAACCGAAAGAGGTGCAAAACGTGCATTCATCGTAACCGATACCTTCCTTTACGAGAACGGATATACCAAGCCTATCACCGATAAGCTCGATGAGATGGGCATTCAGCACACTACATTCTTTAACGTTCAGCCCGATCCTACTCTTGCCAATGCAACCGAGGGTGCGATGCAAATGAACGCTTTTAAGCCGGATACGATCATTGCTCTCGGCGGCGGTTCTGCTATGGATGCCGCTAAGATCATGTGGGTTCTCTATGAGCACCCGGAGGCAGACTTTATGGATATGGCGATGAGATTCATCGATATCCGTAAGAGAGTATATACCTTCCCTAAAATGGGTGAAAAGGCATACTTTATTGCAATTCCCACATCTGCAGGTACAGGCTCTGAGGTGACACCCTTCGCAGTTATTACCGATGAGAAGACCGGAGTTAAGTATCCTCTTGCAGATTACGAGCTCCTTCCCGATATGGCGATTATTGATACCGATTTCCACATGTCTGCTCCGAAGGGACTTACTGCGGCATCGGGTATTGACGCTGTAACTCACGCAGTTGAGGCTTACGTTGCTATGCTTGCTACCGATTACACAGACGGGCTTGCGCTTCAGGCACTTAAAAATATATTCAAGTATCTCCCCAGAGCTTATGAGAATGGACAGATAGACGTTGAGGCGCGTGAGAAGATGGCAAATGCGGCGACCATCGCAGGTATGGCGTTTGCAAATGCTTTCCTTGGTATTTGTCATTCTATGGCACATAAACTCGGTGCCTTCCATCACCTTCCTCACGGTGTGGCAAACGCTCTTATGATCGAAGAAGTAATCAGATTTAATGCTTCTGAGACTCCTGTAAAGATGGGTACGTTCTCACAATATGATCACCCCTACGCACTTGAAAGATATGCGGAGATTGCAGATGCGCTTGGACTTGGCGGAAAGACCGACAAGGAGAAGGTGGAGAATCTTATTAAAGCTATCAATGAGCTGAAGGCAAAAGTTGGTATCAAGGCAACCATCAAGGATTACGGCATTGACGAGAGCGATTTTCTCAATCGTCTTGACGATATGGTAGAGCAGGCATTTGACGATCAATGCACAGGTGCTAACCCCAGATATCCTCTTATGACTGAGATAAAGCAGATGTATCTTAATGCATATTACGGCAATCACTTCGTGGAGCCCGAGATGCCTAAGGCAAATCATAAAGTATCTGCTTCCGATGCAATCGAAACCCCTTGTCGCAAGGGTAAAAAGGCATAATTTTGGAGGAAATACAAAATGAAACTTGACAGAGTAATTGCAGTTAGAAATAATAAGACCGTTTATCACGACGGTGATAGATGCATTAAGGTTTTTAATGCGGAATATTCTAAAGCGGACGTGCTTAATGAAGCGCTCAATCAGGCGAGAATAGAGGAAACCGGACTCAATATTCCCAAGATTCTCGAGGTTACAATGATTGATGGCAAATGGGCAATAGTTTCCGATTTTATAAAAGGAAAAACTCTTTCACAGCTTATGGAAGAAAATCCCGAAAAGAAGACCGAGTACATTGAACTTCTCGTTGACCTTCAGATGACTGTTCATTCAAAGACTTGCCCTCTGCTTAATAAGCTTAAGGATAAGATGAATCGCAAGATCTCAGCAACCGAGCTTGATGCTACCACTCGCTACGATCTTCACACCCGCCTTGAGGGAATGCCTAAGCATAACAAGGTGTGCCACGGAGATTTTAACCCTTCCAACATTATTATTGATGAAAACGGAAATCCTTACATTATCGACTGGTCGCATGCAACCCAGGGTAATGCTTCTGCCGATGTTGCCCGTACTTATCTTCTGTTCTGGCTGAACGGAGATATCAGCGGTGCAGATCTTTACCTTGATACTTTCTGCAAAAAGAGCGATACCGCCAAGCAGTATGTTCAGAAGTGGATGCCCATAGTTGCGGCTTCTCAGTCAGTTAAGGGGAACCAAAAGGAGCGCGAGTTCCTTATGAGCTGGGTTGGCGTTGTTGATTATCAGTAATTCGAGAGGGACGCTTGCCGTAAGGTGAATAATACGGCTTGCAATGATCTTGATCTGAAAAACGACGATATGCGTCAACGACTGTTTTTGCAAACAATTATAGACAAAATATATCAAAACGTACCGCCGCAGATAATGCGGCGGGATACGACTATAAACGGAGAAAATAAAATGCTTAAAATTACAGTTTGTATCGGAAGCTCCTGCCACATCAAGGGATCCCGTCAGGTGGTAGAGCAATTTCAATCTTTAATTGCCGAGAATAACCTTGCGGACAAGGTGGAACTCGGTGGCACTTTCTGTATGGGCAAATGCCAAGAGGGTGTTTGTGTAACAATAGACGATTCCTTTTATTCCGTGGCTCCGGAAACGGCCGAAGAATTCTTCACAAAAGAAGTTCTGACAAGAGTATAATGTTATTCGTTCAGATTTGTGTAGGCTCATCATGTCACCTTAAGGGTTCTTACGAGATTGTGGAGCTTCTTGAGACAGCGATTGAGGAACATCATATTGATGATGAGGTGGTATTGTCCGGTAGCTTTTGTATTGGCAAGTGCAACCGAATAGGTGTTACTGTACAGGTGAACGATGATATCCACGTAGGTGTGACAAAAGAAAATTTCAAGGAATTCTTTAAGAAACATATACTTGACGTGATAGAAAACGAAGGGAAGTGACAGTTATGGCAAATTGCTTAACTTTAAAGAAATCAAATTGCAAGTCCTGTTTTCGCTGTGTAAGAAAGTGTCCGGTGAAGGCGATTCGATTTACCGGAAATCAGGCACAGATAATTGGTAACGAATGTATTTTGTGCGGCAACTGTGTCGTGCAGTGCCCTCAAAACGCCAAGGAAATTTCAGACAGCACAGAGAAGGTTAGAGTCCTTATTCAGTCGGGCGTTCCGGTCATTGTCAGTCTTGCTCCTTCATTTGCCGCAAATTACGAAGGCGTTGGAATTGAGTCTATGCGCCGCGCGCTCAAAGAGCTTGGCTTTTTTGACGTTGAGGAAACTGCCATCGGTGCGACAATTGTAAAAAATGAATACGAGCGTATGCTGCTTGAAGATAACAGAGACGTAATAATTTCTTCATGCTGTCACTCTGTAAATCTGCTTATTCAGAAGAAGTTTCCATCCTGTCTTGAAGCACTTGCCGACGTTATGTCACCGATGCAGGCACACTGCCAGGATATCAAAAGAAGGATCCCAAATGCCAAGACAGTGTTTATTGGACCTTGCGTTGCCAAAAAGGATGAGGCGGAGTATTATGAAGGCATTGTCGATGCAGTCCTCACCTTTGAAGAACTTGGTAAAATGCTCGAGGAAGCAAAAATCAAAATTGATTGTGATATAGACTCGGATGATAACAGCCGTGCGCGTTTCTTCCCGACGACCGGCGGCGTGCTCAAAACTATGACGAAAAATATACCGGGATACACTTACATTGCTATCGACGGTGTTGAAAACTGTATTGCCGCTTTAAAAGACATACAAGAAGGAAAGATACATAAATGCTTTATTGAGATGTCCGCTTGCGTAGGCAGCTGTATCGGCGGTCCTGTTATGGAAAAGAATCGTAAGTCACCCATAGTTGATTATTTGAGTATATCCAAATATGCGGGCGAAAACGACTTTGCGGTTATACAACCCGATTCTGTTACGTTGAAAAAGCACTTCAGCTTTATTGAGCATGAGATTCCCGAGCCGAGCGAGTCCGAGATTATGGCGGCAATGCGTCAGATGGGCAAGTTCAAGCCTTCGGACGAGCTTAACTGCGGAACATGCGGATATAACACCTGTCGAGATAAGGCAATTGCCATCTGTCAAGGCAAAGCAGAAATATCTATGTGCTTGCCATTCCTTAAGGAAAAGGCAGAGAGCTTTTCGGATACGATCGTAAAGAACACTCCCAACGGTCTTATTGCCCTCAATGAAAATCTTGAGGTACAGCAAATAAATGAAGCCGCAAGAAAGATTATGAATATTCGCTATGAATCCGACGTTTTGGGCGAACCCGTGGTAAGAATTCTCGATCCTACGGTATTTATGCGAGTTAAATCTACGGGACGAAGCGTTAGAGATGAAAAGGTATATCTTGCCGAATACAAGAGGTATATCAGACAGACGGTAGTGTATGATAAGGATTCTCACATGCTTATCGGCATTATGCGCGACATTACGGATGAAGAGGAAGATCGCGAGCGTAAGGAAAGCCTTAGCCGTCAGACAGTAGAGGTTGCCGATAAGGTTGTTGAAAAGCAGATGCGTATAGTTCAGGAGATCGCATCGCTCCTCGGAGAAACTGCCGCGGAGACCAAGATAGCTCTCACCAAGTTGAAGGAGTCTATCGAAAATGAATGATTTATGTGCTGATATAGGATATAAAAGCATTAACCACATCGGTGAGGAGCTTTGCGGTGATCACGTAGATATAGTTGAAGAAAATGAAAATTCAACTGTAATAGTTCTTGCAGACGGACTTGGATCGGGAGTTAAGGCGAGCATTCTTTCAACCTTAACCTCAAAGATTATTTCCACAATGATGGCGGCGGGACTTCCTATTGAGGAGTGCGTATCCACAATAGCCGGGGCATTGCCCGTCTGTTCGGTGCGCGGCGTGGCATATTCCACCTTTACAATTATTCATGTTTTGAATAATCAGATAGCCGATATTATCCAGTATGATAATCCTCACGTAATAGCGATAAGAAACTATGAGATCTATGATTATCCCAAGACCGAGATGAATATCGGAGGTAAGAAGATATACAAGTCAACCATTAAGCTTGAAGAGGGGGACGTTTTCATTTCTATGAGTGACGGATGTCCTCACGCTGGAATGGGCGGCAAGTATAACTTTGGATGGAAGCAAGAGGATATAGCAGAGTACATGCAAGCGCTTGTTGCAGGTGGATATACCGCAAAGAACTTGGCAACGATGCTTGTGGATGAGTGTGATAAGCTCTACGGCAATAAGCCCGGTGACGATACCACCGCGTGTGTCGTTAAGATACGCAAGAGAGAGCCGATGAATATTCTCTTTGGCCCTCCGTCAAACCGTGACGATGCAGACAGAATGATGTCACTCTTCTTTTCAAAGGAGGGGAAGCATATCATTTGCGGAGGTACTACGTCATCTATCGCGGCAAAATATCTTGGCAAGAAGGTTCAGGCGAGCTTGAACTTTGAAAGAAGTGATATTCCTCCGATTGCAAAGATCGAAGGAGTTGATCTTGTGACCGAGGGCGTAATTACGATGAACAGAGTTATAGAATATGCCAAGGATTACCTCGGTGAGAACGAGATGTATGAGACCTGGAATTTCAAAAAAGACGGTGCATCTCTTATCAGCCGACTCTTATTTGAGGAAGCAACCGATATTAATTTCTTCGTTGGCAGAGCAATAAATCCCGCTCATCAGAACCCAGACCTTCCTATCAATTTTAATATCAAAATGAACTTGGTTGAGGAATTAACTGCTTCGCTCGTTAAAATGGGCAAGCGTGTAAAAGTAAGTTATTTCTAAGGAAATGTAAATAATTATGCGTAAATTTGACACAAAAGTACAACATTTAAAGTATAAGGTTCTAAGAGAAGTTGCGCGGCTTGCATGGGAAGATAAGCTTCTTGACAGTATACTCGATATACCGAAGACGATTGTTCCCGGCAATGAGCCGACTATGCGTTGCTGCGTTTATAAGGAAAGAGCGATCCTTGGCGAGAGAGTAAAGCTTGCTATGGGCGGAAACAAGGATAACCCTAATGTGGTAGAGGTCATTGACATTGCCTGTGACGAGTGTCCGGTAGGCGGTTACGAGGTGACCAATGCTTGCCGCGGATGCCTTGCTCATCGTTGCGATGACGTGTGCAAGTTTGGGGCAATTTCCTTCGACCATAACCACGTGGCGCACATTGATAAATCCAAGTGCAAGGAATGTGGTGCTTGCGCTAAGGTGTGTCCCTTTACGGCTATTGTCAGCCGTAAGCGTCCTTGCCAGAATGCTTGTAAGGTGAAAGCGATTTCGATGAACGAGCAGAAGGCTGCTACGATTGATAACTCCAAATGTATACAGTGTGGTGCCTGCGTATATCAGTGCCCATTCGGAGCAATAGTTGAAAAGTCCTACATTTTAGAGGTTGTTGAACTTCTTAAAGAGAAGGGCCAAAAAGATGGTGGCACCGCATCCAAAGTCTATGCCATCGTTGCGCCTTCTATCTCAAGCCAGTTTGCTTATGCAAAGCTCGGGCAGGTCGTTACCGGACTTCGCGAACTTGGTTTCCACGATGTTATTGAGGCTGCTTTGGGAGCGGATATGGTTGCTCTTGAGGAGGCAAAGGAGCTTTCGGAAAAGGGCATTTTGACAAGCTCGTGTTGTCCCGCCTTTGTTCAATATATCAAGGCAAATTTCCCCGGTGTAACAGAGCATATATCTCATAACTTATCGCCCATGGCGATTCTTGCAAAGTACATAAAAGAAAGTACACCCGGTGCTAAGGTTGTATTTATTGGTCCGTGTACCGCTAAAAAATCCGAGGCGCAACTTGATAATGTTAAGCCTTGGGTGGATACCGTGTTGACTTTTGAGGAGCTTCAGGCACTATTTGACAGCCGAGACATCAGAATTGAAACGCTTGATGAGGGCGTACTTAACAACGCATCATATTTTGGCCGTATCTTTGCAAGGAGCGGTGGACTAACCGATGCTGTGAAGCAGGCAGTCAAGGAACAGAATATTGACTTCGAAGTAAAACCCGTTGTATGCGACGGAATTGAGGCATGCCGTGTAGCACTCTTGAAACTTAACAAAGGAGTCCTTGACGGAAACTTTATTGAAGGTATGGCTTGCATTGGCGGATGTATAAACGGTGCGGGATGTCTTACTCACGGAGAGAAAAACCGTGCTGACGTAGATAAGTACGGAAGTGAGGCTCTTGAGAAAAACATTACCGATTCTGTGTCATTGCTAAAATAAAATTTTATATATGGGCTGATTCATTTGACGATACCTAAGTGAATCAGCCTTTTTATTGTGCAAGAATATTAAAAACATTTGTGACTAATAATTTTGTAAAACTGTTGATTTATTTTGCGCGTTATGTTAATATATAATGTGAAAAGGGGTGATTGATATAATTAACTTAAAGCTGATTCGTGAAAACGGCGATGTTAAGTTCAAGGCCTACGGAAATGAAATAGATGAACATTTTCACGGTGAATACGAGCTCGGTGACAAGTTCAGAATAGAACTTTGTGACACAGCTTTCGTTAAACTGAAGCTTGATCAGACACTTGCCGAATCCATTGTTTACGTTCCAGACGGAACATATGAGTTCCTCGTTCCCTTCGATAGAGAAAGAAGGGCGTGTTATGCTCCCGGTGCATTTGGCGGTGATGATCACAGAATCGTTGTTGCTGAACCGACCGAGTCGGAGATCTACGATGAGCGTCTTATTTCTCTTAACTCGCACGACAGACACAACGTGCCTAAGTATTATCCCCACGCTGTCGCAAACTTTGTTACCCGTGAGGAGCCATGCTTCTTTGAGCGTAATGCAATCGACGGTGTTATAGATAACTCCAATCACGGCGACTTCCCCTACCACTCTTGGGGTGGCGGACTTCGCGAGGATCTTGAGTTTGAGGTACACTTTGGTACTGACGTTGAGGTTTCAAGCGTTGTACTCTTCCTTCGCGCGGACTTCCCGCACGACACTTATTGGAAGGAGTGCGACGTGGAGTTCTCAGACGGAACAAAGGTACATACAAATCTTATCGGTACAGCCGAGGGACAGAAAGTAGAATTCGATCCCAAAATAACAGAAATGGTAAAACTCACCGGCTTCAAGCAGCAAAGACTCGAGGATGGATCCTTGTCCTTCGCAGCGCTTACTCAGATTGAAGTTTACGGTAAATACATAAAAAAGGAGAATGAAGGCATGGAAGTCAGAGACGCTGCCAACGCTAAAGACGTCAAGTATTACACAACAGACAGACTCAGAGAGGAATTCCATATTGCGAACCTCTTTACAAAGGACAATATCAGAATGGTTTACAGCCATATCGACAGAATCATTGTTATCGGTATGATGCCCGTATTCGCAGAGCTTAAGCTCGAGGCAGGTAAGGAGCTTGCAGCAGATTACTTCCTCCAGAGAAGAGAGCTCGGCTGTATCAACATGGGCGGTAAGGGTATTATCACCATCGACGGCACCGAGTATGAGATGAATCCCAGAGACGGTATCTACT
>JAZRAE010000122.1:0-3359 GCA_045634385.1 Eubacteriales bacterium | reverse complement strand
GGATAGGCACTCTTGAGGAGGAGCTTACTATGGAGGACTTCTCCTATCTTCTCAAGGGACTTCTTGATTGTGACGGTGTCAAGGTCTCCGACGCACTTATCCCCGTGCAGAAGGTGGCTGTCGTCGGCGGAGACGGCAAGTCCTACGTCAGCGCCGCACTTCGCGCAGGCGCAGATACCTTCGTCTCGGGCAGGATCGGATACAACGTTATGGCAGAGGCGGGAGAGATGGGCATCAACCTTATTGAGGCGGGTCATTTCTTCACTGAGCAGCCCGTGACCCAGTTCTTCCAGGGGCTTCTTCACAGGCTCGACCCCGATATGTACGTTGAGATCATGGATTCCAACGTGATAAGACTTATATAACGTTTCATTTTGGCTGATCCCCGTATCCTTTCGGGTAAGCCGTGCAATACAACGATTTTTTAAAACTTTTGTTGACAAAAATTCAAAATAATTTGATTTTTGCCTTGCAATATGGTATAATGTTCCTATAAAGCCGAAAGGAGGATCGACACGTGACAATTGCATATAGCATCATCTTCGCCCTGTCGCTCCTTATGCCCGTGGGCTACTACACGTACGTGAGGAAAGCTCAGAGTGAGCCCTGGCTGCTCATACTCAACGTATCGGTCTGTATTGTAAATCTCGGATATCTTCTTCTGTCATTTTCAAAGACGGTGGAGTTTGCACTCTTTGCCAACAAGGTTGCGTATCTTGGGCAGGTGTTCGTTCCACTTTCTATGTTTATGATCATATCCCGTCTGTCGGGCTTCGTTTACAAGAGATGGATCAGATTGGCGCTCGCGTGTGCCGCACTTCTGATGTATTCTCTCGTTCTCACAACCGGTCATCTCGGCTGGTATTACAAGAGCGTGGAGCTCACGTTTGCCGACGGTGCTGCAAAGCTTATCAAGGAGTATGGACCTCTGCATCCTGTAAACCTCATTTACGTTCTCGTCTACTTTGTTGCGATGTTTGTCGCCATAGGTCTCTCTATGAGGCAAAGGAGGAGCAATTCGCATAAGCTCGCAGGACTTATGCTTGCCGTCGTCCTCGGCAATATCGGTATGTGGGTCGTGGAGAAGCTTATTCCCCTTAACTTCGAGTTCCTCTCGGTGTCCTATCTGATGAGTGAGTTTGTGTTCTTCTTCGTCTATTGGATGCTTCAGGACTATGTTCACAAGAATGATCTTCATACATATACACAAGCCGAGAAAGAAAAACTCGCTGTACAAATCACGGAGATGACGATGGAGGCAAAGCTTGCCAAGGTGCTGACCTTCGTGAATGAAGATAATCCTCTTTCAATGAGAGAGCGTGAAATTCTCGAAATGGTAATCGCAGGAAAGAAACGCCGAGAGATAGCAGACAAGATTCACCTCTCCGAGAACACGGTAAAAACCTACACGAGAACACTCTACGGCAAGCTCGGAATCTCTTGCCGAGAAGAATTATACGAGCTTCTACTCCAAAATAACGGCTAAAAATGTAAATCAAAACTTACAAAGGATGACGGAAAACTCCGCCGTCCTTTTTTTACGCCCAAAATGAGAAAATTGCACTCAAAAATGCCTCTCTCACCCTTTTTTACTCCTGAATTTTGAAAAATCACCCTTTTTCACCCCTAAAAGCACAAACTTTCACCCCTAAGGGGTGTAGTGGAAAAGGAGGCATATATGATATAATTTAGGCAAGATAGTAATATCTCATCAAAATGGAGGTGGTGAAATGTGACCGAAAAACGTATCCTATTTGGTAAGTTTGAATTTCCCGTGGAAAAAGGTCTCGAATATCTCGTCAACGAGAACATTCCCGAAACCGACTTTCTCTGCATCAACGAGCCGCACGACACCTTTTCAATGATGTTTGAAAAGGACTTTCCGATCTTCACCGTACCCGAACACTCCGACAGGGATTATTGTCTGTTCGAGCTGAAGCGATCAGGACGAGTGATCAAATTCTTCTGCCCCGAAAGGTATAAAAATCTCGACACGGCGGTATGGTACTTCTGCATGGAGCTGTTTGATGAAAGCGGTGAAGCTCACACCCTGCCCGGACAAGTAAGGGTTGAATTCGACGGAAACTTTATCCGTCATGCAAAAGGCAAGCCGAAATTTATAGAGCTGCTCGAAGGCGTGAAGCTCGCCACGGCTGCCTCGGTTTAAATACACACAACACAAACAACATAAGGAGGCATTAAAAATGAAGAAAAAATCCCTATTAACAACAATACTTCTTCTTTTGATTGCCGTTTTTGCATTTTCCCTTACGGCGTGCAAAAATGAAGTTGGCACGCTCGAAACGCTCAAAAACGAATACGGTATCGTTGTTGACGGCGGTAGCTTTGAAGAAGGCTCTGCTTTGGTAAGCAACGAGATCGTGGCGACCACAGAAGAAGCAGCAGAAGTTCTTGCGGCAATTGCCGATCAGAACTACAACAAGGACGGTAGCGTATATATTTTCGATATCTACGTTACGAAAGACGGCAAGGAGGTTCAGCCTGACGGTAAAGTAAAGGTTTCCATTCCTGTACCCAACGTCGAGGTAGATAACTACCTTGTATTCCACGTTAAATCAGACAACTCGGTAGAAAGCCTTGTTTCTACTGTGGCTGACGGAAAAATCTCATTTGAGGTAAGCAGCTTTTCCTATTTCGTAATTGCAGAAATGGCTCCGGCCGAACACGTACATAGTTTCGGCGGGTGGATGCAAGATGCCGGTAACGAAAATAAGCATACTCGTGGATGTAATTGTGGCGAGGTCGAAACAGGCACTTGCACCTTTGATGCAGGCGAGGTGACGAAAGTACCTACTCATTTTGAGGAAGGCGTAAAAACTTACACCTGTACCGAGTGCGGTAGAACAAAAGAGGAAACAATCGATAAGACCTCGGGCCACGACTTCGGTGAATGGACACCCGATGAGGTCGATGAAGAAAAGCACTATAAGGAATGTGCGTGCGGAGAAATAGAAACCGGCGATTGTACGTTTGATGAAAACGGTAAATGTACAGTTTGCGGAAGAGAAAAATCCGAAGAAATCGATGGAGTTATTATCGTAATAGCCGGAGGAACAGCGACATTTGAAGGTAAGGATACAATTGCCACTTATAGCAATATCTATGGTGAAAACGTCACCGTTTACATTGCACAAGCAAACGATGTACTGAACGTTACGTTAAACGATCAGTCCGGAAGAACGTTTAAGTATTGGATGTCTGCAACCGGTACAATTATTCCCGATGAAGATTTCTCGATGCTTGTATTGAGAAGCGGTTATTATTATCCCGTATTCGAGGACACCGACGCTAATGCTTTCTCGTCACGTGTGAAGATCTATGAGGGCAACTGCGAAGAA
>JAZRAE010000121.1:0-9235 GCA_045634385.1 Eubacteriales bacterium | reverse complement strand
AGTTATTCTTGAGATAAACCCAAATGCTCCGAGAACCTTCGGTGACGTTCAGCTTCACGTAGACGACGTAGATTATCTCGTAGAGGTTGATTACCCCATTCCCGAGATTGCAGACGTAGAGCCTAACGAAAAGGATCTTGCTATCGGTAAGCTCATCGCGGATATGATCAATGACGGTGACTGCATTCAGCTCGGTATCGGCGGTATTCCCAACGCTGTTGCTGCCAGTCTTTACGGCAAGAAGGACCTCGGTGTTCATACAGAGATGCTCACCAGCGGTATGGTAAAGCTCGCTAAGGCAGGCGTTATCACCGGTAAGTGCAAGCAGATCAACAAGGGTAAGATGGTTGCTGCATTTGCAATGGGTACAAAGGAACTTTACGATTTCATCGACGATAACCCCGCGGTTGAGATTCTTGACGGTGGCTATGTAAACGATCCTTACACCATTATGCAGAACGATAACCAGGTATCCATCAACACAACCCTTGAGGTTGATATTACAGGTCAGTGCGCATCCGAGTCTATCGGTTCGGTTCAGTTCTCCGGTACGGGCGGACAGTCCGATACCGCAGTAGGCGCTCAGAAGTCCAAGAACGGTAAGTCCATTATCGCTCTTTACTCTACCGCTATGGTAAAGGATCCCGCAACAGGCGAGAGAGTAGAAACATCCAAGATAGTATGCCAGCTTAAGGCGGGCGCGGCAGTTTCTCTTTCCAGAAACGACGTTGACTATCTTGTTACAGAGTACGGTTGCGTATCTCTTCGCGGTACAAGCCTTGCAGAGCGTGCAAAGCGCATTATCTCTGTTGCTCACCCGAACTTCAGAGAGCAGATCAAGAATGAGGCAATCGCCCTCGGCATTATTGTAGAGTAATATGGCAGAATTTATATTTGAAGGTAAAAAGGTACATTACGAAATACACGGAGATCACGGTGAGCCATTCCTTGTGCTAAACGGTATTATGATGTCCACGCTTAGCTGGAAGCCGTTTATTCCGGATTTTTCAAGAAACAACGTGGCTATCCTCGTTGACTTTCTCGATCAGGGACAGAGCGAGAGAATGACAGAGGCGTACGATCACGATATTCAGGTCAGACTTCTTGATGCTCTTATGGACGTCTTACCCTATGACCGTGTAAGCGTAATGGGTATTTCATATGGCGGTGAGGTTGCCGTGCAGTTTGCTGTCAGATACCCCGAGCACGTAAAAAGATTGGTGCTCGCAAACACTGCGGCGCGTACCTCGGATTGGCTGCGCAAAATCGGTGACGGTTGGAACGAGGTTGCCAAGACTAAGAGCGGATATGCATACTATCTTACCACCATACCTGTGATATATTCTACGGGATTCTTCGAGAGGGAGAAGGCGTGGATGCAAAGGCGTGAATCCGTACTTACCGAGTACTTCTCTCGTCTTGATGTGCAGGAGAGCCTAATACGTCTTACCGACAGCTCGAGAGATTATGACTATACCGATAGAATCGGCGAGATAAAGTGCCCGACACTTATTATTTCCGCATCCGAGGACGGTCTTGTACCGCCCACAGAGCAGATTATTCTGCACGATGGAATAAAGGGCAGCTCTTACGTGACTATCAACGGCTCGGGACATGCGAGTATGTATGAAGATCCCGCATCCTTTGCGGCTCTGACTTTAGGCTTTATAAATCTCTCTGACGAGGGAATAAAAATCTGATTTTTGGAGATTTATTATGGAAAAGAAATTTATATCTATAGGTAATGAAACTCTCGCTTATCTTGACGAGGGACGGGGTGATGTTGTACTTATGGTACACGGAAATATGTCCTCATCTGTTCATTATGAACCGCTTATCACACGTATAAAGGATAAATACAGATGCGTTGCTATGGATCTTCGCGGCTTTGGTGATTCCACCTATAACAACCGCTTTGATACACTTGAGGAGCTTGCCGATGACGTTAATGCATTTACCGAAGCACTTGGTATTGATAGCTATTACCTTGTAGGTTGGTCTAACGGCGGCGGAGTGTCCTTGAAGCTGTGTGCAAAATATCCCGATAAAGTAAAGAAATTCTTTGACGTCGAAGGCGCGGGACTCAAGGGCTATCCTCTTTACAAGAAGGAGAACTTTAAGTCTACCGGTGAGCCTTATGAGTCAAAGGAGGCGATGGCTGCCGATCCTATGCAGGTTGCTCCTATGATCAGCATATTTGAGAAGAATGACGGAGCTATGATGGCGGCTATCTGGGATGCAACCATCTATACAGTTAACAAGCCTACAAGAGAGCAGAGCGAGCTTTGGATAGATGAAACCATGAAGCAGAGAAATCTTGTTGATCTTGACTGGGCACTTGCAACTCTCAACATGTCTGATGAGTATACCCCGTACGGACCGGGTGACGGAACTATAAAGAACATTAAGTGCCCCGTTGCTCTCACAATGGGCGAGAAGGACGTTGTTGTGCCGGATTATATGGTACTTGATAACTATAATGCTCTTGGAGAACTCGCAACGCTTCTTCCTTATGAGAACTGCGGACATTCTCCTATGGTTGACTGTCCTGACAGACTTGCTAAGGATGTGCTTGACTTTTTTGAAAAATAAGAGTATAATTGCGTCTGATAAAATCTAAATTTATGATTATATAATGTCAAGGGCCGTCTGTCCGTTATGGAGATATGGCTCTTGATATTTGTATTCTTTATTTTGAGGAAGGGTAAAGTATGGTTTTAGCAATAGATATAGGCAATACTCACATAACAGTGGGTGCATTTTCAGGTGATGATCTTGCATTTGTGGCAAGGCTCGCAACAGATACACAAAAGACAGAGGATGAGTATGCGAGCGGTATGCTCAATATGCTTTCGCTTCACAGAGTGGAACGCACGTCGGTGAATGGTGCTATAATATCATCGGTTGTTCCGACACTTAATACCGTTATGAAAAAAGCGGTAAAGCTTATATGCGGAATTGATCCACCCATTGTTGCACCCGGAATAAAAACAGGTATAAATATCAGATGTGATAACCCCTCATCTGTAGGCTCTGATATCATCTGCGCTTGCGTTGCCGCTCACTATATTTATGGCTCTCCCTCACTCATAGTTGATATGGGTACCGCAACAAAAATGATGGTTGTGGACGGACGCGGTTCGTTTATCGGTGTGTCTATTATGCCCGGCGTTATGATGGGACTTCGTGCTCTATCCAGCGGAACTGCGCAGCTTCCCCAGATAGGACTTGATGCGCCATCATCCGTAATAGGTAAAAACACGGTGGACTGTATGAAGTCGGGTGCTGTGTTTGGGAATGCATCTATGGTTGACGGTATGATCGATCGCTTTAATGCCGAATATGGCAAAGAGCTCCCTGTATATGCTACCGGCGGCCTTTCCGCGTCTATAGTGAAGCATTGTAAACATAAGATTACATTAGATGCTGATATGGTCTTAAAAGGTCTCAATATTATATACAAGTTCAATAAATAATTATTGGTGTTTTCCGCATTTGCGGTGAATATAAAACGCGTTGTACCGTAAAGCGAGAGGTGTGCTTGAGCCTCTTTTGCCACGCGGACGACAGCAAAAAGGAGAAAACAAAATGAATACAAGCAAGCAAATTTCAACTAAGCTTATGGTACTTACCTCGGCTCTTACCGCTATGGTAGTTGTGCTTCAGCTCCTCGGATCATTTATCCACCTTGGTCCGTTCTCAATCTCGCTTGTTCTCGTTCCTATTGTAATAGGTGCGGCTATTTGCGGAGTAGGTGCGGGTGCGTGGCTCGGTTTTGCGTTTGGAGTAGTGGTACTTATCAGTGGCGATGCGGCATCCTTTCTTGCCGTTAATCCTTTCGGTACAGTTCTTACCGTTCTTTTGAAAGGCACTTTGGCAGGTCTTGCCTCGGGTCTTATCTACAGAACATTTGTAGGACTTTGTGCATCCTGGAAGGAAAAATCCAAACCCACAAAATGGCCTTGGCTTGACAAGGCAAGGGAAGTTACGTTTGTATATCTTCCCGTTTTATCTGCGGCAATTATTTGCCCTGTTGTTAACACCGGTATTTTTCTTATCGGATGTAATTTATTCTTCTATAGCACACTTTCGGAGTGGGCTATAGCACTTGGCTTTGAGAATGCCGCAAAGTATATGATTTTCGGTCTTGCAGGCGGAAACTTCCTCTTTGAGTTTCTTTTCAATGTGGTTTTGTCTCCCACAATAGTTAAAGTGCTTGACATTTTTTCTTACAAGTTCAATAACAAAAAAACTCCTGTTATAATTTCTAAAAATGATGGTGAGTAATCGGTAATAGAAGAAAATAAAAACGAGTGTTCTCGGCATTGCCCCGGACACTCGTTTTTTCTTTTGATAATAATTCATACGCTATTACAGCTGTGAGTGTAAAGCTCAATATAACGCCACATTTATGTGCATATTGTACATAATTTTATGGCTGAATTTTGATACATATGGACATAATTATAACCATTTGTGCAATCAGACTGCAATTGATGTAAAAGTTCGTATTCCAGATAAATATATGGTATTATTTATATAAATAGTATTATGTTGTTTTCGGAGAAGCAACACTTTATTGCGCGTCAATCTTCAAAGGAGGATCTATATGGAGAAAGTTAAGAGAATATGGCTTGACTTTGTCGAGAAGCATCCCAAGATATCAGAGTGGGTAAGAGAAGGCGGACTTTTCTTCATAGTCAGTAACCTAATTACCGTATTTAAATACCTTATTTTAACCTTCCTTCCGCTCGCTTTTGCATTTATGGGCAATCGTGATTTTGGATTTCCCGGAATTGATTTGACCATCCTCGGCGTAGAGTTTAAGTGGTATATAATCGGATACGGAGCAGAGCAGGGGGGGGTAGCGTACTTTACCGCTTATATGCTGGCTATGGTTATTGGCGAGGTTATTAACTTCTTCATTCAGCGAAAGTGGGTATTCCGCTCAAACGGTAATATCCTCCGTCAGGGCGGATGGTATCTGCTTGCATTCTGCGTGGTGACCTGTATTGTTAATTCCATAAACTGTATTTGGGTTGCGGTAGCGGGCAACTTTGTTCGCGGCTGGCTTTATAACATAGGCACGACATTCCTTAACGGTGGAGTTTCAATGGTTGTCTTCTTTATTGTAAACAAGATAGTCTTTAATGATACTCCTGTTTTGGAAGAAGCAAAAGAGGACGAAGACGTTACAGCGTAAAACAGGGGTGAAAATGAAAAGAATTCTTGTAAGGATTATTTTACTTATTTTTACAATCGTGTTTGCGTTCTCATCTTGCAAAGAAAATACCTTAGGTGGATTTCCCATAACCGAGCCAGGCGATATCAGGTTTACCGCCGACCAAGATAAGATAGCAGTTTTTTCGGAAGGCCACCCTGAAGGCTTTTGGGCAAGAAATGATAGGGGTAACGGCCCACCGTTTAATTGCTCATTTTCAAGAAACAACGCAACTGTTGATGGCGAAATCCTCGCGCTTACTCTAAGCAGAGAAGAAACAGGCTTTTCGGGGGCTGAGTACAGGAGTTGGCGTAAAACTTCTTACGGATTTTACTCGGTCAGTATGAAAGCGGCGGCGTGTCCCGGTGTTATCTCTTCATTCTTTATTTATAACGGTATGCCGTGGGATGAGATAGATATCGAATTTCTTGGCGATGATACCACCAGGGTACAGTTCAATTACTACACTTCCGGTGTCGGAGGACACGAGTATATTTACGATCTCGGTTTTGATGCTTCGGAGGATTTTCACGAATATGCCTTTGATTGGCAACCGGATTCCATCACGTGGTATGTTGATGGGGTTGCGGTGTACCAGGCGATGGCAAATATACCAAAGCATTCCGGATTTATTATGATGAATCTTTGGAACGTAAGCGATACACATTCATCATGGGCGGGAAAGTTTGATTCTTCGCGTTTACCTGTGAGGGCGGAGTATCAATGGATAGGATATCAAAGCGCAGAAATAGCGCAATAGATATAAACAATTATTTAATAGGAGGCACTTATGAAAGCTAAAATTCTAAGCATTATCGCATTAATGCTTGCAATGGTTATGGTGTTTACCAGCTGTAGTTTGATCAACGATGTTGTTGGTTTCTTCACTGGCGGTTTTATCAACAATGTTGTTGATTTCTTCACCGGTATTTTCTCACCTGCCGTTGAGTTAACAGACAAACCTCTCGAAACAGAGAAACTTATCGACTTTAAGGATGGCGCAAATCCCGACGTTCTTTTTGAATCTGACGGATGGTCTAACGGTGACGTTTTCAACGTTGTTTGGAAAAACTATAACGTTCATTATGAAAACGGCATTATGCGACTTGGTATAAAGGAAGAAGCGGCATCCGCTTGGCTTGACGGTAAGGATGTAGCTTTCAACTACACCGCAGGCGAAGCTCGTACACAGAATTACTATCATTACGGCGATTACGAGGTTTCTATGAAGCCTTCTGCTAATCCCGGTACTGCAAGTACATTCTTCATTTGCACAGGTCCTTACGATCTCAAGGATGGCAATCCCAATCCTCATGATGAGATCGATATCGAGTTCTTGGGCAGCGACACAACTCACGTTCAGTTTAACTTCTTCGTTGACGGCAAGGGCGGTAATGAGTATATGTATGACCTTGGCTTTGATGCTTCTAAGGAGTTCCATACATATGGCTTCCGTTGGGAAGAAACCTCTATCACCTGGTTTGTTGATGGCAAGCCCGTTTATAAGGTAACAACAGATGCTTCGGTTGAAACCGCAAGCAATGTTAAGATCGTTGAAAAGCTCCCCTCCACCGCAGGAAGAATTCTTTCTAACTATTGGTGCGGTAATGAGAGAGCATGGGGTTGGATGGGTAAATACAATGGCGAAACCAATGATAACGGTACACAGTATCAGTGGATCGCTACAAGTGCAGAAGGCGCTCCCCTCAATCCTCCGGTTGTAAATCCTCCCGTTGAAGGTGATGATGCCGAAATTAACTGGGCAGAGATAGATACTATAGCTCCCGAGTTCCCCTCGGCAGCTCCCTATGAAGTAACGGTTGAAAACAATAAGGCAACAGTAGCTTATACCGACGTATCCGGTAGTGCATATATGCCTATCGAGCTTGACGTTACCGATGCGGTAGCAGGCAAGAATTACGTCTATCTCAAGGTTACAAATAACGGTACCGAAACGGTTAACGTCCGCGTTAATATGTTCGATCCCACACTTACAGGCAACAACAAGGCGACCAACATCTCCGCTACAATGAATGGCGTAGCTGTAAGAACCGACTTGGATTGGGGTGGATCATTCTTTGATATTACCGCAGGCGAAACTGCAGAATTGGTTGTTAATTTCGGAGTTGGCGGCGTTAAGCTCCAGCTTATGATCGACTCATCGAGAAACGATAGCGTTCTTCGTTCGGGCAATATTACAATTGAGGAAATTAAGTTCGCTGCAGTTGGCGAGGTTGAGGCTCCTCATAAGTGCGAGGATGCTGATGAAGACGGCAAGTGTGACGGTTGTGGTAAGGATATGCCCGCGCCCCCTGCTCCCACTCCCGAGGATCCTACATCCGGCAATCTCACCACCACCATCAACGGTGCAGAGGTTACATTCCAGGGTAACGTTACCGACGGTTACGGTGTAAATGCAGAAAACGGCACTCTTACCGTAGAATACACCAATATCGTAGGAAACTCCTACAAGAACTTCTGGGCTCCCGTTTCTGACATCGCAGGAACGAGAAACATCTTCTCAATGAAGGTTATCAACAACGGTACTGAATCCGTTAAGGTTCGTATCGACATTGAGAGCCAGGCTCAGGTTACAGCTAACACTACTTGCTGCAATCTTTCTGCTACACAGAACGGCGCAGAAGCATTCACAGACCTTGAGTGGGGTGGCTCTACATTTGTAATCGAGCCCGGTGCAACCGCAATCCTTGAGGTTGTTTACGATGCTTCTAAGGTTCCTACAAATCTCAAGATATTTGTAGACAGCTGTCAGTGGGACGATGATTCCGCACATATAGGTAACATCACCATCTCGGATATGGAGTTCAAGGGTGAATATACTCCCGTAGAGCCCGATCCCAATCATAGTTGTGAGAGCGTATGCGCAGAGTGCGGCAAGTGCCTTAATGCGGCTTGCGGCGAAGCAGCTTGCTCCGATAAGTGTCAGGGACACTCCGAGCTTCCTCCCGTAGACGAGGAGCTTCAGCTTGAAGCTTTTTGGACATCCTCTGACGCATATACCACATCAGGTACCGGTCCGGTAAACATTAAGTATAATGGCGTTGGTAACAGCTACACATGCGTAGGTACAGCCATTTCAGCTCACGCGGCAGGTAAGACTACATTCACAGTTACTATCACAAATAATGGTGCGGCTGATTCCAGAGTTCGCGTTGATATTCAGGGTACAAATCAGATTGGCAACCATACAGTTATTAACACGGGTGCTACCGGCGGTGACGTTTGGACCGACTTCGATTGGGGTGGATCTGCAGTTACAGTTCCCGCGGGTCAGAGTGTAACTCTTGTTATTACGTATGACGAAAACACAGATCGTGGCGTAGCTACTAACCTTGTTGTATTCGTAGATTCCGGCAGAGGCGATGGCGAAACATATAACTCCGACGTTACTCTTTCCGGTATGTCCTTCTCCGGTGAGGCAGCTCCCGTAGTTCCCCCTCACGAGTGTGAGAGCGTATGCGCAGAGTGCGGTAAGTGCCTTGATGGCGAGTGCGAGGATGCAGCTTGTGCAGACAAGTGCCTTGGCCACGAGCCTCCTGTAGTTCCTCCTCACGAGTGTGAGAGCGTATGTGCAGAGTGCGGTAAGTGCCTTGATGGCGAGTGCGAGGATGCAGCTTGTGCAGACAAGTGCCTTGGCCACGAGGAACCTCCGGTAGTTGATCCTATCATAAACATCAGTGACCTTGCATCAGGTAAGACAGTTGCAGGCGCAGAGCTTGTTGAAGGTACGGGCATCTATACTACCTCCGCGCTTGATATTGATTCCAACAAGAAATCGATAGACGGCTTTGATTTTACCTTAAGACTTAAGCTCGGCGGTACTATGAAGGTTGACGGCGAGGAAGCTTCAAAGGCAGTTAAGATAGTTGCAAACGGTGCCTCCAAGATTATAGTTTACGGTATGGCAAGCTCTAAGGATGCTGTAGGCAGAACTCTTAAGATCGCTACAGTTGAAGACGGAGCACTTGTTGCAGTAGCCGAGACCGGTGAAGT
>JAZRAE010000120.1:0-22677 GCA_045634385.1 Eubacteriales bacterium | reverse complement strand
GATTATACAAGAATTTATTGCACGGTGCAGATAAATTGTTAGTAGAAATCGTCGAGTGCGCACGAAGGCGTATAAGCATACGTCGAGTGTAAGCAATCGGCGATAGAAAAAGACCGAGATACTTTCCGCAGTATCTCGGTCTTTTTCGGTTATACAAGAATTTATCGCACCAAACGGGGTCCACGAGGCTTGCGTTGTCTCATCTTCCTCTTCACAGCCGTACGTTCAATTCCGTGTCTGAACTCCTCGAGCGACTCCTCTGTAGCGATAGCTATCGTACGCTTCGCCCTCCACGTCTCGTTAAAATTTCTTCTGAGTCTTAAAACAAGGAGCATATCTCCATCCTTTGGGCAGGTGAAGTGCATAGTATATTTCTGTCCTTTTGAATGAAGGACTCTGTCCTTTGACTGCATTACTGTTTGGCAGATAGGACACTTAGGTGATTTTACAATCTCATCATCAAGCATCTCGCCGATTGTAACGTATCCGTCGTCACCCGCATCGGCATCACCGATAACCGAGGACTCAAGGAATTCACCGCGAAAATCGTTATAGGTTCTTATACCTTCCTCTACGTTAAGCTTCTGCGCTACAAGAGCTGTAAAATATGCGTCATTTAACGCATCGTGTGCGGGAAGGTTCATTGGAATCTCAAAATGCTCCATCGCAAATTCGAGTGAGCGTTGCTTTGAGCCGTCGTTAGTCTGTCTTGCAAATATCTTTTGCAGATCGTATGTATGATCAAGCCAATCATAGTCGATATCGTTTACGTTGAAGTTCTCCTTCAACATCGGAATATCGTCAGGCCCCCAAGTGAGAAAGACAAAATCATCACCGCACCATCTTTTGAAGCTCTCAGCAGCAACGGTAAGCGGTGTGCCGACGTCCATCTGTTCCTGGGTTATGCCTGTCAATTCCGAAACGTGCTTATGCAGCTTCTTGAAATATCTCGGCTTAACTATGATCTGATAAGAACCGCAGATGCGCAGATTCTTATCCAGCTTGACCGCACCTATCTGTATAACCTCGCCACGGAGGCGTGAAGACAGCTGTCTTTGAACGGCAAGCGCCTTTTGGGCATACGCCTGATTCCATTCAAGGTCAAGTGTTATATAAAACATTTAGTTTTCCTTTATATGTTGTTATTTTTCCACCATGGTATTCTACCATAAAGCTTGTTAATTGTCAATAGAGAGTATTATCTTAAGTACAAATAGTATTCCTTACATCAGTAGCAACATTCCCTCTACAACAATTACAGAGATGATGCTTCCCGACATACAGAAAATAAGATCCTTGCCCTTGTATGCAAGAAGAATACATACCAAGGTTGCAATTGTACCGGATATCAGATTTCCTGTTGAAAGAAATATAGAGGGAAATGCTATGGCACTAAGCACCGTATAAGGAACATAGTATAAAAATGAGCGTATAAATCTATTCTTTATTCTCCGACGTATAAAAATCAACGGAAGAAGTCTGATAAGATAAGTAACGCATGCCATAACGGTAAGGGCTAAAGCAAAATACTTTATATTCATACATCGCCCTCCTCTTCCCAAGGATCACTCTCATGAATTGGAGCAATAAAGGCAAATACCGCACTTAACAAAACTGCAATGATAACTATTACCGTTCCGGAATGAATACCGGAAAGAAACGGTATAAATTTAAATGCGCATGAAAGCGCAATAGAACAGAGAATACAAAGTGCTGTCGGACGTGATGCTTTTGCCGCAGGCATTAAAATTGCAATAAACATTGCGTAAAGAGCGACGGAAAAAGCAGTCGACAAAAACTCCGGTAATATACTGCCGAGCAAAGCGCCGGAAATAGTACCAAGCGACCATCCTATATATGGAAAGAGTGCAAGCGAGAATAGGTACGCCCGTCCGAGCAAGCTATTCTTTCCGCAGGCAACGGCAAATATTTCATCTGTATTTACAAAAGCTATCAAAAATTTATCTTTAAGGCTAACCGATGTTCCAAGTCGTTGAGAGAGCGAAATAGACATCAAAGCATACCTCGCGTTTATGACAAGTTGTGTAAGTCCAAGTTCAAAAAGACTGCCACCGGTAGCAATAATAGGTACTGCTGCAATCTGTCCCGCCGAGGTCAAATTTAGCATCGAAATCAAAAGGCTATGAAGCGGCGGGATGCCGAGCGACGTTGAAAACAATCCGAATGCTAATGATATGGCAAAGTAGCCAACTCCTATAGGCATTCCGTCGCGTAATCCCATACGAGAATTATTATTTTCGTTCATATGATAAATAAGTGTTTTTGAATGTATATGAAAATTTTAGTTTACATAAACAGCTTATTCATAAGATTTAAACTGGTATGAGTAAAGTTTTTTGTATTCGCCGTTTAATGCTAAAAGCTCTTCGTGAGATCCGCGTTCTACAATACCCTCGGAGTCTACGACAACGATCTCATCCGCGTTTTTAACAGTAGAAAGTCTATGGGCAACAACAATAACCGTTCTGCCGTGCGACAACTCCTCAAGGGATGCTTGTATCTGCATCTCGGTAACGTTGTCAAGCGCACTTGTCGCCTCGTCAAGAATTAAGAGCTTAGGATTTTTAAGAAATACTCTGGCAATGGAAATTCTTTGTCTTTGTCCGCCCGAGAGCTTAACTCCGCGCTCGCCTACCTCGGTATCATATCCATTGTCAAGAGTGAGAATAAAGTCATGAATATTAGCGCGTTTTGCGGCACTGACGATTTCCTCGTCGGTAGCATCCGGCTTACCATACGCAATATTGTCACGTACCGTACCGTCAAAAAGAAATACGTTCTGTGATACCATACCAATATTACGCCTGAGGCTGTCAAGAGTAATATCCTTAACATCAACACCGTCAACCGTGATCCTACCCGATTGCGCGTTGTAAAATCTCGGTATAAGATTGCATATCGTACTCTTGCCGCCACCCGAGGGACCGACAAGCGCTATTGTATCTCCGGCATTAAGCTTAAGAGAAAGATTTGAGATAACAGCCTTCTCCCCTTCTGTATCGTCGGGAGAATAGGAGAAGGTCACATTTTCAAACGCAACATCACCGCGTATGTCCTCAATCTCAACAGTACCGTTATCCACCTCATCGGGAGTCGTCATTATCTCATAGAAACGCGAGAAGCCCGACATACCCTCCTGAAGCTGCTCAAACAGAGTCACGAAGCGGTGGATAGGATTGATGAACATATTTATATATAATAGGAAGGCTGTGAAATCTGCGGCATTGAGTTTTCCTTTAATCATGAAGACTCCGCCAACGAAGATTATTACAAGATAAAGCACGTCGGTAAGAAGCTCCATAACTGACGAATATATGCCTATCCATCTAACCGACTGTGAACGGAATTTTGCAAACATAGTGTTCGTCACGTCGAACTTACACTTTTCATAATGATGCGCAACATACGCCTTGGTCTCGCGGATTCCCGTAATGGAATTCTCAAGAGTAGAGTTTACGTTTGACATCTCCTTACGCGAGTTCTTCATAGCCTCGAACATGGAACGTCTTGTAAGAACAGTAAACAAAATTATAAAGGGGATGATTGCGAACATTATGAGAGTCAGAGTCACATTGATGCTTAATAATATCACAAATGCGCCGACAAACATAAGCACGGCAAGAAAGAGATTTTCCGGTCCATGGTGAGCAAGCTCGGATACGTTCTGAAGATCGCCCGTAAGTCTTGAAAGAAGGTCTCCCGTCTTGTGATCGTCAAAATAAGAGAACGGAAGTCTCTGATATTTATCAAACAAATCACGGCGCATATCTTTCTGCATGCGAATACCAACGACATGACCGTAATATCCCATAATGTACGTGCCTGCAGCCTTTATCAAATACACAACAAAAAGAAGCACCGCACCGATAATGATAGGGGTGAAATTTTCTTCAAGTGAGTATTCATTGATGATTTTACGAGCCAAGGTCGGATAATAGAGATTGCAAAGAGCAACCGCTACCGCACAGAGCATATCAAACGTGAACATTCCGAGATGCGGCTTGTAATAACTTATAAATTTCTTGATCATTTTTACACCTTAGATTTTATAACCGAATGTATATTTGAGCTTAACTCTCGCTTCTTCTGTATCGGCGCCCCGTTTTTCGCAAAGGCGTTCAAAACTCTTATCAAAGTCGATCTCGCCGCGCTCAACAAGATTTACTATGGCGCGATCAACATCGGATACAGAATATCCTTTACCGGCAAGTCTGCGTCTTATATGATGGCGTCCGCGCAGCTTGTAATTAGCTTCGCGCTCAACAGCCCTTTCAACCTGCTCATACTCATTGAGATAACCAAGCTCCTCGCAACGGTCTAAAGCAGCCTCTGTAATGTCATTTGAGAATCCAATCTCCATAAGCTTTGTCTTGAGAACATACCTACTCCGGTCCTTATCACAAAGGAAGCTGTATGCCTTTTTAACAGCCTTGTAGGTCTCATCTTCAAAGCATATTTCCGAAAAAGCTCTCTCGCTGATCTCAAAGCCGCGCGGTGGAGAGTTTAAGCGGAGGTATGTTTCGTTAGAGATAAGATAGTTCTTTATATCAAGATCGTTCTCGATTGTAAGATTATACTTTGTTTTTCTCGAGTTTTGTTGTACAAAAAGCACTCTTATCATTTTTACCTCCTTTTTGCAAATTTAACTTATCATTTTTGCAATTTTATCTTAGATATCGATATCGGAATCAAGATCCTCGATGTCAAACTCTTCTTCGTTAAATTCGTCTGTGCCCATAGAAGCTACCTTCTCACGTATCTGAGCCTCAAGCTCTGCCATAAACGCCTTGTCGCTCTCTATGAACTTGCGTACGTTGTCCTTACCCTGTCCGAGTCTATCTTCGCCGTAATAGAACCACGCTCCGCTCTTGGAGATGATATCAAGCTGAATAGCCATATCTATGATCTCACTGGACTTTGAAATACCGGATCCGTAAAGAATATCAAACTCCGCCACCTTGAATGGGGGGGCAACCTTGTTCTTAACAACCTTGCATTTTGTGTGTGCACCGTAAACCTCGGTACCACTCTTCAGAGCCTCGGTCTTTCTTACATCAATACGTACGGATGCATAGAACTTAAGAGCCTTACCGCCCGTTGTAACCTCGGGATTGCCGTACATAACACCAACCTTCTCACGAAGCTGGTTGGTAAAGATAACGATACAGTTGGATTTTGCAATAGCACCGGAAAGCTTTCTCATAGCCTGCGACATAAGTCTTGCCTGCAGACCTACGTGAGAGTCACCCATATCACCCTCGATCTCTGCTCTGGGTACAAGTGCTGCAACCGAGTCAACAACGATGATATCGATTGCACCTGAATTTGCAAGAGTCTCTGCGATCGAAAGAGCCTGCTCACCGTAATCAGGCTGTGAAACAAGAAGACTATTGATATTTACTCCAAGCTTTTTAGCATATGAAGGATCGAGGGCATGCTCTGCATCAATGAATGCAGCCTCGCCTCCCTGACGCTGTACCTCTGCTATAACGTGTAGAGCAATTGTTGTTTTACCCGAAGATTCCGGACCGTATATCTCGGTGATTCTTCCTCTCGGAATACCACCAACTCCAAGTGCAAAGTCGAGTGAAAGTGAACCGGTGGAAACCGCAGAAACATTCATATTAGCATTCTCTCCGAGACGCATAATAGAACCCTTTCCGCACTCTCTTTCTATTCTGGAGATGACTGTTTCAAGAGCGGCTTTCTTGTCGCTCGCAGGATTTTTCTCTACAGTTTTGTCTGTCTTTTTTGCTGCCATTTTATATTCTCCTTGTATTTTAATCAATCAAATTCGAGCATTATAGCTCCCACGGGTCTGACGTTAAACATCATAGCCGCGCCTTTACCGAATACCGAGTCCATAAGTTTAACAAGCCCGTCTATCTGCTCTTTTCTTACGAAAATCTGCACAGTACCGGCAAAGCCTCCGCCGTGAACTCTCGATGCACCATTACCCGAAAGATACCCCTCTGCAAGTGCAAGTGCGAGCGAAAGCCCCTGTTCTGACACGTTCTCGGTTGTATATACATTCTGAAGGTATTTGAATGAGGAGTTGCCCGACTCATTGATAGCCTCGAAGAATGCCTCGAGATTCTTATCAATAAGCGCGTTCTTTGCCTTTTTTACCCTCTTATTTTCTCTCATAAAATGCAGAGCACGAAGCACGGCTCTGTCACCGACTCTCTCTCTTAGAGAATGAATGTTAGCTATAAGCTCATCCTCACAAGCTCCGCACAAAACCTCTCTTTGAAGTTCTCTTGCCACAGCCTTCATTTCTCTCGGAACTGAAGCATAGTCCTCATTCAGATCGGCATGGTTGCCACCCGTATTGACTATACAGAGAGCATATCCCTCCTCATCAAGCGAGAAGTCGATGGGTGTTACCTCGGGATTCTCTGAATCGGCAAAGTCGATATACACGAATCCTCCGACGGCACACGCCATCTGATCCATAAGTCCGCAGGGCTTGCCAAAATAGGCGTTCTCCGCGTACTGCGCAAGCTTTGCTATTTCGGTGTTCGGAATCACCCCCTCATTGTAAAGGTGATTAAGGGCATTTCCTATCATAACCTCAAACGCTGCAGATGAGGAAATACCACTTCCCTTTAATACATCAGACGTGATAGCGATATCGAATCCTCCAACCTCATATCCGCGCAATTTGAAGCCGCCTACCGTACCTGCGATAAGCGATGCGGACGTATATCTTTCAAAATTCTTTGGATCAAAGCAATCACAGAGAATAATCTCTTCCCTCTCGTATCCCTCGGAATAGATTCTTATGACTCCGTCTTTGTTTTTTGCAGCTATAGCAATAACGTCTCTATTTATCGTACCTGCAAGCACGCAGCCATGATTATGATCGGTATGATTGCCTGATATCTCACTTCTGCCCGGAACACTGAGAAGCTGTGCCTCGGTATCACCGTAAAGCGAAATAAACGTGTCAATAAGACTTGAGAACCTATCCTTTTGTCCGTCGGTGGAATCATAGAGCTTCGCGTATTTTTCCAAAGCCCCGTTATTTATTTTTACTTTTATTTCGGATGCCTTCATATTTTCACCGTATCCGTGTTAAGTTTTCGTTTTATTTTTCTTGTTTTATAAGCTCGTCTGCCATAGCATATAGCTCAGCGAGAAGCTCATCCTTATCCTTCATCATACCGTCCTCACGGTCGATGTAAAGCCGCTTTGCATCCTTGTTATGCCTAAACCAGGTCAGCTGACGCTTTGCATAGCGTCTTGTCGAAAGCTTGAGAAGATCAACAGCTTCATCGAGAGTACATTCACCGTCAAGGTAAAGAATAATTTCCTTGTATCCAATAGCTTGAGCAGCGGTCGTGTTTTTGACAAGAATGCCGCCTTCATATAATGCCTTAACCTCTTCGAGAAGTCCCTCGTCCATCATCTGATCCACACGAAGATCGACCCTCCCATAAAGGTTATCTCTATTGTAAAAATCAAGAGTAATCATGCCCACACTTAAGTCGGGGGCGGATGGCTTTGACAGTTCGTCAAAATAGGTTTTTGTCTTGCCTGTAAGCTCGTATATTTCGAGCGCGCGTATCACACGCCTAACGTTATTTTTATGCGTTTTTTCAGCCGATGCAGGATCGATCTCTAACAGTCTTTGCCAAAGTCTCTCCCTCTCTTCATCTGTCGTTGATATAGCAAGAAGCTTCTCCTTAAGCTCCTCGGATGATGGCGGAGACGAAAGTTCGGTACCCCTTATAACAGTATCCATATAAAGACCTGTGCCACCGACAAAAAGCGGAATCTTTTTGCGTGACTCTATATCCTTGACGGCACGCATAGCATCTGCTCTGTAGTCCTCGGCGCTATAGCTCTCACTCGGTGAAAGAAAGTCGATCATATGGTGAGGAACCCTCGCCCTCTCCTCAATCGTCGCCTTTGCCGTACCGATGTCCATCTCTTTGTATATCTGCATAGAGTCAAGCGAGATTATCTCACAACCAAGCCTCTCGGCAAGCGAAAGAGAAAGAGCCGTCTTGCCCGATGCTGTAGGGCCTGTTAATGCAAGAGCAAAGCTCATCCCACAACTCCCGTGATCCAAGTGAGAATGTCTTCAAACACCTCGTCGGAATTAAACTCGTTAAATAACTCGTGTCGAGCTCCCTCGTACATTTTGAGGGTTACGTTATCTGCGCCGTTTATCATAAGTTGCTTGTAAACATAGCGAGGACCTTTGCCGTAATCTCCCACGGGGTCCATGTCTCCGCTCATAATAACAGTGGGCATATTCTTGGGATACTTCTTGAACCACGCCTTTGAATTGGAACCTGCCAAAAATGTGAAAAGATCAATATAGCCGGAAACTGTGAATTTATATGAGGTAAACTCATCACTGTCTCTGCCATCTACCCTATCAACATCGCGTGTGAGCCAAGCATTTTCCCCTTCTTCCTTTGGAAACTTACTGTTGTAAGAGCCGAACGCCATTGTATTGATAAGATTGCTTCTGTGGTGCGAACCGTAGAAGCACTTGATTGCACCTGCAAGCAATTTGCCAACTCCAACAAGAGGATTGGGACCGCCTGTACCGTGTATAATAAGTCCCGATACGGAGAGCGGATGCTCTGCAACATATATGCGCGAGATAAATGAGCCCATGCTATGTCCAAGAAGAATCAATGGAAGATTCGGATAGGACTTATGAAGATGCTTATTCATTGTATTGATATCTTCGATGACGTACTTGTAGCCGTCCTTCTCGGCAAAGAAGCCGAAGTCATCGGGAGTAGAAACACTCTTTCCGTGTCCAAGATGATGGTTACCGGCGAAAATAAAACCGTTGGCGCAGAGAAAATCTGCGAGCGCAGTATATCTTCCGGTATAATCAATCATACCGTGAGCGAGCTGAACTATTCCGCGGGGTTCAACGTTCTTGGGCGTATATATCTCCGCGTAGATTGTATTTTTTCCGTCTGCCGACGGGAATCTGTATTCGTTAAAATTGTAATTCATAACTTGGCCTCCAAGATGAGTTAAGTTAGATCCGCCACCGGAGAATAAATTGACAAAGTTTCATATCAAATCATAAAACTTTTGCTCGGCCGGTGGGAAAATATCACTCTCAACAGCGAATATCACGTCTCACACTGTGAGACATATAAAGAATCCCAACAGGGATTTATATTAAATCTTCCTTCATTATCAAGGCACGTACCTCATCATCCGTAGGAACAGAGGAAGATGCACCCTTGCGTGTAACGGCTATTGCGCCTGCAGCCACGCCAAACTTTACTGCATTGCGGATATTTCCACCGTTTCTCAAGAACTCTACGGTCAGAGCTGCGGTGAACGCATCTCCTGCAGCAGTGGTGTCTATAGCCTTGCCTATTCTGATGGCAGGGATAACAAAGAAGTGTTTTCCGTCGTATACGAATGCGCCTCTATCCCCCTGCTTGATAACTATGTACTTTGCCTTCACTCTCTTGTAAAGAGCCAAAGCCGCGCGAAGCGCAGAATCTGTACCCTGAGGACGTATGCCGGTGAAGGCCTCGGTCTCAATCTCATTCGGGGAGAACACCTCAACCATAGGCAGACTCTCAAGGGGATAATCCTTGCCTGCGGGAGCAGCATCTACAAAGATAGGAATGTTGCGCGAAGAGGCAACACGAGCGGCAGCAACAGCTACACCGAATGGAATCTCGAAGCCGAGATATAGTGCATCGGGTCCACACTCAAATGCCTCGTTAATGTTCTCGGGAGTAAGGTTGCCATTAGCACCGGGGTAAACGACGATACGATTGTTTCCATCACTCTCCTTCATAACAACGGCAAGACCGGTAGGATTTTCGCGGTCCACCTTAAGATAAGATGTGTTGATGCCTATCTCCTTGTAATACTGATAAAGCTTCTGTCCATGAAGATCTGCTCCTACCTTTGCGCAGAAGAAACAGTCCGCGCCAAGCTTGTTTAACGCTACGGCAGCGTTAGCACCCTTTCCGCCGGGAATATATGCAACTCCGCCGTCGTCGATAATCGTCTCACCGACCTCGGGTACCTTATACATATTCATCGACAGATCCATGTTTGCACTGCCAATGACGAGAATTTTTTTATTTGCCATTTTTCTGTCTTCCTTTTCGTCTTTTAGAAAAGATTTAAGTTGTTTTTTAGCATACCAAAGATGTACGTTTCATCTCGCAAATGCGAGATATATCACTCGACTAAAGGTCGAATATCACTCTTCAAGAGAAGAATATCTCATATGACGAGGCACTATCAGTCTTCCATAACCGACAGCTTGAAGATGCCGGCCTTCTTCGCCATATCGGAGGCAAGCGTAGCCTCTCTTGCACGGCAGGTGAAGATAAAGCTCTGATAACCTTCCTTTCCAAGGTGCACCAGCGACTTCATCATCGACTTAGCACGCACGTTGTCCTGATGAGCAAAGCTCTCGTCAAGACATACGGGAGGCTTCTCTGTATAGAGCATATCGATAAGAGCCATTCTGACCGCAATGTAAGCGAGATCTCTCGTACCACCGGAGAGGAAGTCAACAGTTCTCTGCTCTCCTGTCTCGGAAAGGTAGCTAACCTTAAGTCCCGAGGTGATATCAAAGTCACCGTACTTCTTGTCGGTCATAATACCCATAAGCTCGGTTGAATATTCTCCAAGGCGAGGGGAAATACCTGCACGAAGATTATCCGATGCGCTCTCGATAGCCTTGTATGCTATGAAGTACGCCTTATGCTTCTGACGAAGCTCTTCTATCTTTGTCTCAAGTGTCTTAACCTTTGCATAATAGTCCGCAGGATCGCCCGAGTTGGTCTTAAGTGCCATTATCTCATTTTCAACTGTGAATATCATCTTATCAAGCTCGACCATCTTATTTTTATATGCTGCAATCGAGGTGATGATCTCATCATGATTAATGTGTGTAAGTGCCTTTCTCTTAAGCGGAGGCACCTGTCCGCGAATGTCTATCTCATTTTTGTCTGCGAGTGAGTGACGAAGTTCCTTTACGGTAAGTTCAATCGTGTTCTTTTCTTCAAGAAGTATGCGCTTTCTCTCAAGGAAGGTGTTGACCTTAGATTCAAGCTTATCAAGGAAGTCGTTAAGAGAGGATGTCGGAGGCTCCTCACCCCAACGAATAATAACACGGGTAAGCTCCTGCTTGGCATTCTCATAATTGAGTCTTGACGCCTCAAGAGCAATTCTCGCATCCTCGGTGGACTTGATCATACCATCTCTCTTTGCGCGAGCTGCAGAGATCACGCCGATCTTCCCCTTGAGATTGCCATATCCGGAAACACCGAACTTGGAGGCAAGTACGGAAAGGTTGTTCTTATTTTTTATGATGCCGATCACAGCTATTACAGTAAGCGCAAGCGCACCTGCACCGAGAACTCCGCCAAGAACTCTGAATGCAACGTGAGCAAGTACACCCTTGGCGATGATCTCATATACCAAAACCGCAATCATACCAAGTGCACCGGCGGTGGTGAGAGCGATATTCTTAGCAAAGCCCTTTACGTAACCAAGAGCACGAAGAAGAATATTATCCTCTCCGCCTTCCTCATCAGCAAGCTCAATAGCACCCTCGATCTCACGGGTGATACCGATGGCATTCTTCTCCTTGGTGTATGCATCTTCCGCCTCTGCAAGAGCATGATAAGCATCATTTACTCCGCGGCGAGCCATATTGATCTCGGTGATGTAAGAATCGGTGGGGACGTAACCCGCCCTGGTATTCTCGTCAATAAAGTTGTTATAAGCTTCGGTCTTGCGAACACACTCCTCCTCAAGCTCGTGGAGCTTGTCGAAAGTATCGATGAGCATAACGCTCTTGTAACAGGAATCGAGGTCATATAGTCTCTCAAGCTTGTTCTCCGCCTCAGATCTTTCCTGACGGATCTTAAAAAGCTCTGTCTCTTTAGCGAGTATCTGCTTGTTATCCTCATTGGAGCGAGCCATAGCACCCTCAAGCTCCTCCTGTCTGTGCATAAGGTCATGAATTACTCCTCCGCCGCCACCGCGGTGAACGAGCCCCTCCATCTTTTCGGAGATCTTGGTCATAGCCCTCTGATTGTTGATCTTCTCACTACCGGAGAACAAAATGTTCTCGATAGAGTCCTTGACAGATCCCTCGTTTATAGCAGAGTCACCTATTTGACCGATAAATGCGGTGTTTTCAAATAATTCTTTCGTTACTCCGAAGAACACCTCGCCTGCGGGCATCTTGCCAAATGCGGTAGCACCGCTATCCATATCTATGATGGACGACTCCTCCTTGAATGCGGATCTGCCGTCCTGCTTAATCGTAGGAGTGGTCGAGCGAGTGATGAGGTATCTCTTGTCCTTTACACGGACAACCATAGTACCCTCTGCTATACCGGTATCCCAATTTATTCTCTTTCTTCTCTCGCTGAGCTTATCATCGGTTTCTACGCCCTCAAAACCGAAAAGCATATACTTAATGAATGCTGCAATAGTAGTCTTGCCCGCCTCGTTCTGGCCCTCGATTACGTTCACCGTGGGGGAAAACTCAAGCGTCATATCCTTGATAAGTCCAAAGCTCCTTATTTCTATCTTCTCAATAATCATTTTATGTCCTCACTCCTTCATTTCTGTTTACTGTCTATTTCCTCGCCAAAGCATCCGCCGAGGAACTGAACCGAACGCTTTACCGAGTCCTTGGAATTGTACCACGGCTCATCATCGTAGCGGTAATCGAACTTCTTACAGAACCAACTGACGTCACCCTTCAAGTCGGTTATGTATTTTTTCTCAATGGCATGTGCCTCGTCATAGAAATCAGCGTATGACTTCTTCGACATTTTCTTTGATGCGTACTCAAGCATCGCACGGTAGTGCGGTAAGCAGAACCACGGTTGCTTGTTAAATTTTCGCCTAAACTCGGGATCACTCTCCCAAAGATAACATACGGTGGCAATCATAGCCGATAGATTTTTCTCTATCCGCGAGCAAACGTAACAGCTCTCTTCAAGCTTTTCGAGTGACTCCTTTGCGGCGGCTCGCTTATTTCCGAGAACTGTTGGTCCGTCAAGTCTCTTTTCAACCTCATCGAGGTGACTCTCAAGAATAAGTCCCATACCGAGCATCCTACGCCTGCCAAGCATCATATTGTAATGCGTCAAACAGAAGCCAAGCTCATTCGTCCGTATTCGTATATCCGGCTCCATCATAGAGGCTCCAAGAATTATGTCGAGCTCGTCTTCCTGCAGTCGCTTGTACAACGCACATATAGGACAGCCGCACTCCGGTTTTTCTATCACCGCGTCAAACGTCTCATTGACTGGGATGGTATAAATCTGTTCCACTTTGCCTCCTTGTCACCGTTATTTCGGCACAGAAACGCAAAGGACGTGACAGGTGCCGATCACTAACAAAAATTACTTGGCGTACAGGCTTGAAAAAAGCCAAAATTTATGATAAAATATATATAAAATATTACGCCTCATCTCATTATACTACATAATTTTACTTTTTTCAATAGGGGGAGAAAAAATGTTTGAGAAATTTGAGACAATTTTCGATACAAAAAAGGCGATAAAAGTCACAAATCTCGGTAAATACAACATTGTCGACACAATGGAGTGCGGTCAGTGCTTCAGATATGAAAGAATACCAAGAGAAGACGAATACATAGAATACATGACGGTAGTAGGTGGAGCACTAATACGTGTTGCGCAGGAAAAAGAAGGTGAACTGATTTTTCCCGAGATGGATGATGAAACCTTTGAAAATGTCGTAATTCCCTACTTTGCCCTCGGGAGAGATCTTGAAGAAGTCAAAAGAAGCGTTGTAAGTGCCACAGATTCAGAGTGGCTGAAATACGCTGCCGAATTTGGATCAGGAATAGCTATTCTCGGCCAAGATCCATGGGAAGCTCTCATATCCTTTATCATATCGCAAAACAATAACATTCCGCGAATACGAAAAATTGTCAGAGAAATTTGTGCCGAGTACGGAAACAACTTAAGCCTTGTAAATGACTACAATAGTTGTCCTTTAAAGCGAATTGACAGCAAACCTAATGAAAACGACTGCAAGGCTTGCGGAAGATGCTATACCTTCCCAAATGCGGAAAGCATTCTCAAAAGTCCCGAAGGACTCCTTCCGTCAAAGCCCGGATTCAGATACGGATACATACTTGACGCAGCAGAAAAGGTTGTAGCGGGAAAGGTAAATCTTGGTGAGATAAAAGGCAAAGCAAGCTATGAATACACTTTGACAGAGTTAAAAAATATCAAGGGTGTAGGAGATAAGGTTGCATCCTGCGTAGCGCTTTTCGGCATGGGAAATCTCGAGGCATTCCCGATCGACGTGTGGATGAAGCGCGCGATAGATACCTACTTTAACGGCAAGCTTGACCCCACAACACTCGGACCGTATGCGGGTATTGCACAGCAATATATATTCCACAGAATAAGGAACGAAGCCAAAGAATGACTTCGTTCAATGAAATCTGACACGGTCAGGTGAAATCGCTCTGCGATAAAATCTGCCGCATGGACAGGTTGTAAAGTTGATATTGAATGTTTTTGAAATTCAAAAGCACATAAGTATATCACACAATATAACTAAAGAGCCGATGCACAATGCATCGGCTCTTACTTTTTCTCAAACTTTTTATTTGTTTATTGGTAGTGGTAACACTGAATGGCTTTGGAGATAGTTTTATCGCTCTTTGATCCAAAGCAATAGCTACATCCGAAAATTACCTTGATTCAGCAAGAAATCGAATTTTCGCGAAGAAATTCTCGTTCTTCTACCCGAAGTCATAGTTATCTACGGCGAGTTTGGTAGAAAACGGGGATTTATACCGAAATTTGATCTCTCAAAAGGTAAATATTTTAGTGCAGTTTAGTCGTTCTTCGATCCGAAGACGTAGTTGTCTCGCTGCGGCTCGGTCACGCTCGCGGAAAAACAACACTCAGTTGTTTTTTTACACGCTCGCGCCGCTTCGCTACCTACGGCGAGCTTGGTAGAAAACGGCGAAAATGTGCAAAATATTTATCTTTTTACTTCTTCCATAATGAAGGCTTCAAGTACATCTCCCTCACGGATATCATTGAACTTATCAATGCCAACACCACATTCATAGCCCTCGTTTACTTCCTTAACGTCATCCTTGAAACGGCGGAGAGAGGAAATCTTATCCTCAAAGATAACTACACCGTCACGAACAATACGGATAGAGGACTGACGGGTGATCTTACCGTCCTGAATATAGCATCCTGCGATAATGCCAACACCGGGCACCTTGATAGTCTGCCTTACTTCCGCATGGCCAAGAAGAACTTCTTTATACTCGGGAGCAAGCATACCCTTCATAGCAGCCTCAACCTCATCAATGATCTCATAGATGATACGGTGAGTTCTGATATCTACACCGTTTCTCTCTGCGGAATCAAGTGCGTTCTTATCGGGACGTACGCTAAAGCCTACGATGATAGCACCGGAAGCTGCTGCGAGCATAACATCGCTCTCGGTAATACCACCGACAGCGGTATGAATTACAGAAACCTTAACCTCTTCATTAGAGAGCTTAAGAAGTGATGCCTTTACTGCCTCTGCAGAGCCTGCAACGTCTGCCTTAACGATAATGTTAAGAGTCTGAGTGCCTTCGGACATTCTGGAGAAGAGCTCATCAAGGTTAACTCTTGCGTTAGCGTTGAGTATCTCCTGTCTCTGCTTTTCACGTCTCTGCTCCGCAAGATTTCTCGCCATTCTCTCATCCTCAACTGCGTTAAGCTCATCGCCTGCCTGAGGAACGTCGTCAAGACCGATGATCTCAACGGGAACGGAAGGACCTGCAACCTTAACGGTCTTGCCCTTATCGTCGATCATAGCTCTTACTCTACCGGTTGCAGTGCCTACGATAACGTAATCGCCCTGATGAAGTGTACCATTCTGAACGAGAACGGTAGCTACGGGACCGCGTCCCTTATCAAGCTTGGATTCTATTACGATACCCTTAGCACGCTTCTGAGGATTTGCACGAAGCTCCTTCATCTCTGCGACAAGAAGTACGCTCTCAAGAAGGTCCTCAATACCCATACCCGTATGAGCTGAAACAGGAACTGTGATAACGTCACCGCCCCAAGCCTCGGGAACGAGCTCGTAGGTTGTAAGCTGATTAAGAATATTATCCGGATTAGCCGTCGGCTTATCCATCTTGTTAATTGCAACTACAATATCAATGCCTGCAGCCTTAGCGTGGTTGATAGCCTCAACAGTCTGGGGCATAACACCGTCATCTGCGGCAACGACGAGGATTGCGATATCGGTGGACTTAGCACCTCTCATACGCATTGCGGTGAATGCCTCGTGTCCGGGGGTATCAAGGAAGGTTATATCCTTGCCCTGTGCCTTAACACGGTACGCACCTATCGCCTGAGTAATACCGCCTGCCTCACCACGGGTAACATTTGTGTGTCTGATTGCGTCAAGAATAGATGTTTTTCCGTGGTCAACGTGACCCATAACGCAAACTACGGGTGCGCGCTCATCGAGATCTTCATCATTATCTTCGGCCTCGGTAAAGAGCTTTTCCTCAATGGTAACGACAACCTCTTTGGTAACCTTTGCGCCGAACTCATCTGCAATGATCTCGGCAGTGCCGTAATCGATAATATCATTAAGGCCCTTCATCTCGCCCATCATCATAAGCTTCTTGATAACTTCAGCAGATGTCTTCTTAAGTCTGATTGCAAGCTCGGAAACGGTGATCTCATCGGGAACGGTAATCTCAAGCTGCTTTTGTCTTGCTCTCTCCTGCTCCATACGCTTGATCTTTTCCTGCGCTGCTCTTTCCTTATCCTTAGCGGTCTTCTGATTCTGACCCTTGTTATCCTGCTTCTTAAGCTTGGTCTTGGAGCTCTTAGAATCTGTTCCGTTAAGTATTGCATAATACTGATCGTTGTAACGATCGTCATACTTAGAAAGATCCACATGAGTGGTTCTTGTATCAATAATTCTCTTACCCTTATTCTCATCACCGCTGTAGCTATCAAGATTTACACCGCCCTTAACATTGCTTCTGTCAACGGTAGGAGTAATAGTCTTGAACTGCTGCTTCTGTGCAGCCTTTTTCTCTTCCTTCTTGGGCTGTACCTTTTGCTGTGCCTGTTGAGTCTCAAGCTTCTGCTTTCTCTCAAGCTGTGCCTGCTGCGCCTGCTGTGCGGGACGAAGTCCGGAATCCTTTTTAGGGGCTTCAGTCACTACGGGAGCAGTCTTCTGTACAGGTGTGGGTGCGGGCTTCTGCTGGGGTTTGCTAAATCCTTCACCAGGTCTTCTCTGTCCATTTGCCTCGCGGTTCATATTCTCACGGCGCTTTGCAAAGGGATCATCTGAAGGACGGGCACCATACTTATTGCCCTGATAACCCTGACCGTCAGGTCTGCGCTGATTCTTATCAAACTGAGGTCTCTGTCCATCGGGGCGTCTTTCACCTCTGTCAAACTGAGGTCTCTGTCCGTCAGGACGTCTTTCACCTCTATTGTTCTCCTGCTTTGCCTCGGGACGTTTCTGTACCTCCGGCTTTGCCTCAGAGTGTTTTTCCATCTTTTTCTCAGGCTCAACTTTAGGTTCCGCCTTTTTTGTAGTATCCTTTTTAGGCTCTGACTTTGTCTCTTCCTTCTTAGGAGCTTCCTTTTTAGGCTCTGCCTTTACCTCTTCCTTCTTAGGAGCTTCCTTTTTAGGCTCTGCCTTTACTTCTTCCTTCTTAGGAGCTTCCTTTTTAGGCTCTGCCTTTACCTCTTCCTTCTTCGGAGTTTCCTTTGACTCGGCCTTTTTTGTTTCTTCCTTAACGGGCTTTCCTGCGGCCTTTATTGTAATCTTACCCGAGCGATACGCCTCAAGATCGGATATCTGGTGGCTCGAGGTAATGTGCTGCATAAAGACAGCAAATTCTTCGTCAGATACGGTACCGCCCGTAGTCTTTTCAATATTGACATTTTTAAATTCCTCGATAACGTCCTTCGACTTCATAGCGAAGTCTTTTGACAGATCGGAAATCTTAATTCCTTTTGCCATATTTTTCACCATTCACCATTTGGTGAATTCCCTTTCGTTGTACTTTGACGGGAATTTTTTAGATTTATAGGTGAATATACAAAATATACTTTACATTTTTAAGTATTTTCACCATCTAAAAGATTAATGATAGCGCGCGAAAAATTCTCGTCTGTTATTCCGACGACAGCAGGTGTGTATGTCTTACCAAGCAATCTGCCGAGCTCGTCGGTTTCTATACCAAGCTCCTCAATACGAGTCTTATAGAACTCACATTTATGGAGAATCTTCTTTTTTGTTCCATCGGAGGCATTGCTCGATACGAGCATAAGTTTTATCTTACCCTTTTGCAGATATGTTATAGCTTGCTCAGTACCTATTACAACCTTGCCTGCTTTCATCGCAAGGCCGAGCATTCCGAGGATGCGATTTATACCGTTATTTTCAGCCATGGCTAATTTCTTGTTCCATTCTATCATATACCTCTTCGGGAATCGGGCATTCAAGAGATGTCTCAATTCTCTTAGACTTGCGGGCTTTCTTAAGGCAAGCCGCCTTCTTGCATATATATGCTCCGCGGCCTGACTTCTTGCCTGTAAGGTCGAGCACAACCTCTGCATCGGGTGTGCGAAGAACTCTAACAAGCTCACCCTTTGGAAAATGCTCACCGCACCCTACACAACGTCTTACCGGTATTTTTTTCTGGGAAGGCATATTATTCTGTGCCATCACGCCTTAATGTCTATTTTGCAGCCTGTGAGTCTTGCTACAAGCTTTGCATTCTGTCCCTCCTTACCGATAGCCAACGAAAGCTGATCGGGAGAAACGAGAACCTTTGCAGAACGCTCTGCATCCATAACAACCGAGAGTACCTTGGCGGGAGAGAGTGCCTCCGCAACAAATTCCTCAAGAGAATCGCTATATCTGATGATATCAACCTTTTCTCCACCGAGCTCGGAGAGAATAGCATTGATTCTCATACCATTCTTACCTATACAAGATCCGATAGCATCAACGTTCTCATCTCTGGACTGTACTGCAATCTTGGTTCTTGAGCCTGCCTCACGGGATACACCTTTGATAACAATAGTGCCATCCTGGATCTCGGGGATCTCAAGCTCGAAGAGTCTCTTTACGAAATTGGGGTGAATTCTGGAAAGTGAAACGATAGGACCTCTGGTCTCGCCCGAATTTACCTCGGAAACGAATACCTTGATTCTGTCGCCCACATCATGTACCTCACCGGGGATCTGCTCTGACTTGATAAGAGTAGCGTATCCTGTGCCTGTATCAAGAATAAGATTTCCTGAGATCATATCTACCTTATCAACAACTGCGGTGATAATCTCTTCCTTCTTCTCCTCGTATGCGCGAGTCTGCTTCTCACGCTCTGCAGTACGGATAGCCTGAATGATCATCTGCTTTCCTGTCTGTGCGGAGAAACGGCGGAATGTCTTGGTCTTAAGCTCGGTCTCAACAAAACCGCCAAGCTTGTTTCTGCGGCTGAGTGCCTTTGCCTCGGATAGAGAGATCTCACACTTGGGATCTACAACCTCACCGTCCGGAACAACAAGTCTTCTGTGATATACCTTCATATCACACTTGATAGGGTCCAGATGAACTCTGATAAGAGCGGTTGCCCCTACCTCTTTTCTGCACGCGTTTGCTAAAGCCTCCTCAATTTTAGTAAGCATATATTCTTTAGATATGCCGCTTTCTTTCTCAAGAAGGTCAAGGGAGGTGAATAATTCTGCGTTCATTTTTTCCTTTTTACCCGTAGCGTAGTGCTACGCCCTTTCTATATTTATTATAATAAACTAACTAATAAGTAATCAATTGATTACATTTTATATATAAATCCGTTATACAAAGAGATCATGAAAAACTTGTAAAGATACGAGCTATATGTGATTAACAATCTTTTTGTATTTCAGAATATTTTCCATTCTTATTTTCCGGTGTATACGGTAGTAAACTTTGATATCTCTTCACGGCGAAGAGCTACACTTTCATCGCCCTCTCTAATGGTAACGGTAGAGTCTTCATACGACTCAAGAGTTCCTACAAAGGCTTTTCTACCATTCTTCTCGGCATAGAGCTTTGCCTCAACCTCCCATCCGATGCAATAGGCAATATGTTCATCGGTACGAAGATCTCTCTCTGCTCCGGGGCTGGATACGTCAAGATAATAGAAGTTCTCAATAGGATCACACTCATCAATAATAGGATCTATTGCTCTATGCACCTTTTCACAATCGTTGATATTGATGCCTTCGTCGTTATCGATAGTGATCTCAAGGTGGTAATCAGCGCCGATCTTGGAATAGGTCACGTCCCAAATTCTGTATCCAAGCTCGGTTACGGTGGGAAGTATCGCCTCTTTGACAGTTTCTTTTACACTTTTCTTCATTAATTTTCTCCTTTTCCGGCAACGGCGCCGTATTTGTTTTTACAACAACAGAGAGTGACCTTTCGGTCACTCCCCATTTCTTTCATATTCTACGCACATTATATCATAATTTTTGGGGAAAATCAATAGCTATATGTAATTTTCTAAAAATTATTTTTAAAAATACGTATTATTTTTCAAAATCTCTATCATTCGGAGAGTCACCGAGAGGGTACTTACGGTCCCTCAATCGGCGCATCTTCGTCTCTTTCGAGATTCTTACCATAAGCTTTTCGATGCGGCGGACTACGTCCTCGCGCTGTTCTTCAAGCCTTTCAATTTTATCCTTACGCTGTTTATCCGACATATCGGCAACCAACTTATCGGCATAAACGTCTCTTTTTTCAAACAATCCCATAATTATATCCTCCCGAAATTAGAACGGCCATATGTTCAAAATAAGATCAATGTAACCGTGTATACTCTCAGGCAAGAACATCTTGAGTGCCTCGAGAATCTGCGGTCCCATAGCAAACATTGCAAGACCAATAAGAAGAAGTGCAATGAGAACAGTGTAGGACATAATAATTGCTCTTTCCTGCATCTCGCGCTTTTTCGCCTTCTTAAGTGATCTGATCGTAGCTCTTTCAATGATTGCCTTGAGTATACGGCTATCACGCTTAGCCACCTGAAGATCCTTAATATAATCTCTTCTGACCTTTCCGATGGGTTTTTCTCTTCTGAGAACGTATTTAGCCTTAGCAAGATCACCTCTTGTATCTACGAACTCGTCCATCTTATCGAAGATTCTCATCTTCTCATTACGTGTTACACGGTGTTTGGAGAGTACCTTGAAGTATCTCGACATCTTGTAGTGAGCCTTTTTACGTGCCTTGAGTATTGCTTTTACTCTACCCTCTGTACTTCCGCCCATACCGTTTTCATTACCGGTATAGAGTTCAAGAAGGTGAACGTTGATCTCATCACGGATATCAAGAAGTCTAAGCAACTCCTCACGCATAGCGACAAGCTCCTCGCGATCTGCCTTTTCGGGCAGCTCAACTCTGTCAAAGTCAGTTGCTACTACAGAGTAGTAACGCTCGTTATCAAGCTTCTCAAACTTGACTGCGGTAGCAGCTTTGATTCTAAGATCCTTGAGCTTCTCTCTGCTTTCACGGAGCCATTGTTTTTCCTGACGGGTTCTATATTCTACGCCGAATTCCTGATCAGCCTTGGTGACCTCAAGCATAAGTGAAAGGTACTCGGACTGAACTCTCGCCTCGATCATCTTGGTATCAAGATTACACTGATCACGGGAGAGGAGCGAGAGATTCTTCTTGTTGAAGTGAGAAAGTCTCTCTCTCTTGGGTGTTCTGCGTCTGCTTGCCGAGAGCTTAACACCTTCGGTGTAAGGATGTATCTCGGGAAGTCCATAATTGTTAAATTCGCCATCCCACTCGGGATCATAGGTCGAACCGTACTCAAGCATAAACTTGCCGTACTTCTTCGCCCTCTTAAGACGTTTCTTATTCTTCTTGAGTCTAAGTTCGTAATCCTCCTTGAAATAGAGCATTTCCTTATTCTCAAGATTCTTTTCATATGACTTGATTACGGCCTGATCCTTATCGTCACGCTCTGCAAACTTACCGTCCTTAAGTAAGGTCTCGGTCAGCTGGTGAGCAGCCACGATCTTGTCATATTTCTTAAGCAGCTTTCTGTCGCGAATATTACGCGCGGCATTATTTCTGTTTATCTGAGCCTCATATATCGCAATATCCTTGTTATCAATCTTATCGGTTTCTTCCTGACGGATAGCGTTATAGAGATTCTCATCATAGGTCTCGGTTATATCCTGATATCTGTACTCAAAATCGGGACGGAGCGCTCTTTCAGCTTCAATTTCAGCCTTTTCTTCAGCACGCTTCTGTGCCTTAATGCGCTTCTGATCCTCGGTATACTGCTTATCAGCAGCAAGCATATCAGCGATATGATCCTTGACATCCTGGCGTTTATCAAGCTCTTCGGTATAAACGGAAGAAAGCTTATTCTCGCGCTTTGTACGAAGTGCATTCTGCTTATCGATATCAGCCTCATACTTCGCTACGTCAGCGTTATCAACCGCATCGATCTCGGACTGACGGATTGCATTATAGAGATCCTTATCGAAGGTCTCGGTTACATCCTGATATCTATACTCGTGATCGGGACGGAGTGCTCGCTCTGCATCAAGCTTTGCCTTTGCCTCAGCACTTCTC
>JAZRAE010000119.1:0-39612 GCA_045634385.1 Eubacteriales bacterium | reverse complement strand
AGTACAACTAATTCGACCATAGCTAACGCTAATCCTTTCCGCTATAGAGGATATTACTACGATACCGAAACCGGACTCTACTACCTTAATGCAAGATATTATAATCCCCAGTGGTGTAGATTTATCTCGCCTGATGATACGGCTTATCTGGATCCTGAGTCTGTAAACGGTCTAAACCTTTACGCATACTGTAATAATGATCCTGTAAATCGATTTGATCCAACTGGACACGATTGGGAATGGTGTACATTCTGGACAGGATTATTTATGGTAGAGATTGCCATTACTGCTATTACATTATCTGTAACAACTTTTGGAGCAGGCATACCTTTGGCTATGTCTATAGTCGCAGGTGTTACTCTTGGGGCTGGAGTGCTTACTGGAATCAATGGTGTGGCCACGATGATTGAGGCAGGAACAGATTACAATTTTGTTCGAGACGGCTTGTTTAATGATGTATTAGGATTAAGTGACTCCGCTTATAATGTTTATGCTGGTCTTACTAAAAGAGTAGCTGCTGTTGGTAGTATGATTTTAGGTTTTTATCATACAACTGGGCAATATAAGGCAGCTAAGGTATCTCAACAATATTTGGGAAAAGGATATACAAAAGCAGGTAAAAACAGATGGGTTTCTGCAGATGGATATAGACAAGTTAGATGGGATACAACTCATCATATGTATAAAGGAAAACTTTCTCCAGTTCATTTTAACTGGTATGAATATCAATATCCTATTGCCCCAGGAGTTAGAAACAAACTTGTTAGCGACGTTCATGTGTGGATAAAATGGTTTAGTTATTATATGTAGGAGAAATAAGATGGGAAACATTATTTCTAAAGAAAACTTTGTTAAAGATTTTATAAAAAACTATGTGCCAACAATTTCAATTAAGCAATTAAAAAAACTAAAATGTTATGCTCCAAATCATGGATATCTATGGATGGTTTGTGAACATAATTTAGTCGAAAATTTAAAAGGCAATGATGCAATGACAGCATATGATAATGTTGATAAAACTGGTGCAGTAGAATTCCAATATGATAATGGGTTTATGAGTGATGATGTTTCAATACCACTTTCCAAAGAAAACGATAGTTCAATAAAGATTAAAAATAATGGATTAATTGAATTTTATGTGATTGGCAAAGATTTTTCTTGGTGCTATATAGTAACTCACGAACGCGATGGATGTGGGCCATATTTTATAATTAATAAAAATAATAAATAGCAAATTACTTTCACGATCAAACCTTGGCGAGTTTACCTTCGGGTAGGCTCGCCTTTTTGTATGCTTGTTTCACGAAAACTTAACACGCCCCACGGCTTTTGAGCATTTTTCTTATTATCTCTTGTGTTCTTGCGCCCCGGGTGATATACCGTCAATCGAAAACGGTCGTCCTGCCCCGAAGGGGATGTGTTGACATTGTGCGTATGCGCGCGTTTCTTTTTAATTTTCTCGGGTATTTAGTCTTTCGGCACAATTTTTCTCTGATTATTTAGTCACAAATTCCATATTGACTTTACAGTATAAATATTATATAATATACTCGTATGATTATTTCCGATTTTTCGGTGTAGTTATAAAGCATCTGCACGCACAACTGCAGATACGTGAAAATCTAATAAGGAGGTGTAAAAGTGGAAATAAAACTTTGGCTTGCTATTGTTCTGATTGCCGCCTGTGCTTTGATTGGCGTTGTGATCGGATTTTTAATACGTAAGTCCATCGCCGAGAAGAAGATCGGCTCTGCTGAAGAGCAGGCGCGCAAGCTTCTTGAGGATGCCATGAAGGGCGCAGAGAGCGCAAAGAAGGAGTCCATCATTGCGGCGAAGGAAGAAATATTCCAACTTAAAAAGGAAGCGGACCTTGATATAAAGGAACGCCGTAAAGAAACCGCAAGACAAGAAAATCGTCTTGCTCAGAAGGAAGAATCTCTTGACAGAAAGCTTGAGACTCTTGAAAAGAAGGAGCAGTCGCTCCAGGACAAGCATGCAGCAGCGGATAAGCTCCGTCAGGAGATCCAGACCACACTCGACGGTCAGCTTGCTATGCTTGAGAAAATTGCGGGTATGACCGCAGACGAGGCTAAGGCGGAGCTTATACATAAGCTTGACAGTGAGCTTCAGCACGAGACCGCACTTAAGATCGCGGAGTATGATGAGAAGTTTAGGGACGAGGCAGACGTACGTGCGAGAGATATTCTCTCTCTTGCTATTCAGCGTTGCGCCGCAGACCACGTCAGTGAGATCTCTATCTCCACGGTTCAGATACCCGGAGATGAGATGAAGGGTAGAATTATCGGTAGAGAGGGTAGAAATATCAGAACTATCGAGACTCTCACAGGCGTTGATCTCATCATTGACGATACACCCGACATTATCACGGTATCCGGCTTTGACCCTGTTCGCCGTGAGATTGCACGCATCGCTCTTGAAAAACTCATAAGCGACGGACGTATCCATCCCGCAAGAATTGAGGAGATGGTTGAGAAGGCTCGCCGCGACGTAGACGTTGCTATTAAGCAGGCGGGAGAGAGAGCTGTATTTGAGACGGGCGTACACGGATTACATCCCGAGCTTATCAAGCTTCTCGGACGTATGAAGTACCGTACCTCGTACGGACAGAACGCTCTTCGTCACTCTATTGAGGTTTCTATGCTCGCAGGCGTTATTGCTGATGAGCTTGGCACAGATGTTACTATGGCACGCAGAGCCGGACTTCTCCACGATATCGGTAAGGCGGTTACAGCCGAGGTTGAAGGATCACACGTTCAGCTTGGTGTTGAGCTTGCTACTAAATACAAGGAGAATAAGGATATTATCCATTCCATCGAGGCTCACCACAATGACGTTGAGTCACTCACTCCCCTTGACTTCATTATTCAGGCGGCTGACGCTATCAGCGCGGCTCGTCCCGGCGCAAGACGTGAGGATGTTGAAAACTACATCAAGCGTTTGCAGAAGCTCGAGGAGGTTGCCGGCAGCTTCGACGGTATAGAGAAGACCTTTGCTATCCAGGCAGGCCGTGAGGTAAGAATTATGGTTAAGCCTGATATGGTTGACGATGATAAGATGAAGCTTCTTGCTCGCGATATCGCCAAGAAGATTGAGGGAGAGCTTGATTATCCCGGCCAGATCAAGGTGAGTGTAATCCGCGAATCCCGCATAGTCGACTACGCAAAATAATTTCGGATATTTCCCCGTTTTCTACCAAACTCGCCGTATGATGTATACGGCTTCGGGTAGAAGAACGTGGCAACTATCTTGAAATTATGTGATTTTTGACACACAAAAAAACAAAGAATAAGGGGCTGAGCCATTAGCTTAATCAAAAGCTTTTGACTCAGCCTCGATTTGTTTGTTGCGTACAGACGGGCAGCGAAGTAAAACCGAAGGTATTGAATGAGAGTATAAATTGCTATCAAATATCGAGGTAAGGCAATCGCACCCGCCTGTCCCTGCGGTTTTGTAATATCTTTACAAGAAGGAGTTTAAACCATTTCTCTTTCTTGCGTTTTGTTATTTATAATTGACTTTTTATTGTATGGATGATATAATGACATCATAGAATATTTCAAATGGGAGATGGACTCTTTATGGCTAAAAGCGACAGAATAAGTAACGAGGAGCACATAAGAAGGCTTGAAGAACAGTTAAACAAACGCACCGAACTTGAAAACTTGAAAAAGAAGCAGCTTGACAGACTTGAAAAGGAGAAGAATCTATCCGCGTACAAGAAGGCAATAGGGGGCTTTTCTCTTCCTTTTAAAAAGAAAGCATTTGAAAGTCTTGTAGAGGCTATGTTGTTCCTTTTATTCACGTTTGTTTTCTCGGGATGCACATTTTTTGTTCTTATTGCGATTTTGTTCTGCGCTGTGGTTGATGCTGTTTATTCCGTCCTCTTCGGCATTGCTTATCCTTTTTTAGTTATTTATATCGCTTTGTTTAAAAAGCAGAGAATAAAGGTGTGTGAGTTAAAACTTGATAAAACAAAAAAGAAGCTTTATAGAATTCCAAGCTATGAAAAGATCAATAACAAAATCAAGGAATATGAACGCGAGATCAGAAGAGAAAAGAGAAAAGCTTCGAGTACAAGAAATGATAGACCTATAATCATTACCGACAACGTAAAAAATACGGATTATTATAAAGAAAAAACGGACGAGTATTATAGGATATACATGGGCTTTCCTCCCAAGGAGGAGAGCAGTCTATCCTCTCTTGCTACAGACACTTCCCTTGATATAGATGTAGGTGACTATTGATTGTTTACTAACCGATGTATGAGATTGGTGAGGGGCGTGTAAAGTTTTTTGATTATAACGTATAGAGATGTAATTACAAAGGAGATTTGTATATGAAAAACAGAGTGATAAATGACGTTATAGAGCATAGCGGAAAGGGTGTACACCCGAGAATAATTCTCACGGGTGCGGACTTTGAACGTATTCGCGCTACAAATGACCCGATTTATGAGGCGGCAAAGGCGAGTATGTTTGCTTATGCTGACAGATATATGAGAGAGCCTGTGCTTGAATATGACATACCCGACGGAATAAGACTTCTTGATGTGTCGCGCGGGGTTCTCTCGAGAACGCTTAATCTTGGTATGGCGTATAAGCTGACGGGTAACGTGAAATATGCTCGCAGACTTTATGATGAGCTTGCGAATGCGGCATCATTCAAGGATTGGAATCCTTATCACTTTCTCGATGTCGGTGAGATGGTATTCTCCTTCGGTCTTGGCTACGACTGGATATACGAGTGTATGAGTGAGGATGAGAGGGCAGTTTTGCGCCGCGCCATTATAAAGCACGGATTTGATGCGGCTATGGATGACTATCTTGACAGAGAGCGTCGCCGCAGCTACAGATGGTATCAGGATATGCCCGGCGACAATTGGAAATTTGTTTGTAACGGCGGTATTACCGTTGCGGCTTTAGCTATATGTGATGAGGATGACGTTGATAAAGAGTATCTTAAGGATATCTTTGGATATGCTTTTGAGAACACCTATCGCGCGGTGAGAGATATGTATCTTCCCGACGGCTCTTATGCCGAGGGGTTCACCTATTGGAACTATGCGACAGACTATCTCGCGTTTTATATTTCGGCTTTAAAAAGCAGCACGGGTACTGACTACGGCCTTGCTGACTACCTTCCTGTGGAAATTTCCGCATACTATGTTAAGTGCATGTGCTCAAACACCTTCCGCTCGTTTAATTTTGGTGATGCAATAGAGGAGCTTGTTTGTCCTGCTATAATATTCTGGATAGGAAAGAACTACGGGAAAAAAGATATCACCACTATGAGAAAGGAACAGATACTCAAGGATCCCTCGATCGCTTGTGTTAGAGATATGTTCTGGTATATTCCCACAGAGTCGGTAGGACTTGAGGGAAGACCGATGGGCTTTGGCACGGTTGGCGGTGATAACGCATCCTTCCGTGCCGGCTTTGATGAGGATGATCTCTATGCGGCTATTCACTTTGGTGACAATGACGCGTACCATTGTCACGCGGATATGGGTAACTTTGTTGTTGAATGGAAAAAACATCGCTTCCTTTGTGATCTCGGACAGGATAACTATAACGTGCCGAGATATAGATTTGTCTATAGATATCGTGCCGAAGGACATAATACTCTTGTGATTAATCCGGGTGAAGGAATGGACCAAGAGCAGTTCTCTATATGTCATGTTGATAGATTTAATGACGGTTCGGACGGCTCGGATGCGTATGCTATCTCGGATATCTCCGCGGCATACTTTGGCAAGGGGGTAAAACGCGGTTTGAAAATGACTACCGATAAAAAGTGGGTGGTTGTCCGCGACGAGATTACGCTTGACGACGGGGACGTGGGCTATTGGTTTGCACATACTCGCGGTGATGTAACACTTGGTGAGGGGGGCAAAGAAGCCGTAATTGATATGGACGGAGATAAGCTTTATCTCTCAATACTTGGCGATGGCGTTTTTTCTGTTATGGAAGCAAAGCCTTTGTTTGACGGACATAACCAAGAGGGACAGCGTGACAACTCCGACGTAAGAAAACTTGCGATAAACTTTAATGGCAGCACGGATATCTCGGTTGCAATTGCTCCGATGATAGATGGTAAATCACCTGAAAATAAGCCTTGTGACAAGTCGCTTTCGGAGTGGTAAATGCCTTTTACTGCTCGCGATCGGTATAGTTCCGATTGTTGAGAATTATGGCATTACCCAAGGGGCGTGCTGAATAAAATGACGATTTTTACGGCTATAGCCGCATAGAAAAGAGATAATTTAATGAGAATTCTTTGTATTGGTGACGTGACGAGTCCGCGTGGGATTGACCATTTAAGACACAATCTTTGGCGTGTCAGAAAGGAAAACAAAATTGACTTCTGCATTGTGAACTGTGAGAACGCGTCTGTGATAACAGGAGCTTCTGCGGCAGATGCCGAAACCCTTTTTGCTTCGGGAGCGGATTGTTTAACCGGTGGAAATCACACACTAAGAAACAGGTCGGTATACACTTATCTTGATGATACAGAGGCTATGTTAAGGCCAATTAATTTTGGTGACGGAGCACCCGGTCACGGTTACGCGATAATCGATTGTAACGGGTATAAAATAATGGTTATCAACGCTATGGGTAATATCCATATAGAACCAACTTTAGATAACCCCTACTCCTACATTGACCGCGCTCTTGAAAGAGAGTCGGGAAAATACGACATAGCAATTATGGATATACACGCAGAGGCAACGGGGGAGAAATTAGCTCTCGGATATGCCTATGACGGAAAGATAAGTGTTATCTTTGGCACTCATACACACGTGCCTACGGCTGACGAACAGATTTTACCAAAGGGAACGGGATATATATCCGATGTTGGAATGTGCGGTGAGAGTGAAGGGGTGCTTGGTATGAACCCTGAGCTTGTGGTGAAGCAACTTAGATCCCGTATGCCGATAAGATTTGAACCATCGCGCGGCGAACCGAGAGCGACCGGTGCTGTCTTCGATGTAGATATAAGTAACGGAAAAGTAAAATCTGTAGAAAGAATCAAATTCTAAAATTAGATTTAAATAGTTATAATTGTTCTAAAAAGACAACTATACTTTACTTAATAGGTGTAAAATGAAAAGTTTTTCAACAGATGTAATTGTAATAGGCGCCGGGCACGCCGGTATTGAAGCGGCACTGGCTTCGAGCCGAATGGGAATACCCACAGTTCTTTTTACAATAAATCTCGATGCGGTTGGCAATATGCCTTGCAATCCGTCGATTGGCGGAAGTGCGAAGGGACATCTCGTCTTTGAGATAGACGCGCTGGGCGGAGAGATGGGATATGCGGCAGACAAGGTTACGATCCAGTCGCGCACTCTCAATCTCGGAAAGGGCGCAGCGGTTCATTCCAAAAGGGTGCAGGCAGACAGAAATGCGTACAAAATAATAATGAAGGAAACACTTGAGAAGGAGAAAAATCTCAGGCTCATCCAAGGTGAGATCGTAGATATACTCACCTCGGAAACAGACGGCAAAAGAGTTGTCGTTGGTGTTCTTACTCACCTTGGCGAGGTGTGGGAATGTAAGAAGGTGATTATTGCCGCAGGCACGTTCCTTGAAAGTCAGATATTCGTCGGTGATAAGGTCTACTCTGCAGGACCGGACGGTATGATGCCCGCAAAAGGTCTTTCAGCTTCTCTTGAGAGACTCGGTATCGCGCTTCAACGTTTTAAGACAGGTACGCCTGCAAGAGTGCATAGACGATCGATCAACCTCTCAATTCTTGAAGAGCAGAGGGGAGAGGACGTACCTACTCCTTTTTCCGCTCTTACATCCGAGGAAAACACCAACGAGGTAAACAAGGTTGCCTGTCACGTGGTGTATACCAACAAAAACACGCATAATATTATTCTTGGTAACCTCGACAGATGCGCTATGTATTCGGGTAACATTGTCGGTACCGGACCGAGATATTGTCCCTCTATCGAGACAAAGCTTGTGAGATTTGCGGACAAGGAAAGACATCAGCTCTTTGTCGAGCCTTGCGGCCTCGACACGGATGAAATGTATATTCAAGGCTTTTCAACCTCGATGCCCACCGATGTGCAGTATGATATGTTGCGCTCGCTTGAAGGCTTTGAAAATGCGGAGATTATGAGATATGCCTATGCTATAGAGTATGACTCTGCAGAGCCCACACAGATGCTTCCGACGCTTGAGTTTAAGACGGTCTCCGGCCTTTACGGTGCGGGGCAGTTTAACGGTACGTCGGGCTATGAGGAAGCTGCTGCACAAGGTCTTGTCGCGGGTATCAACGCCGCACTTGCAATCAAGGGCGAAGAGCCCATGATCCTTACGCGTGATTCGTCTTACATCGGTACTCTTGTTGATGATCTTGTTACCAAGGGTACGAGTGAGCCATATAGAATGATGACATCGCGCAGCGAATATAGACTTCTGCTTCGACAGGATAATGCCGATTTGAGACTTACCGAAATAGGCCGTAGGGTTGGACTTGTTGATGACGAAAGATATGCCCGCTTCCTTGAGAAAAAGGAACAAATAGAGCAAGAGGTGAAAAGGGTAGAGAAGACTACGGTGCCGCCAAGTGATGAGGTGAACGCTTTCCTTACGGAAAATAATTCTACCACTATTACGACGGGTATTAAGCTTGCAGAGCTGCTCCGCCGTCCGGAGCTGACTTATGATGCACTCGGCTCTATAGATAAGGATAGACCAAAGCTTCCTCGCTCGGTTACTACTACGGTTGCAATACAGATAAAGTATGAGGGGTATATCAAACGCGAGCTTGCTGAGGTGGAAAGACAAAGAAAGCTTGAAGAGAAGATACTTCCTTTGGATATCTCATATAAAGATATACTCGGATTAAGACTTGAGGCGGCAGAGAAGCTTGATAAGATAAGGCCGATGAATATAGGTCAGGCATCAAGAATAAGCGGTGTTAACCCTGCGGATATCAGCGTACTTCTTATTTATCTTACAGGACTTCACAGAAAATAGAAAATGTTATATAAGTGAAAATGGATAAACGTTGATTGATCTTAGCACAAATAAAGACTTATATAATATTTCAAAAATCACATAGAGCTCCCGATGCATATACTGTATCAGGAGCTTTTTGTCTCCTCACCGTATAAATATGGTATAGGTTCGTCATTTTTATTGGCGTATTTTATTTGTGATGGGTGAAATAAATGAAGATAGTTATCTGGAAATCACCGAAGTATTTATCGAAGTTTTTGTCAAAGCTCTTTGGTGTTGAAGGAAAAGAAAAGAAAGAATAAAAAGAAAAGACCGAAGCATCTACACAAGAATGTGAATGTTTCGGTCTTTTTTGTTAGTAAATGTAAAATATAATTGTCAAAATTAGTTAATTTGAAGCTTTAAAATACTTTCGAGCATCCTTTTTGCATTATCAAAATGATCGTTATGCTCATCAGATTTTCCTGCAAGAACGTTTGGACGTCTAATACATATGAGAGTGTCGGATGGGAGGTTTGAAAGCCCCGGGAGTTTATATGCACCGGTGGATGAAAGGAGTATTGCGCTGTCCGAATAGTATTCGGCGGACGGGTAGGAGTCCTTATACTGATCAAGGGGGATGAATAGTTCGTTATTGCCCACCTTATGGTATTCCTCATAAACTGCGGGGGAGATAAAGCATAAATAGTATTCACTGTGCTCAAGTGCGCTTGAAAGTGCTTTTCGGTCACTTGCAAGCAAGGCATCGTTAGCATCGGTTGTGTTGCTTGCTTCTTCATTGCCAAGATAGTAGTAATTGACAAATCCAACGCTCACCTCACCGTTTTCATCATAATCCGCAGAAATTCTTTTCAGCGCGGATATTACCGTTACGATCTCTGCAACGTCACCGTCTTCGGCCGTCCTGCCAATATTTTTGCTTCCTGCGTAAAGAATGTAAGCATCGTATTCTGTCTTTGAGCAAAGCTGCAGAGTGCACAAAAGTATGGCAAATACAAGAAAGAGCGCAATAACCGAATGCCACTTGTAGTGATACCAAAAGTTTTGTATTTTCTCCTTCGGTGTTGAGGGAACTGTGACCTCTCCAACACCTTGTATGTTTTTGTTCATCTTATTACTCCGTTTTCTTTTATATATTGAGTATATCATACAAGACACGGAAAGTCAATAAAGTGAATAGTAACATTATTTTGAACAGTGATTAACCAGAGATCTTTTAAAAAAATCAAGACAAGTACTAAAAAAACAAAGATCCGCGAGGGGGAACAAATCCTATCCTCGCGGATCTTTGCTGTTATCTGTAACTTGTTAATCGCAACACGGGTCGGGTCTTTCCTCTGTTACCGGAGTTGAAAGATCGGGAGATGTTACATCGCCAAGGCCTGAGGTTTCTGAGAACATAACGTTAGACTTTGTCATATTAACAACATCGGTAGGAACGATAATTTTGGAAGCTCTGCCGTTTGACATCGCAACAAGCGCATCATACTTTTTGAGCTCAAGAACGGTAGCGTCAACGCCTGCTTCTCTAAGCTCGCGAAGACCGTCAGCCTCTGCCTTCTTAGCAAGGAATATTGCTCTTGCTTCACCCTCTGCACGAGCGATACGAGCATCTCTCTCACCTTCTGCCTCGAGAATCATAGCCTGCTTGTCACCCTCTGCGCGAGTGATAGCTGCTGCCTTGTGACCCTCTGCCTGAAGCAAGGTTTCACGGCGGTCACGCTCCGCCTTCATCTGCTTTTCCATTGCGTTCTGGATCTCTGTGGGAGGAATGATGTTCTTAAGCTCAACGCGGTTAACCTTAATACCCCACTTATCGGTTGCTTCATCAAGAATCTCGGTCATCTTGGCATTGATAGTATCACGGGAAGTGAGAGTACCGTCAAGTTCGAGCTCACCGACGATGTTACGAAGGGTGGTAGCTGCAAGGTTTGCAAGCGCGGAAATAGGATTTACAGCTCCGTAAGCATAAAGCTTGGAGTTGAAAACAGCGTAGTAAATAACGGTGTCGATCTGCATAGTAACGTTATCCTTGGTGATAACGGGCTGAGGGGGAGAGTCAAGAACCTGCTCCTTGGTGGTAACGGTGTTTGCTATTCTCTCAAGAAGAGGAATCTTAAAGTGAATGCCTGCGGTCCAAGTGGTCTTGTACTTGCCGAGGAACTCAATTACGTATTCGTGTGCTTGTGGCACAATCTTAATACATGCTGCTAAAATCGCAACTATTGCGATAAGCACAAAAGAAATAATTACAAACGGCATAGTTTTCTCCTTTATTTGTTGATTTGTGTGAGTTTCTACTCTATCTTTATTTTATCCGATTTTTTACAAAAAGTCAATATAAAGTTAACTAAAGGAGAAAAAGTATATTTTTTACAGAAAACACACCCGATTAAATTTTTAAAAAACGCTGTCTTAGGCATTGCGAAAAATATAGAAAAGAGCTATAAAATGACACGGGGTATCACTTACAGCTCTTTTTTATGAAGTTTTTGCTTTTCTTTTACAAAAAGCTCGTTCTTTCTTGTTTTTAGTTTTCGGGTTTCATAGTCGGGAACAGCAATACATCTCTTATCGATGCGGAGTCGGTAAGGAGCATTACAAGACGGTCAACACCGAAGCCAAGGCCACCTGTGGGAGGAAGACCGTACTCAAGAGCGGTGATGTAGTCGTAATCTACTTCCGCTGTGGTGTTGGGGTCTTCGAGTCTCTTTGCTGCAACCTGACTCTCGAATCTCTCACGCTGATCAATGGGATCGTTAAGCTCGGAGAACGCATTACCGTACTCGGTGCAGTTGATAAAGTACTCAAATCTCTCTGTGAAGAGGGGATCGCCCGGCTTTCTCTTAGCAAGGGGAGAATTCTCTACGGGATAGTCGTAGATAAAGGTAGGCTGAATAAGCTTATCCTCAACGAATGCATCGAAGAGTTCTACGAGAACAGTACCCTTGGTTGCGTCCTTGGGAACTTCAACGTGGTGAGCCTTGGCACACTCGCGAGCGGCAGCATCGTCTGCCCAATCGTGGTAATCAATACCGGAGTACTTCTTAACCGCCTCGATCATAGTGAGTCTTTCCCACTTGCCGAGATCGATTTCTGTGCCCTGGTAGGTGATCTTGGTATCTCCGCAAACTTCCTTTGCGAGCATCTTATAAAGCTCTTCAACGAGATCCATCATACCGTAGTAATCAGTGTATGCCTGATAAAGCTCAATCGAGGTGAACTCGGGGTTGTGCTTCTGGTCCATACCTTCGTTTCTGAAGATTCTGCCGACCTCATATACCTTGTTCATACCGCCTACGATAAGACGCTTTAAGTAAAGCTCGGTCTCTATACGAAGGTACATATCTATATCAAGAGTGTTGTGGTGTGTCTTGAAGGGGCGCGCATTTGCACCGATTTCAAGGGGGAGAAGTATGGGGGTGTCTACTTCAAGGAAGCCCTTGTCGTCAAGATACTGTCTGATGAGCTTTAAGATTTTGGATCTCTTTACGAAAGTATCCTTAACCTCGGGGTTTACGATAAGATCAACGTATCTCTGTCTGTATCTTTGCTCAAGATTGGTGAGACCGTGGAACTTCTCGGGCAGGGGAAGGAGCGCCTTTGCAAGAAGGGTAGCACTTGTTACATGAATTGAGATCTCGCCTGTTCTTGTGCGGAAGAGAGTACCCTCAACACCAAGACAGTCACCGATATCCCACTTCTTGAAGGATGCGTAATCATCCTCACCAAGACTATCTCTTGCAACGTAGAGCTGAATCTTGCCCTCACCGTCAAGCAGATGTGCGAAGGAAGCCTTGCCCATAACTCTCTTACCAACCATTCTGCCGGCAACTCTTACTGTTATGGTTTCTCCCTCGGCAAGGGTGCTTTCCTTTGCCTCGTACTCGGCGATTGCTACAGGAGCTGTATGTGTTACGTCGTATTTTGTGATTTCAAAAGGATTCTTACCTTGCGAAACAAGGTTTGAGAGCTTCTCACGTCTTATAGCAAGCTCGCTGGTGCTTTGAATCTGATTGTTGTCCATTTTGAATTCCTTTCATTTTATTGAATGGTGTGTTTTGTTAAAGAACACGGATAAATATTAGTTATCTTTTGCTCTGGAAACATTCTTGATCTGGAGGTGCTGAATTCTTGCGCCTTCAACAACGACCTCGTCGCCTGCCTTTGATCCGAGAAGTGCCATACCAATGGGAGAAGAATCTGAGATCTTGCCGTTCTCAGGGTCAGTCTCGTAAGATCCTACGATGTGGTAGGTGAACTCTTTCTTTCTCTCAACGTTGTAAAGAACTACGATAGAGCCGACGCTTACCTTGCTTTCGTCAATCTGAGACTCGTCGATAACTTTAGCGTTTGCGATCATTTCGCGGAGCTCATCAATTCTTGCGTGGATAACCGCCTGCTCCTGCTTTGCTGCATCGTACTCACTGTTTTCAGAGAGGTCTCCGTACGCTCTTGCCTTTGAGATCTCTTTCTTGTTTTCCTCAACTCTTACATTGATAAGGTGATCAAGCTCATCCTGAAGAGCTTTAAAGCCCTGGGGCGTGTATAACTTCTGTTCCATTTTCTTTTTCTCCAATATATTATTTATGCTGCGGCACCTACAAAAATTGAGGTGCTGTCTTTTATGCTTGAAAGTTCAAGGACTTTATCCTTTGCTGTTTCATAGGGGGCATCTTTGCCTTCTACCTCTTCCACCTCGAATTCGGGGATGACTCCAACGCCGTCAAAATTGATGTCGCACGGAGGATTGAAGTAACCGATGGTAAAGGTTAATCCCGACATATCGTAGAGCGTATAGCTGTTCTGCGCTACTCCTTTACCATACGTGGTAGTTCCCACGATAACCGTGTCAAGTACGCCTTCCTCACCGTAATCTCTCATAGCCGCGGTGAAAAGTTCGCCTGCTGATGCCGTGTTCTCGTTGCAGATAACCGCTATAGGCAGATCTACCGAGTGACCGTCGTCTGTGTAGTAAACGTATTCTGTTCCAAGCTGGGTGTATGAGCCTATCCTTCTCGTTTCCGAGTCGGGAACAAGGTAGTCGATAACGTCAACAACCGAGTTGAGAAGTCCGCCCGGATTGTATCTTACGTCTATAATAAGAGCTACAGCACCGTTTTTGATACAGTAATTAACTGCCTCCTCAAACTGTGCGGGTGTGTCCTGGAGGAATTGAGTTATCTGGATATATCCGATATCATCCTTTTCCATTCTGTAGTATACGTTCTTTTCTACCAATATTCTTCTTGTAACCGTAAATTCCATAGGCTCGCCGTTGCGTTTTACGATGATTTTTACCGTAGTATCGGGTTCGCCCTTTATCATATTGAGTAGTTCATCTACGGGGGTATCATCTACAGTTTTATCTTCGACACCGTAAATGACGTCGCCGGGCTTGATACCTGCTTCAGCCGCACCAGATTCCTCATATACCATAAGTATTTCGAGGGTGGTCTGATCCATCATAACACCGATGCCGACAAATTCCTCGCCGCCTTCAAGACCGCTGATAAATTCCATGTACTCCTCGGAAGTGCGGTAGTATGCGTAAGGATCTCCGATAGATGCGATTATGCACTTGAGAATTGCATCAGTTACTTCTGTTTTGTCATTAAGATCGATTACATCAAAGAAGTGCTCAACGAAGAGAAGACACGCATCTTTGGCGAGTGTTTTTTCTTCAGGAAGCTCCTTGTAGTAGCCGGACTCGAGCTGATCTTCTACTGCGTTGATCTTGTAAGTGCTTACGTTTCCTACACCGTACTTCTTAACGTAAGAGGAAACGTAGGAATATCCGTAATCTTCGCTGCCTAAGGACTCAACTTTGGCGATGATTTCATCTTTCCCGAGTACCGTGTTGTTTTTGTCACTTAAATATGCGTAACCGAAGATGCCTAAAATCAGGATGAGACAGCAAATGATGATGGCACCTCTTAATTTTCCAAGAGGGGAAGCGCTATGCATTAACATATTCTATCTCCTTATATTCAATTATAGTATTTTCGAATCACATGTGTGTATATCGTCAAGAAACGGGGCTGCCGAAAACGACAGCCTCGCATTTATCAGAATTTTGTAGGTTTGCCGTTGAGATATTTCTTAACCATAAGAGCCACCTTGAAGGTAACTGCGTGGTCGAACTCACGAAGATCAAGGCCGGTAAGCTTTCTGATCTTCTCGAGACGGTAAACAAGGGTGTTTCTATGTACAAAGAGCTTTCTCGATGTTTCGGAAACGTTGAGGTTGTTCTCAAAGAAGCTCTGAACGGTCATAAGAGTCTCGCGGTCAAGCGACTCGAGTGAACCTTTCTTAAAGACTTCCTGAAGGAATATCTCACAAAGAGTGGTGGGCAACTGATAGATAAGTCTTCCTATACCGAGGTTGTCATAAGACATAATGGGACGCTCGATATCGAACACCTTGCCAACCTCAAGAGCAATTCTTGCTTCCTTATATGCTCTTGCAAGATCCTTGAGCTTTTCAACAATCGAAGAAATACCGATAAGAAGTTTTGCGGCATATTCGCTCTGTGCCTTGTGAAGAATTTCCTGTACTTCCTCTTCAAGGTCCTCTGTAGTGCAGTTGTCGGCAACTTCTTTAACTATTACAATATCCTGCTCGCTGATATTGATAACGTAGTCCTTGGTCTCGTCGGATACGATGTTCTGGATGATCTCATAGGGAGCTACCTCGGTCACACCCTGGAACTTAATAACAATTACTGCGCGGTACTCGTCATTACCCATATGCAATTCGTTGGACTTGATATAAATATCATTGGGAAGGATGTTATCGAGAATGATATTCTTAATAAATGATCCCTTGTCGTACTTATCATCGTACAGACTCTTGATATTACCGAGAGATACAGCAAGTATCTGAGCAGTCTTCTCAGCTTCCTTATCCTCGCCCTCAACGAAAACTATACAGTCGTTCTTGTTACCCGAATTGATAAATCTGTAGGTATAACCGTCAGCAATGAGAGAATCGCGAGAGAATGTAATATCCTCCTTTATGCGCTGTCTGGACTCGCCAATCTTATTAAGCTCGGAGCAAGCAACGATGATACCATTCTCATCAATTGCACCGATTGTGCGTCCAACAATATCCTTCATCTGATGGATTACCGTCTGAAACAAGCGGTTTGACATAAATACATTCCTTTCGTTTTTGCGGATAAAAAAGCCTTTTTTGACCGAAATCCGCAATATTCAATGTCTTTTCTTAATTGAAAAGCCTACCGCACGCTGTGTGGTAAGGCTTGTTTGTTTATACTGTACTATATTTTACAATAATTTTGGACAAATTTCAATAGTTTTTTGAAAAAATATTACGAAATACACAAAAAAGTCACAAATTCCTTGTGAAAATTAACCTTGTACTGCGCAAAGCGGGGACGAACGTATGTAAAAACAATAGATTTTGACCGTCACAGCGTATAAAAGTGAAACATAACGGATGTGAAACGTCTATATAGAATGAAAAGGAGAGAATCAAAGGGGTGAGCCTAAGATTTTCTCCTTGGAATGATTGTATGAGAGGGAGTGATGAGCTATTGTTTTACTCGAGTGAATCAAAAACTATAAAGTGTTATTGGCGGTTTGTTGTTACCACTCAACGATGTTGCCGTTTTCGTCATAGTGCCAATAATTCTCCCCGTCGGTTGGCTCTGTCTCGGAATAGTAGTAAACGGAAGCGTTTAATAACTCGGAATTGTTATTGGAGGCTATATTTATCTTGGACCACTCGTCTTTTGTGCTTGCGTAGTAAATCTTGGTGAGCTTTGTACACTTGTAAAATGCGGATGAGCCAATCGACGTCACACTCTTGCCGATGATCACAGAGGTGATGCTTGAGCAATCCCTGAATGAAGCGACGCCGATATGCGTTACGTTATCCGGGATAACTACGGTACTGAGATTCGTGCAAAAAGCAAACGCGTAGTGACTAATGGTTGTTAAACCGTTTCCTATAATTACGGTTGTAAGTGCATCGCAGTCTTCAAAAGCACTGATACCAATCGTAGTGACACTGTCGGGAATAATAACGAGAGTTATATGATCGTTGCCGTAGAATGAGCTTTGGTGTATTGCTTTAACGGGTAGGCTATTATACGTATCTGCTATTACGACGTTGGCGGCGGTGCCTTCATATTTGATAACTATTGCGTAATTATAATCGGATGATACTTCGTCATAAAGGATACCATTTGTGACTCCGAGTCTTTGCTCACAAACAATACATATGCCATCGTTGTTGGCTGTATGCTCAGCATAGTCCGTAGTATTATCGCAGGTGCTGCACTTTTGCCAATGGTGAGAATTGTCGAAGGAATAATCGGTGTATTTATGCTCGGTCATCGCGGTCTCGTTGCACACTACCGTGTTGCCGCACACTGTACAGGTCATTGTATCGTATCCGATCTTGGTGCAGGTGGGGGATGTGGTGACGGTTATGTAGTTGTGAGTGTTATGAGGCTCGGAGGATTGACCGTCTTGCTCAATTATTTTACACGCCCCGAGTGAAAGTATCGAGGAGAGTAATAGCATAAGGGAAATTAGTTTTTTCAAAGTTACCTCCTTTTGATTAAACGTGCCGCACCCATTGTTTTGAATGAATGCGGCATACCGTGTTAAAAATTACAGCTCAAAATGATAGGAAATTGCAGATAAGCAATAGTCGGGCGCGGTCTCGCATCTGAGAATTCTTGGACCGAGGTTAACGCACTTTGCTCCCGCTTCGGTGATGCTCCGCGCCTCGTCCTTGGAGAAGCCACCCTCGGAGCCGATAATGACGGCTATTTTTCCACCCACCCTTCCGAAGTCTGTGAGAGCCTGTTTGAGAGAAATTGTACCATCTCCCTCATAGCAGAATAAGGTGAGATCAAAGCTTCCGATTTCTTTGAGAAGCTCCGGGAGTTTTATCATTTTTGATACACTCGGGAGTCTTGATCTGCCGCACTGCTTTGCCGCCTCTTCCGCTATGCGTGAAAGACGGTCTGTGATCTTGTCAAGCTTGTCTGAAGAGGGGCGTTTTATACACCTTGAGGATTCAAAGGGGACTATCGCTGATGCTCCGAGCTCTACGGATTTTTGTACTACCGTTTCGAGTTTATCACCCTTTGGGTACGCCATATACAGCGTTATGTGTACAGGGGATTCTGTTGAGCCGTCCTGCTTTGAGATTATCTCGGCTATGCACTCGTCGTCACGTATACGGCTAAGGCGTGTGAAGTATTCGGTGCCGTCTTCGTCGCAGACAGTAATTTCGTCACCCACCGCCATGCGTAGAGATCGGGCAATGTGAAATGCATCGTTGCCTGTGATTGTTATTTGATTATCGGTGATGTTATCTTTGTTAATAAAGAATCTTGCCATAGAAACCTCGTGGAGTTTTTTATGCAACGGCAAGCCGTTGATGATATACACGCCATAGGCGTGGTGATATGCCGCGCAGAGAGCGGATGATATGCCACCTTCGGTGGATGATATGCAAGGCTATGCCTTGATTTGCCTGCGGCAAAGCATAGCAACCCAATCGTTTTCTCTTTCTTCGCGCTCGATGGTAAAGCCGTGTTCCTTTACTGAGGCTCTGACCTCTTCGGCTCTGTCGAGAATTATTCCCGAGAGGATAAGAGGTGCACCGTCGAGGAGATAATCGTGTATATCGGGCATCATACGGATGATTATGTCGGATACGATATTTGCTACGCAGAAGTCATATTTTCCCTCGGATTTATCCACGCCTTTAAGAAGATCGGATACGCCGACTGTGATGTTGTCGCAACCGTCATCCTTGGCGTTTTCTCTCGCAACCTTTACTGCCACGGGATCGATATCATAGGCGTTGCAGGATTTTGCACCGAGCTTTGATGCACAGATGGAGAGAATACCCGAGCCTGTACCGACGTCAAGTACTCTTTCGCCGCCTTTGATGAGATCCTGCATAATTCTCATAACAAGGCGCGTAGTTTCGTGAGTTCCCGTGCCGAATGCCATACCGGGATCCATTCTGATTATAATTTCGCCGTCCTTGGCATCGTATTTTTCCCAAGCGGGGACTATCGTCACCTTTCCGAGGGGGATGGGCTTGTAATATTGTTTCCAACTCTCCGACCAATCGTCCTCGTTCATCCCCTCAATGCTGATCTCGTGATTGATTCCGAGTGCAGAGAGCCTTGCCTCGAGATATACGCGGTATTCGGCAAAGTTCTTTTCTTCGGGTACGAAGATGGATACCTTGACAGTTTCTCTATCTGCGTTAAGTATGGATTCGTCGACCAGCTCTCCGTACATTCCGTTGAGTGAAAAGTCGCTGTAATCCTCTATCATAAGACCGTTGTCAAGCATACTCATAACAGCACAAATACCATCAAGGTCATTTACGTGTCCGGTTACTGTTAATTTAGTCCATTTTCCAGCCATTTTAAGTCTCCGTTTTCTTTTATTGATCTTTCTTTGTCAAAATCTATTTGAGCCTTCAGCTCCTCTACCGAATCAAAGCGTTTTTCCGGGCGAAGATAACCGAGGAAATATATTCGTATATTTTCTCCGTAGAGGTTACCGTTAAAGTCTGCAATAAGGGTTTCGGCATGTACTTCACGTTCTTTGATTGTAGGGCAGGTGCCAATGTTGGTTATACCCGTGTAGAATTTGTTGCTTATTTTTACTGCGGTTCGATACACTCCTACTTCCAATGGTGAATCTTCTCTTATTGGAATATTTATTGTAGGGAAACCGTACGACTTGCCAAGGCCGAGTCCTTTTTCAACCTTGCCATCGACATGGTATGGAACACCGAGCATTTTTGTCGCTTCATCGATCTTTTTTTCTGACAGTAATCCTCTTATTACTGTGGCGGAGAGAGTTTTTCCGTCGACCTTTTGTTCGCTTAAGATAATTGCACTCTTTCCTGCATCTTCCATAAGCTCTACAAGCCTTGTTGAGTCAGCACTTGCGCCCTTGCCAAAACGGAAATTATATCCCGACACGGCAAGCTCTGCACCGAGCGATTTAACAATCACGTCAAAAACAAAGCTCTCGGGAGAAATGGAAACGATGGATGCAAAGTCTACGATTATTACACCATCCACACCAAGGGATTCGAATATTTTGATTTTTTCATTAATATTGTAAATAATACTTTGCGTTTTTTTGGTTTTTGATAGAGAATCCGCGAAGGTTAGCACGTAGGGAGATAATCCTTTTGCTTTTGCCTCACGTACCATCAGGGAGATTAGCTCTCTGTGACCTACGTGTACTCCGTCAAAATATCCGAGCGCCACGGCGGTGTTTTTAAGTCCCGTATAATCCGGGTGAGAATAGTTTATTATATTCACCTTTGCGCTCCTTTCTTTTTTGTTTAAAGGTTTTTCCACATTTCAACATCTGTGGCTTTTTTAATTTTACAATCTTCGCTTGTGTGTATTACGAACGCGGTATTTATTTTTTTGACACCGTTATATCTTACAACAAGGCGAGAGTAATTATCTCTTTTTAATTCTCCCTCTGCGGGCTCTGTGCCGGCAAGAAGGGGTGTGGTACAGTCCAGCACTTCTATTACACCGTCACCGATAAGTGTGACGTATAACTTTTCACCGTCTTTGTGTACAAGGGTAGCTTTTTTACCATCCTCGTATATTTCTGCATTTATTTTATCTGATTCAAAGTGCGCGGTGGTGAAGGCATCCTCGCATCCAACAAATTCCACTTCGTCTTTTATCACGAGAGTTTGTCTTTTATCTGTAAGTAGCATACCTCGTTTTCCACTAATAACCTTGTCGCTTCCGTATACCGAGGTGTTATCAATTATGCAGTATGATGCGCTGTCGGATGATGAGTGTTCACTCATTACACCTCTGCCGCTTTGTAGCTGACCGTAGGGCAGAGAAGTAAGACAAAGACAGTTGTTACCCTCGGCGTTTCTTCTGTAAAGCGCGTAGTTCCCGAAGTAGCCAAGTCTGTTCTTTACGCCTACAGAATTATAGTAATCGCTGCCAAGGTCGGTAAACCACATTTTGCCGAGATTATGATAAACAAACGCGCCCGAGTCGAGTTGGTTGTGACTGCCACCTGTGGGGTTTTCGCCGCCTATCATTCCGGCAAACAGTGAACCTTTTTCCCATCCGCTTCTGACAGTAAAGGCATCGATGCCTATCATAGCATGGTCGAGCGATAGATTTGAAAGCTCCGGTGTTTTGATATTTCTTGCCGCAGGGTGATACATCATGTCAAGAATAGATATACCTTTTCCGTGTTTCAAGTGATTATCTCTTATCGCGAATAGTGTATCATCACCGGAGATTACAGCGAATTGGTTAAATGCTGCAGTATTCTGTTCACCTATGCCTCCGTCGTGGTAATTCCAACCGACAAATTCGGCGCTTTCGGTGTTGACAGCGTAGTAACAGGTTTTATCAAGACCGCATCCGTGGTGCATACCGAGATCTGTGCCGAGCGAATCATATAGCGCCGCCATCGTATTCATTAGGTTAACGGTGCCATAAGCCCAATAGGAGTTGGATTCTACGTATGAGCCGTCGGGGGCGTACTGATGATATACGAGATGCGGTTGCAGAATGCTTGTAATACACGCGCCGAGAAGTTCGGTTGTTTTTTCGTATTCTTCATTGGATATTATTTCGTCAACTCCCTCTGCAAGAATACAAAGTGCACCGATTATCATACCGCTGTTGCAGACAGAATTCCAGTTATCCGGCTTAAGCTTAAATCTCCATCCTGTGCCCTGCTTTGGACTCGGGAAGTCGCAATTATCGTGTATTACGGAGTTGTATCCGTGGTGAAGTCCTTGAGAGTAAATTCCGCGCTTGACAATACCCGTGTCGAGTTTTAAGCGTTTCCAAGCGTTATAAAGCCAATCGTACACCATAACAAGCTTCTGTGTTGCGCCGGAACAGTTAAGAAAGTGTCCGGGTCCCCAATGCAGTCTGTTTATTATGCCGAGTGTACAGTAATAGGCAATCTTCGCGTACTTTTCATCAAGAGTCATCTGATATGCGAAGGCGAGATGCGCAAGCTCTGTAAGTCTGCCCTCGGAGTGACTGTGTCTGCCGCCTATATCATACTCTGTCTCGCCGTACCCGGAGTCGGGAATATCACACACGAGTCCGTCACCGCTTTCGTTTAAGTCGGGGAAGTATTCAAGATATTTGTCGGTTCTGTCAATTAAAGCCTTGATGTAGCCTTTAGGTGCGCAATCTTCACTTGACAAATAGAGTCTGCGGAGTCTGTCAAAAATGTCTTGAGAGCCAAAAACGAAGGGGTGCGTGTTGTTTCTTTTTAGTAAAAGCTCGCGTATTTCTGCACCGAGCTTAAGGAAGGCTGTCCTCTCCGTGTCGGTTGCAGGGGCGTATTGTCCGCCTATTTTTATGAAGTCTGCTTCAAAGATAAAGGAATGGGCAAGCGAGAGTATATACTCCATATCGTTTTCTTCCGAAAGAGTTATTGGTTCGGTGTCAAAGAAGATGAGGCCCATTTCATTTTCAAGATAAAAAATATTCTCGACAGAGTCAAGCGTAAAATAATCTTTGACACTCTCCGAGCATTCAATGTTTAAAAGCTCAAGTACATATTTTGGAATGAGAGTTTTGCCGTCTTGCTTTATAGGACAGCTGTCAAGAGAAATTTTTACACCGTTAAACAGTGCTCTGTTAACATTGATCTTTAGACAAAGCATAGGTGCTTTAGTAGAGTTTATCATGATTTCCTCCGGGTAAAGGCAGGGTGTGAAGTGCGTTTTTAACGTTACTGTAGAGTAATCCTATGGATTATGGGATATGTTTTTACGGATTAATATTAACACAAGTTGTGGATAATGTCTATTGATTTTTTTGAAAATTGTTGACTTTACTAAATAAGTTTGTTTGTTATGCACTAAATATTTTCTCTTTTTTTAAACAAAAGTTAGAAAATAGCAAAGATATTTGACAAAGCGGTTATTCTATGGTAAAATATTCGTGTGTTTAAATAAAAACAAGAAAGGAAACAACATGAAACTCAACTATAAGAGAACGATACTTGTAGGCTTTGCTTTCTTCCTTATCAGCGCATTCTGGCAGGCTTATGATGCTATCGTACCGCTTGCTTTAACTAACCACTTCGGTCTTCCGCAAAGTGTTTCGGGCGTTGTAATGTCTATTGACAACGTCCTTGCCGTATTTATGTTACCCATCTTTGGAGCTCTTTCAGATAAGATTATGACAAGATTTGGTAAGAGAACTCCTTTTATAGTTATTGGTACCGTGGCTGCCGTTATTGCGTTTATCTCTCTTACTTTAATCGACGCGGTCCAAATTAATAGTATTCTTACCTCTGGTATACCGGAGAAATACAATGCCGCTGCAGCTGCTCTTAAAGAGGCAAATGCCGCTCTTAAAGAGGCAGGTAAGCTGAACGATGCTGCGGCGATAGAAGCTGCTCAGGCTACAATAAAGTCTATTAATTTGACTATGGGAGATATCCAGGCTGAAACACTTCAGCTCACCCTCTCCAATATTTGGCCCTTGATCGGTTTTATCGGTATCCTTCTTGTGACACTTATCGCAATGGCTACCTTCCGTTCTCCCGCGGTTGCACTTATGCCCGATGTAACAATTAAGCCCCTTCGTTCCAAGGGTAATGCTATTATTAATCTTATGGGAACAGCGGGCGGTATTCTTGTTCTTGTTCTCGGTATGATATTTAAGACGTCCGGTGACAAGTATATGCAGTACACAGGTTACGTTATCGCCGTTTGTGCCATTATGGTTTCCGGCCTTTGCGTATTTATTGCGACGGTTAAGGAGCGTAAGTGGGCGGAGGAGATGAGGGAGGACACCGTGCGCTTTGGCTTAGAAGATATATCCGAGTCGGATAACTCAGATAAGAGAAAGCTTTCTGCACCCGAGTTCAAGTCCTTGCTTCTCATCCTTGCATCGGTTGCTCTTTGGTATGTAGGCTATAACTCTATTACGAGCAAGTATTCCGTTTATGCGACAAATGTGCTCTTCTTCGACTTCAATTTCACTTTGATCGTAGCTCAGGCAGCGGCGGTAGTTGCTTATATCCCTGTTGGTATAATCGCTTCTAAAATAGGCAGAAGAAAGACGATTCTTGCCGGCATTACGATGCTCGCATCTGCATTCTTTATTGGTAACTTTATTAGCTTCGACACCCCTGAGTTTGTTATGTATCCTGTATTCGTGCTTGCAGGTATTGGTTGGGCTACTATCAACGTTAACTCCTTCCCGATGGTGGTCGAGCTTGCTAAGGGCGGAGAAATCGGAAAGTATACCGGTTACTACTACACTGCTTCTATGGCGGCACAGATAGTTGCTCCCATTCTTTCCGGAGCGATTTATGATTTGGTAGGCAATATAAGTGGCGGCGGTGTTTATATCGGTATGCGTTATACCTTCTTTGCATTTGGTACTCTGTTCGTCATTGCATCCTTCGTCACAATGTTCTTCGTTAAGCACGGAGATGCAAAGCCCGAGACACAGGGCGCTCTTGAAAGTCTTGGCGGTGCTGACGACTGATAAGGCATAAATAAAAAAATCGAACGGTATGCGGATGTGTATTTCCTGTGTACCGTTCGAACTGAATAAAGAGGAAAATATGCATCCAATTTTTATCGTACTAATTGTTATTGCCGTCATTTCTCTGTCGGTTATTCTTTTGACGCTATATATGATCTATCCCGGAAAGAAGCGTTCCGAGATGGATAAGTTTGCAAGCATCAAGTATGCGCACCGCGGTCTACACGATGATAAAAAGCCGGAAAATTCTATGTCTGCTTTCAAGGCGGCTAAGGAAATGGGCTTTGGAATTGAGTTTGACATTCGTCTGTCGAAGGATGGCGAGGTTGTCGTTTTCCATGACGATAATTTATCACGCATGACGGGTAAAGAGGGAAAAGTGCTTGATTATACCGCCGAGGAGCTTTCAAAAATGAGTCTTCTTGACAGCGGAGAGGGAATACCGACTCTCAAGCAACTGTTAAATCTTATTGATGGCGCAGTTCCTCTTCTCATTGAAGTGAAAATGTCAGCGAGCGAGAGCGGTGTTGCAGAGAAATTCCTTGAGGTTATAGAAGGATACAAGGGCGAGTTTATCGTGGAGTCCTTTAATCCCTTTGTTCTTCATACTATCCGTAAGAACCGTCCTGATATTCTTCGCGGTATGCTGTCCTTGGAATACATGAAGGAGGATAAGCATAAGGGTAAGTTACTTTACAGACTTCTTCAGAATCTGTACTTCAATTTCCTTGCACGTCCGGATTTTATCTCGTATGAGAAGAACGGTTTTGCTGTACCTAACGTGAGATTTATACGACGCAACTTCGGCACAACCCTTTTTGCATGGACCATCAAGTCGCAGAAGGAAGAGGATGAGGCTGTAAGTCACGGATTTGATACAGTGATCTTTGAGGGCTATATCCCGAAAAATAAAGGTTAACGATATGAGAATACAACTTGTTGCGACCTGCCTGTTTGGTCTTGAACATCTTCTTGGTGAAGAAATAGAGAAGCTCGGTTATGAGCGCATCTCTACGATAAACGGCAGAGTCACCTTCCTTGGTGATGAGGAGGCGGTGGCACTTTCCAACGTCTTTCTCAGATATGCCGAGAGGGTGTATATAAAGCTTGGCTCGTTCAAGGCAACGAGCTTTGAGGAGCTGTTTGAGGGCACACGCTCTCTGCCTTGGTCTGAATTTATAGGCAGAAATGACGCCTTCCCCGTCAAGGGCCATTCAATTAAATCACAACTGTTTTCTATTCCCGACTGCCAGGCTATAGTTAAAAAGGCTATAGTCAGAAGCATGTCCGAGGTCTACGGAATTTCCTTGTTCCCCGAGGAGGGTGTTAAATATCAAGTTGAGTTCTTCATCCTTAACGATGATGCAACCCTTATGATAGATACATCGGGCGAGCCTTTGCACAAGAGAGGCTACAGACGTGAGTCCAACGCCGCACCTATCAGAGAAACGCTTGCCGCGGCTATTGTCGCAACCTCCCGTCCGCGTGAGGACGTTTTGATGTGGGATCCTATGTGCGGCAGCGGAACACTTGCTATCGAGGCTGCGATGCAGATGCGAAACATAGCACCCGGTATGCGCCGAAATTTTGCGGCTGAGAAATTCCCGTATATTCCTCATTCGATATGGCGAAACGCCAAAGAGGAAGCTCTTGAGGGGATCACCGAATCAAACTTTGAAGTCTATGCTTCGGATGTTGACGAGGAATGTGTAAAGCTCACAAAAGACAACGCTTACAGGGCAGGCGTGTTAAATTCCATAAAGGTTTTCCGACAGGATGCAAGGCGAATTTCTGCTCCGGGAAGGCGCGGAACGATAGTTACAAATCCACCTTACGGTGAGAGAATAGGTACTGTTTCAGAGGTGGAAAGGCTCTATCGCGATATAGGTGTTCACTTTAGATCACTCTCTCCGTGGCAGGTGTATATTATCACTTCACACGAGGGATTTGAGAGGCTTTACGGTAAAAAGGCGGATAAAGTAAAAAAACTATATAACGGTATGATACCGTGCTATCTTTATCAGTTCTTCAAAAACAAATAACGAGTAAATTAATAAGATAATGCGAAAAGAACGAACTGTGCTTTTAGTAATATTAGCTTGATTCGTTCTTTTTCGTTATATTGAGTTTTTTGTTTGTGTAAAACTTTGATTATAAAAATTTTAATCAAATTTCGTTTTTTGGTAACACTATCTTAATAAAGTAGTTGTATAATAAGAACGTATCAAACATTTTTGTGTCCGAGCTGTTCGGACGGAATGGAGTTTTTATGAGCAAGAAAATGAGAAGATCGATCCTTCTTCTTTCATTGGTTTTGATAATTTCCTGCCTTGGAATGTCGTCCTGTATAGTATTTGGATATGAAGGCAGTGATTATATAACTCGCGAAGACGTTCAGTCAATGATAGACGGCAATATGAACGGCAACGTTACGGTTGAGGGCGGAGATAGCTATAACGTAACGATAAACGGAGCACCCATAGAGAACGCGGCGGCGGGTAAGGCATTGCTGTCAGCTGTCAGCATTAGATGTGTCTTTCAGACAATGTCATACGGTACCTCTTATTATCCCGGCGGTACTTCAAGCAGGGAGAAGACCTCTGCAGGCTCAGGCGTAATTTACAAGCTTGACAAGAATAATGGAGATGCTTATATAATCACAAATTATCACGTGGTATACAACAGTCAGTCCAATACCGAGAACGGTATCAGTAAAGACATAAAGGTCTACCTCTACGGTCAGGAGCATGATAACTATGCCATTCCCGCTACCTACGTTGGCGGATCGATGAACTACGATCTTGCAATACTTAAGGTTGACGGCAGCCGTGTACTTGCCGAGAGCAATGCCGTAGCAGTAACGTTTGCAGACTCAAACAAGGTCGCGGTGCTTGATCAGGCCATAGCCGTGGGAAATCCCGAGGCACTTGGTATATCCGCAACGCTTGGATACATCAACGTAGATAGTGAATATATTGTTATGGAAGGCGCAGACGGAGTAACTGAAATAAAGATCAGGGTTATGCGTATGGATACCGCGGTAAACAGCGGTAATTCAGGCGGAGGACTTTTTGATAACAAAGGTGAGCTTATAGGTATAGTAAATGCAAAGCTTACAAGCAGTGAGAATATGAGCTATGCGATTCCCTCGAGTCTTGTTAAGTGTGTTGCGGAAAACATACTTTATTACTGTGACGGAACAGAGCTTGAGAACGTATATAGATGCTACCTCGGTATCAATGTCAGCGCGAGCAAGCTATATACCGAGTACGATAAAGAAAACGGAAAGGTTCATAAGCGTGAGGAGATTAGTGTTGTATTGATTAATGACAACAGTCTTGCACAGGGCGTGCTTCAGGTGGGTGACGTTATCAACTCCATCACGGTGGACGGAGCCAAGTATGAGGTTAACAGGATGTATATCGTTACCGATGCTATGATAGATGCAAGAGTGGGATCTGTAGTTATCATCAACGTGACAAGAGGTGATCAGACTCTTGATCTCACGATAGATATCACCGAGAGCTCGCTTGCTGTGGAAAAGTAAATAAAAGAAAAAACGATATGATTCCTTCGGCCGTGCCGACATTTTGGATCATATCGTTTTTTGCGTTGAAAGAAGAGGGAACGCGGTGCGTTTGTGAAGGGTCATCAATCCTTTGTTTTAATGACTCTTGTGACAAGGACTGTCATATCGTCTGTGTGAGGGAGATTTTTTAGAGCGGCTGCGAGAATTGAATCGGCGTATTCCTTCAGATTGCGCTTCGGCGGCTTTGAGAGAAGATCAAGCAGCCAGGGGGTATCTTCCGCACTCTGCGCTATCCCGTCAGATAACATAATGATGTAGTCTTCGCCCTCAAGGTCTATTTTTATCCTCTCTGCATCTACGTTTCTCATAAGTCCGAGAGGCGCACTTTTAGACTTTATTCTAAAGATCGAAGAGCCTCTTTTTACGTAGGATGCCGCCGCTCCGCTCTTAAGAAATTCCGCATCTCCGCGATACAGATCGACTGCGAAAAGGTCTACTGTTGCCGAGCATTCTCTGTGCTTGTGGCGTACGGTATGGTTGAGAATTTTTAACACGGTGCCGCCTTCGGGACTAAATTCGAGCGCGCGGCTTAAAAAATCAGTAACAAAAAGAGAGGTCTCCTTTGCTTCACGTCCCGAACCCATACCGTCGGATATGAGTGAGTAAAAGTAACCGCAGTTACTCTCAAAGGCGATAGCTGTGTCACCGGAAATATCCTCGCGCTCTCCGGCTATCGACGCCGTGGCACATTCTGCAGCGTAGGATTTTTCGCTTGGGCACTCCATAAGCGCCATTTTTCCTCTGCGGTAGAAATCCGGTGTGCCGAGTCTTACGCCCGCTATTGACTCTATGTTTTTCTTTAACTCGGGAGCGGTGATCTTGCTTCCGCTTTCGTCTTCCGCTGCGAGTATAAAGTACGGTCTTCTTTCTCCAAAGGCACGAATAACACCGTCGGAGAGACCGGCATCAAGCATTACGTCTGCGAGCTTCTCGGAAAGATTTTCGTTGAGAGATTTTTCCTTTTCATCTTCAAGACGTGCTTCGTTAATAAGCTTTGCAATTATGCCGAAGTCCTCCGAGGATGTGTCTTTTTTCATCTCTCTGAATTTTTCTTCTGTGAGGATTGCTACTCCTCGATTTATAGCCTCTGCTATGTTGGGGGAGAATTGACAGTACTCGGGATATGCACCGAGGTCATCTTCGGTTATATTTCCATTGGTGTATAATATGTCTGCGAGTTGATGGGTATTCTCAATAAACCTTCTGTCACCTTTTGTCATACACGCACCCCGCCCATCACAAGCACGACAGTACTTGTCCGCACATTCGAGGATAAGGTCTGAAAGCTCCTCACGTGTGGGTTTTGTGGAATTTTCGTTGTACTCTTTTATCGACGAGGATATTGCACTGAGAGATAGTTCGAGTGCGTTCAGATTTCCCTTATATCTGTTTCGGTAGGAAAGTGCAACTGTGCCTACCATATCCATTGCGCTCTTTTCGGTTTCTTCACACTCCGATTCGGTTTTCTCTGCACAGAGCCGCTTTATTATCGGGAAAACTGTCAAGGCGGATATTGCATACTCGGGTAAAATTGTGAGCAGGCCTTCAAGAGCTCCGGCATATACACCCCAAGCTCCAAGGAGCGCACCTCCGCCCACAATACCATACGTCAAACCAAGACCGAAAAGCCCGCCCGCGCCGATGCCAAGCAGGGCAAAGGACACGGAATATGCACTTGAAATACCGAATGATGATACAAAGCCTACGATACAACCCCACAAGGCGCCGAACCTACGCGCAACTATCAGGGTTGCAGCACCCGCAAATATGTATGCTATAGATATACCAAGCAGCTCATATTCCTTAAAGGATATCGATATTAAGAAAATGAGGAGAAGCGCGGATAAACGGAAGAAAAGTAAATTAAACTTTTCTTTTTCACTCTTTCCTTTGCTTGAAAACACGTTAACCGAGCTATCAAACAGCTTTGAGAAAGTTATATCGCAATCAAAAATGCCCGACAATCCAAAGACTAAGAGCGGCGGTATAATTATCATAGAGATGCCGAAGAGGATGCTTGTTGTGTTTATCCCCGATAGCAGAGCCTCATATACCGCGGCAATGAATCCGCCAATCAGCGATGCGGACATTTTTAACAAGAGCCCCTCGGAAAACCAATTAAAGTACACCTTTTCACCATCATCACTTTTCTCCGTACCGGATACGATAATTCTAAGGAACACTACGATAACCGAAATCATAGAATAGATAATTCCGGATTTACCGAGTGTTAAAGCACCCGATACCGCACCGAGAACGGCTATCCACACTCGACTTGGCAACACGGCAATGAAGGCTATTGCCAATGGGTGAGAGCCAAATACTACGTGGCATCTTGAAAACAAAAACGATATGAAAAATACGATAACGTCGAGCATAGGTGCTTCTCGCTTCGCTTTTGCTTCCTCTATAGAGTGCTTAATGGAGCTTACCACTCCTGTGTTACGTTTCTTTTTGCTTTCATTTGTTTCTTCATAATTCATTTTGTCCATATTGAAATCTCCTTTCGTAAGGTAAGCGTGATCCTCGTACACGTTTTTCCTCACTAATATTGTATTTGATAAATGGCAAATATTCTGTCGATTTGTGAGAGTCGAATGATAGAAGAAAAGATAAGCGTGTGGCGAAAGAAGAAAAACATCGAAGAAATGTATTGTGTTTACACTCTTTTGCACATTTTTTGCGATATGTTGACCGAATAAAATTCTAAAATCGGTTATACGCATTTTTGTTGAAATTTTAAATATAATATGTTAAAATATTATATAACGATTAAAAATGGAAAGGAGTCGCGGGATGGAAAAGGCAAAGGAACTTTGCGGCCTCGTCATAGTTAATAAAGAGGAGGGAATAACCTCTCAGGGCGTTGTCAATCGAGTCAAGCGTATATTTGGTGTGGCGAAGGCGGGACATACCGGCACGCTCGATCCAATGGCTACGGGAGTTTTGCCTGTGCTGATCGGTAGAGGCGTTAAGGCGAGCGAATTTATGCTCACCGCAGATAAGCATTACGGCGCGACTCTGCTTCTTGGAGTTACTACGGATACCGAGGATGTGACGGGAGAGGTGCTTTCTGAGTGTGAGGTGGAGCTTGGCGAGGATGAGGTGCTTTCGGCAATTCACAACTTTGTCGGAGAGATTATGCAGACTCCCCCTATGTACTCTGCACTTAAGGTTGGCGGTAAAAAGCTATGCGACCTTGCGCGACACGGTGTGATGGTTGAGAGAGAGGCGAGACCTGTGACGGTCTATTCCATCGATGCAAAACGTATAAACGAGAGGGAATACTATCTTGACGTGGTCTGCTCCAAGGGTACGTATATCAGAACTTTGTGCGCGGATATTGGCAAGGCTCTCGGTGTTGGCGGAGTGATGAAAACGTTGGAGAGATTGTCCGCTTCAGGCTACACGATAAACGAGGCGAATACTCTTTCCGAGTTTGAAGATATGACGGATGATGAAAGAGAAAAGATGATAATTCCAATAGAAAACGTGTTTAAAAAATATGAGCTTGTCACCCTCGGTGATTTTTTTGCACGCCTTGCTCACGCAGGCCAGGAAATATACCTTCACAAGATAAAAAAGAGCTTTAAGGCAGGGGACGTGCTAAGAATTGCAGACTCACAGGGTTTCTTTGCAGTTGGTGAGGTAAGAGAGTTTGAGGATGGACTTGCGATAAAGCCGATAAGACAGTTCAGAGACTAAGCTGAGAAAAGGAGAGAAAATGGCAGACAGAAGTTGGACAAGCAGTCAGCTTGATGCAATAAATACGCGCGACAGGACTCTGCTCGTCTCCGCGGCGGCAGGCTCCGGTAAAACGGCAACGTTGACAGAGAGGATAATATCGTCGGTTCTTGACGAAAAGAATCCTGTCAACATAGAAGAAATGCTCATCGTGACCTACACACGCGCTGCTGTAGGAGAGTTGAGAGAACGTATAGGTAAAGCGGTAAAAAAAGCACTCAAAGAACACCCCGGTGATGAAAGACTTGAGAAGCAGCTGCACATGTTACCGAGCGCAAAGATAAGCACAATTGACGCCTTTTGCGCGGATATTTTGCGAGCTAATGCAGAGCGCGTTGGTATCAGTCCGTACTTTCGCGTGCCGGACAGTGCAGAGGCTCAGCTGCTTGCCGAGAATATCCTCGATGGACTCCTTGAGTCGATATATGAAGGGCAAGCTCCCGAGGTTGCGACACCGACAGAGCTTGATGCTTTGACCGATTGCCTTGCTCAGGCGAGGCGTCAGGGAGACTTGCTCGCAATAATTAGGAAGATATATGCGTCAACTCTCGACTCGCTTGAGGGGGTTGACTCTATCGGTTTGCTCGTAGACGAATATGATCCCGAGAAATTCACGGGAGTTGAGAATACCGGGTTTGGCAAATATTGTCTTGCAAGACTTTCGGAGTTGATCTCACATTACCGCGATGTATTTAGTAAGATAAAGCTCGAAATTGAGGATATAGGCGATCCAAAGCACGTGAAAATTATCGATATGATTAGTGATGCTTTGTCGCTTATCAACTCGCTTGCAGAGAAGAAAAAATATGAGGATATCCGCGCATGTCTTTTAGGGTATGAATTCAAGAAGGCGGCATCCGTGTCAAAAAAAGACGCCCTTCCGCCTATTGCCGCGGTAAGAAAGGCGTTTAAGGATGAACTGCTCAAAATGCGAGACGAGTTCTTCTTACACAGCACCGATGAGTGGCGGATAGCTTACGCGGGGCTTTACAGACAGTTTGACGTTCTCTATAGAGTCATAAAGGAATTTGACAGAGTATTCAGACAGGAAAAAATAAGGCGCGGTATATGTGAGTTCTCGGACGTTGAGAGATATACCTATGAGTGCCTGTGGCAAAATGGTGAAAAGACCGATGTGGCAAGAGAACAAGCAAAGCTCTACCGCGCGGTTTACATCGACGAATATCAGGACGTAAACAGCCTGCAGAACAAAATATTTGAGGCGATATCCACCGACACTAACAGATTTATGGTTGGCGATATCAAGCAGAGCATTTATGAGTTCAGAAGTGCAAATCCAAGGATTTTTGCAGGTATGAAAAAAAGCTTTGCACCGCTCGGCACGAATGGGGATTATCCTTGTGCTTCAATATTTATGTCAAACAACTTCAGATGCGACGAGGGTGTTATAGATTTTGTCAACGACGTTTTCGATAAGCTGTTTTATTATTTGCGTGACAGCATAGGCTACGTTGAGGATGACAGACTTAAGTTTAGCAAGGTGTACGATCACGAGAAACCGGAGTATATCTACCCGGAGATATGCGCAGTTCCTACGATTGCTCCGTCTGATCCTCGCGCAATTCTCGTCAAGGAGCAGTCTGATCTTGTTCCCGAGGTTGTGGCAAAGAAAATCAAAGAGCTTATTGACGAAGGTTATCTTGACAACGGTGAAAAGATAGAACCTCGCCATATAGCGATAATTATGCGTAAGGTGAAGAATAGGGGAGAGAAGTACGCAAGAGCACTTGCAAAGCTCGGCATCCCTGCCGCACTTGCGGAGAACGAAAGGTTCTTTATCAACTCTGACGTTCTGCTTGTGCTTTGTCTTCTCAACTCTATTGATAATCCGCATAAGGATATTTATCTTGCGGGACTTATGTGTTCACCTATCTACGGATTTAAACTCGGTGACGTCGCCGTGATGCGAAAGTTAGCCCCTGCAGATACTCTTTACGACTCGTTGAAGAAATACGCTGACGAGCAGGAAGATGGGGGACGTGTTAAGAAATTCCTTGAAAAACTCGCATATTACCGACTTCTTTCAGAGGGAATGCCGACAGATAAGCTGCTTATGAAGCTTTATCACGAGACGGGACTTCTTGCTCTTTCTTCAAACAAAAAAGAGAGCAAGGATAATCTTATGCTCCTTTACGAGCATGCGAGAAAGTTCGAGTCGGGATCGTTCAAGGGACTTTATAACTTCATCAGTTATATCAATCAGTTGACCGGCCGCGAGAGTGATTTTGACAAGAGAGAGGCACCCGGCGAGGGCGATGCGGTCAGAATAATAACCGCACACGGTTCCAAAGGACTCGAATATCCAATCGTGTTCTTTGCCGGCGGAACATCGAGCTTTAACCAAAGTACTGATTCCTCTGAGCCGCCGAGATTTGAGTATGAGGAAGGCTTTGGTATGGGTATGTTCTTGCGTACCGATTCGGGGCTTGCGCTCGTGCGTAACTCAACAAAGAATATAATCAAACACTATAGACACAAAAAGAAGATCGAGGAGGAGGCGAGAGTCCTCTACGTTATCCTCACAAGAGCAAGAGAAAGACTCTTTGTTGTCGGTCAGGTCAAGTCCGACCTTGAGGCGTTTGAAGCCGAGATATCGGCGGCGAGAGAATATATGTCGGAGTACTCGGTGTATAATATTTCTTCTCTTTACAAGATGATACTTGAGATGAAGGAGTTTGAGGTAAAGACTCCTTTGGAATTTTTAAAAGAGCCGCCTCTTGTTTATACCGATGAAGCCTACAACGCTTTGCAAAACGAGGCGAGTGATACGGAAGAAACGGATAACGGAAATACAGATATAGATCAAGAAATAAGAATTGATACTGTCGATTCCGAAGCGTTTTCGAAAGAGCTAAAGGCAAGATTTAATTTCAAATATCCCGCTGAACATCTTACACGCCTACCCGGTAAACTCTCGGTTTCAAGGCTTTATCCCGCTATTCTTGACGGCAGCGATGAGTTTGTTGTAAAGCTTAATGACGCAGAGGAAGAGGACAAGTCTGATGCGGAAAAAAAGCGCCGTATCCTCCCAAAATTCCGTGAACCCGAGGCTGCAAATCTCAGCGCGGAAAGAGGTATAGCTACGCATATGCTGCTGCAGTTCTGTGACCTTCAGAGGATTACGGAGCGCGGTGCGCGAGCTGAGCTTTCCATACTTAAGGAGCAAGGCTTCTTATCCGAGAAGGATGCAGGACTCGTGCGAGTTAAGGAGGCGGATGCCTTCGCGAAATCAAGACTCATAAGGGATATGCTCGCGGCAAAGAATCTCTATCGAGAATTCAGATTTAACGTCAAGCTGCCCGCCGAGGACTTCACCACCGATGAGGAACTAAAGGAACTTTATAAAGACGAATCTGTTTTGGTGCAGGGCGTTATCGACTGCCTGTATGAAGACGTGGACGGTGACCTCCACCTCATCGACTATAAGACCGACAGACTCACCCCAGAGGAGCTTGCTGATAAGACAAAGGCGAGAGAAAAGCTTTATGAAAAACATTCGCTCCAGCTCTCCTACTACGCTAAGGCGGTGGAGTTGATGTTCGGTAAGTACCCGAAAACTATAGAGGTTTACTCTTTGCCGCTCGGGGACGTTTTAGATGTATCACGGTAGAGTGACACATCAATGAATTGCAACAAGTTGCATTAATTGGTACTGAGTACCATGAATTGCCTGGCATGAATTGCACTATGGTGCATTATGAGTTGCAATTCAAATCACGGAGTGCGCAGCGCGAGAAATAATGACGGTTTATCCGTCGATTCATGGAGCGTAGCAAGAAATCATAATGCGTAAGCATCCATCCGTTGCTGTGCTTTTGGTAGCAATATAAAATATAAAAACCACCGTTAGCCCCGTACCGTGCGGAGCTTTAGCGGTGGTTTTTTCGTTTATGAGTGGATTCTTTGTATTTTTTTAGGAAAATAAGCTGATGAAAGAAATCAGGATGAATAAAAGGATCAGCAGGGGTATGCCGCAAAGAAAGAACATTAACAAATAAAAACGGAGATCACACATTATTTTGCAATTTCGGAATTTTTTGAATACCTCTGATCTTTTCAAGGGCTTTTTTGTATCTAAGTCGTAGATAGGTCTGCCTCCGTGCCATTTGGGGTGAAATCCGCTCGTATCGGCGCCTGCTTGCAGGTACAGAGTCAGGTTATAGCAAAGGTAAAATGCGTTGGAGTCTATTTTCTTCACGCTTTTTGGAATGATCACCGTTTGTAGATTATCGCAGTTAGTAAACGCGTGCTCGCCGATAACGGATACACCATCGGGAATAACAACGTCGGTTAAGTCCTTGTTGTATGAAAAGGCGTAGTCTGAAATATTAGTGACCTCTTTGGGAATATTAAACCAAAAATCATTTTTTTCGGGAGCATATCGTATGAGTGTTGCTCCGTCCTTGGTATATAAATTACCGTTTATGCTCGTGAAGGAAGGATTATCCCTGCTTACCGTTATATTGGAGAGCTTTTTATTGCGATCTAATTTAAAGGCATCCAGGCTCCTTATTCCTGCGCCGATGCTCAGATGGGTGGTATTGCACGAGGAGAAGGCTCCGTCAGCAATTTCGGTAACGTGATCGGGTATAACGAGTGTTTTATCGGCTCTGCCGGTGGCGCATTTTAAAAGAGTCGTGCCGTCCTTTGTATAAAGGTTACCGTCTATACTGCAGAAGTGAGGGTTGCCGTCACTCACGGTTATGCTGTTTAGACTTTCACAACGTAAGAATAAAAAGCTGAAATTTCCAAATTCGCTTACACCGCTGCCGAGAGTGATGCTTCTGAGATTTTTACATTTAGAAAAGGCAAATGATTCGATCTTTTGTACGCTGTCAGGGATCGTCAGATTAACGATACTTTGACACTTAGAGAAGGCAAAGGGGTTGATTACGGTTACTCCCGACGGTACGATCACGTCTGTGTCTTTACCCATATACTTTTTGAGGACGCCGTCTTCTATTTTGAAGTCTGTGTCGGTTGTCTCGGTGTTATAGCCGTTTGGTATCATTTTTCATACCTCATTTAATTCGAAATTCGGAGATGATTTGTTTAGTTAATGCGTTATGGAGCGTGTGCGCAGGACAGATTAACCGTTTGCAATTCGTACCGACACCTCGCCTGTGGAGAGTATCTCTTCCGTACCGTCGCCAAGTGTGAGGACAAGCTCACATTTATCGGTGATGTCCTTGACGGTTGCTTCGTACTCTGAGGCGGGCTTTATGACGGTGACTTTTTCACCGATGAGGAATGAGTGAGAACGGTATTCCTTGGCAAGCTCGGGTGTGCCGACAAGGTGTAGGTTCTCGAAGAAGTCTTTGGCAATAATGGCGGCAAGGTTAATTCGGTCTACGCGTTTTTTACATTCGTCCTCGATCGTGGTTGCAATGGCATTTACATCCTCCGGGAACTCCTGGCTTAAGAGATTAATACCGATTCCGACTACCGCATAGTCGAGGGTGTTGCCGTCCTCGCTTGCTTTACCTTCGGTGAGAATACCCGCGCACTTTTTACCGCCGAGATAGAGGTCGTTTACCCATTTTATTTTCGGCTCAACACTCGAGAGGGTGTGGATAGCACGCGAGGCTATAACTGCCATATACGTGGTGAGGGCGGTTGCAAATTCGGGAGGTAGTTTTTGATTTAGGAGTATAGAGAGGTAAAGCCCCTTGTTCTTCTTTGACACAAAGCTCCTGCCGAGTCTGCCTCGTCCTGCCGTTTGCTCGCTTGCAATAAAAACAGCGTTGCAGCGTTTTTCACTTTCTACAAAGAGTTTGGCTTGTGTATTGGTAGAATCTATTGTTTTGTAAATATTAATAGACAAATTTTGCGATAATTTACCTAATTTACTCTTTAATTTGATTTTTTGAAAAATCATAATATTTCCTTTTGGAAAAACGGCTACCTTTTGGATAGCCGTTTTTGTTTTTTATATTTTCTCAACAGAGATCACTACGTTCTCGCCGTTAATGTTCCACTCCTTTGAGTGGGTGAGGGTAGCACCTGTTGTGAGTTCGACACCGAGAGTTTCGGACTTGATTTCTTCGGCGTTGCGGTTTGCGATAGCTTCAACTGCTTCGTTTCCGGAGAATGCGATTCTGATGTTATCCATTACCTCGAAGCCGGAGTCCTTACGCATGGTCTGAATCTTGGAGATGATCTCGCGCACGTTACCTTCCTCGATAAGCTCGGGAGTAAGATTTTTGTCGATTACCACGGTTACACCGTGATCCTGAAGTGACTCAAAACCTTCCTTCTTGGTCATTTCGATAAGGAGATCCTCTTTAGTGAGTACGATCTCGTTACCGTCGGAGTTGAGTGTAATTGCACCCTTTGCTTCAAGCTCATCCATAGCGGCATTACCGTCAAGGGTGGTAAGTGCGTTTCTGATAAATCCAAGGAACTTACCGTACTTAGGTCCAACGGTACGGAGTTGAGGTTTGAATGAGTAGGTAGTGAAGGAGCGTACGTTATCGGTGAACTCAACACTCTTGAGATTGAGCTCCTCTGCGATTACAGGCACGAAGCTTTCGTCGGGAACCTTATCGGTCTTAACATACATCTTGCCGATGGGCTGACGGTTCTTGATAGCTGCGGCGTTACGGCAGGCTCTGCCGAGTACGACGATATCCATTACCTCTTCCATATTTTCCTCAAGAGATTTGTCTATCATAGACTCGTCTGCTTCGGGGAAGGAGCAAAGATGAATTGACACGGGTGCGGACTTATCCACGCTTCCGACGAGATTTCTGTAGATATCCTCGGTCATGAAGGGAATCATGGGGGCGGATACCTTAGCTATTGTTACAAGACAGTTGTAGAGGGTGAGATAAGCGTTGATCTTATCCTCGGGCATATCCTTAACCCAGAATCTCTCACGGCTGCGGCGTACGTACCAGTTGGAGAGCTGATCTACGAAGTCCTCAAGGACTCTTGTTGCCTCGGTGAGCTTGTAGTTAGCGAGGAGATTGTCAACCGACTTTACAGCCGAGTTGAGCTTGGAAAGAATCCACTTATCCATTACGGAAAGGGAGTCTTTATTGAGTGTATATTTAGTGGGATCGAATCCGTCAATGTTAGCATAAAGAGCGTAGAACGCATAGGTGTTCCAAAGTGTACCCATAAACTTTCTCTGTCCTTCGACAACTGCCTCGCCAAAGAAACGGTTGGGAAGCCAGGGGGCGGAGTTGGAGTAGAAGTACCAACGGATAGCATCTGCACCGTAGGTTTCAAGAGCCTCAAAGGGATCTACTGCGTTACCCTTGGACTTGGACATCTTCTGACCTTCCTTGTCGAGTACGTGGCCGAGAACGAGAACGTTCTTGTAGGGCGCACAGTCAAAGATAAGGGTGGAGATAGCCATAAGAGAGTAGAACCATCCACGGGTCTGGTCAACGCCCTCACTGATGAAGTCTGCGGGGAACTGAGAGTGGAAGATCTCCTTGTTCTCAAAGGGGTAGTGCCACTGTGCGAAGGGCATGGAGCCTGAGTCGAACCAGCAGTCGATAACCTCGCTGACTCTCTTCATCTCGCCGCCACACTCGGGACAGGTGATGGTCACTGCATCAATGAAGGGACGGTGGAGCTCGATGTTCTCGGGGCAGTTCTTTGACATGCTCTTAAGCTCTGCGATAGAGCCGATGGAGTGTCTGTGACCGCAGGAGCATTCCCAAATGTTGAGAGGAGTACCCCAATATCTGTTACGGGAGAGGCCCCAATCC
>JAZRAE010000118.1:0-10965 GCA_045634385.1 Eubacteriales bacterium | reverse complement strand
AGCCTTCTTTTCTTCCTTTGCGGCTTCCTTTTCTGCCTTTTTCTCGGCCTTCTCAGCCTTTCTTGCAGCCTTTTCTGCCTCTTTCGCTTCCTTAGCCTGCTGTTTTTCTGCTTCTGCAATCGCAAGAAGCTCTTCTTCCTCGGCCTTCTTGTATGCTTTCTCAGCTTCCTTGTCAGCCTTGGTTTCCTTCTTATCTGTCTTCTGCTCGGTGGTTTCCTCTGCAGATTCTTCCTTCTTGGACTTTTCCTTCTTTGCCTTGCCGATTACGATAGGTTCATCAGCATACTCGGCATAAGGATCGGAAACATCGTAGAAGATAGGCATCGACTTCTCTTCCTTGGATTCAGGCTCTTCAGTCTTCTCCTCGGTAGAAATCTCATCGACAGTTTCCTCTATTTCTTCTGCCTCGACGGTTTCCTTGACATACTCGGTCTCGGGTTCCCTTTCTTCGATTACTGCCGTTTCTTCGACAGTCTCTTCTTCAGCGCAAGCTACTTCTTTTTCTGCCTTCTTTGCTGCCTTTTCAGCTTCTTTTTTGGCTTCCTTTTCTGCCTTTTTCTCGGCCTTCTCAGCCTTTCTTGCAGCCTTTTCTGCCTCTTTCGCTTCCTTAGCCTGCTGTTTTTCTGCTTCTGCAATCGCAAGAAGCTCTTCTTCTTCGGCCTTCTTGTATGCTTTCTCAGCTTCCTTGTCAGCCTTGGTTTCCTTCTTATCTGTCTTCTGCTCGGCAGTTTCTTCCTTAGGCTCTTCTTTCTTTGCCTTACCTATTACTATGGGTTCATCGGCGTAAGCGGCATAAGGATCGGAAATATCATAGAATATAGGCTCCTTGCCTTCTTCCTTGGCTTCAGCCTTATCAACCTTTTCCTCAGAGTATATTTCCTCTACTTCTTTATAAGTTTCCTTAACAGGCTCCATGTAAGTCTCGGAATCGTCACGCTCAATGGAGGTCTGAGATTCTTCATCGATCTGCTTTTCAGCCTTCTTGGCCTGTCTCTCAGTTTTTTTCTCTTCTTTTTCGGCCTTTCTTGCAGCCTTTTCTGCCGCTATTGCTTCAAGAAGTTCTGCTTCTTCAGCACGTTTTTCTGCCTTTGCAGCCTTCTTATCAATCTTGCTGTCCTTAGAGGAAATCTTATCCTCTTCTGCAGTATCGGGAATGGGATCGGAATATACCTTTTCGTCCTCTACAATTACTGTCTGTTGAGATTCTTCCTCGGTCTTTTGAGCCACTCCATCATACTTCGTCTTTTCGGAAGTATCATTGGTATCGTCTCCCAAAGACTCAACTACCTCAACGGTATCATCTTCCTCATCTTCGTGGAGTTCATGATTACAGTAATTTGTATCATCATCTTCTTCCTCGAACTTATCATCTTCAACTGCCTTTGCAGCCTTTTTCTCGGCCTTTTCAGCCTTTCTTGCTGCCTTTTCAGCTGCTCTCTCTGCCTTTTCTCTCTGCTTTTCTTCTTCAAGCAAAGCAAGGATCTCAGCCTGCTCGGCCTTTCTTTCTTCCTTTGCAGCCTTTTCAGCAGCTCTCTTCGCAGTCTTTGCATCTTCCTCTTCTTGAGCATCAGAACCGTAAACGATAGTTTGTACGGTTTCTTCATCTCTCTCGAGCTGGCGATCGCTTCTGCTGCGAGACGCCTTGGGCTTCTCGGTAGGATCGGCATATGCAATACCGTTAATAGCTTTGTCTTCTTTGGTATACGGTTTAGAATGCGGATAATCCACGTAATCATCAACATAATATCCGTCACTCTCGGACATATGAACAAGCTCATCACGCTGTGCCTTTTTCTGGGATTTGTAATCTCCAATCTTAGCCTTAACAACGGCATCCTTCTTGACAACGTCATCTGCAGACTCGACCACGTTTACAGAACCGTCATCATCATATTTATCATTACGTCTACGCTTTTCATCATAAAGGAAAGCGAGAAGATCTTTTGCTTCTTCGATACCGGGATCAATAGGCTTTTCAGCAGACTTAATTTTGTTTTCGTCGGCAGACTCGACAGAACCGGTGCCTATACCTGCAGATACGACCACATCTGCATCATCACCGTCTACAATATATATTGTATCATCACGTCTTCTTCCGCGCTCTTCTCTGTATGCAAGAAGGGCTTTAGCTTCCTCAATACCGGGATCAATAGGCTTCTCTTGAGCATATACCTTGCCTAAAAGGATGTCTGTTTCGGTTTTAACACCATCGACATACACCTGCTTATCAGATTCGCCGGAAATATCGTAATCACCGGTGCGCTTAAGCTTGCCAAATCTTGTGTTAGCATCCTTAAGAAGTTCATTTGCCTCTTCAATGCCGGGATCAACGAAGGTTACACTTCCAGCTTTTTTAGGAGATTCATCGGCATTACCGCTTTCGTCGATTTTCTCACTTGTGTAATTCGTATCCGATGTGCTGCTTTTTTCACTCGAATCGCTCTTTTTTACTTTTTCATGCTTTTCGCTCTTACTACTTTTGTTTTGACGAGCACTCTCTGCAAAAGGGATCTTTTCAGACAGAAGATCGGATGCCTCCTGAATACCCCTTAATTGCTTTTCCATCGTTTCATTTTCCTCGTCATACGTGGGAACGTAAGAGGTTGACTCCAAACCGGAATAATCGGGATATGCGTTTGCGCCGGAACTTCCGAGAGCTGATGCCATAACTGCAAGTTCATCAAGTCGATCCATGGAATCAATCTTCGAATGTCCGTCACCAAATCCTACATCGCCGTAGTAATGGTCATCCTTCCTCGACTTCTTGCCATTCTTTCCATCCTTGCCGTCATTACCGTTCTTTCCGTCCTTGCCATTCTTTACGCCGGACGCATCAATATTTACAGTTGTAGCTGCGTTAGCCATCATGATGGGCAAGGAAAGCGCATCGGAGGTGAAGTCATCATCTTCAATATCATCACCGGTATGTTGTTTCTTCTCACTGGCGAATTTAGGAAGATTTTTCTCCTTAAAAACAGGCTCTTTTCTCGCAGGCTTATCCTCATCTGCGAGATCTTCCTTAAACGTGGGAAGATTCTTTCCCGAGAGATCTACCGGAGAATCTCCCGAATTTAAATTTGGTTCTTTCCTCTTTTGAGGCTCGGCAAAGACCGGCTCTTTTCTTGTAGGAGCCGCTTGCTCTGGGGTTTGGGAGCTTACCTCTCCCAATGTTTCGTTCTTAATGTTGTCTGCCATACATTAATCCTTTCCGACGTGGTCGCGTCAAAGTAAGATTTTCTAAATATACTAAAGGCTGTTCGCCTTACATTAAACTGTTTTAAATCGGCTCTCGCCGTTACACCCGTTTTTCGGGATCGTAATACTTGAGAAGGAAGTTCATCACATCGCGTCTCAATACTATTCCGATGAAGCAACCCCGATCATCCACAACAGGAACAGAGTTGTGCTCCTTGACAAGTTCAAAAAGCTCTTCCATCGATGAATTATGATATATTGGACGGGAGTACGAGCGATCTACTATCTCACCAACCGCACGCCTCTCCGCTTTTTTTACGTCAAAGCTTTCAACCGAAAGGAAATATTCGAGAATATCATCGTTGCGCAGCATACCAACATACTTTCCATCATTGTCAAGAACGGGTATGGCTACGTATCTGTGAAAACGCATTTTTTCAAATCCCTGTCTTACCGTGCTGTCAAGCGTGATGTATTCAACAAGACTTTTTGGTACAATGAAACGAAAGATATTCATCCTGCATCCTTTCATATAGCCGTGTATTCTGTTTTAATTGAATGCGGAAATAGCGCATCCTATAACCGTGGAGAACTCTGCAAGCTTAGGGATTACAAAGCGTACTCCGTATCCAAGCCGATTAAACTCCTCAAATTTAGTCACACAAGAATCAAGTCTTGTGAGGTTGCCGGTCAGTACGATATCCGTAACCCCGACCGAGCGTGCTGCAAATACGGAAACCATACCAACCGTTTCATAAACCAAATTGGTTATTCCCTTTGCAACGTCCGATTTTGTGGCAACGTCCGAAACGTTACCAAAATTTGCAGCGGTCATATCTGCGTTCATCACCGGCTGTGTGCCCGGCGATGTCAGATCTTTTATCCTAAGGTCCACATTACCGAGATTTCCGTCCGCCACAAACTCACTGATATGCCCAATGTCGTCAGCACCGACGAGCAGCTTTGAAAGTCCGAGAAGTGTACCTCCCCCTACTCCCGTACCGCCGAGATACTTCATCCCTTCACCCCGTCTTGCGTGGATGAGAGCCGTGCCTGTGCCCATGCTTACTACAAGAGCGTTGTCAAGCCCGGAGAGATATAAACCGCCTCTGCCGATACAGTCAAACTCGGGCACACGTATACATTCAATACCATAAAGATCCCTTTTAACATACGAGGATCCGACACCCGTCATAAGCACCTTGTCTATCTCGGCAATGCCGATTCCATTTTCATCGGTAAACTTGCCAAACGCTCCATAGGTCGCAGTTAGCGGATCATTTGCCTTTACAAATTGCGGACTGATAAGTTCCTTTTTCCCGCCGGTATTATGAAAGCCGACTATCTTGGTCGTGCTTCCGCCGACGTCTATTCCTATTACAATTCCCATATCTACTCAAAAGCTCTGCGAGCGTCCATCCTCTCCATAAGATTCTCGAAGGAAAGACCGTATTTGTCCGCAATATCTCTTGCATAGGACTTACCGTCAGGCTTTGCTCTGTATATCTTGAAGGAGCGTTGTCCTTCCTCTATTCCAGCAACAAGAGTATCAAGCTTTATACCGCCTTGATTCAGCGAGCGTTCGTTGATTTCCGGCACGGATGCCGCAAGCTCATGGAGGTGGGTTGAAAATATTCCGCGGCATCTCATAACCGCGAAAGCGGAAAGTATCTCGGAGGCGATGTATGATGCTTCATAAGCACCGGTGGACGAGAGAGATTCGTCAAGTAGAATCATCGTGTTCTCATCTGCGCCGTCAAAGATTTCCTTAAGTCTGGCGCACTCCTCACCGAGTCTGCCTTTGTCAATGGTATCATCCGCGCCCTCGGGGAAGTGAGTGAAGATACCGCTAACAGGGGAGATCACACAGCTTTCTGCCGGTACGGGAAGTCCAAGCTGACACATAGCCTGCGCCGCTCCGAGAGCGACTGTTATAACCGATTTACCGCCTCGGTTAGGGCCGGTCAATACGTATATTCTTGCCTCATCGTCAAACGAGAGGTCGTTAGTAACTATTTCATCTTCGATCGCAAGAGCGACGCGTGGATTATAGAGCCCCACGGATTCAAAACGTTTATCCTCGATAGGAGCAAGTGTGGGATAGCATATTGAACAACCGGGGTGTGTCGAAAGTTTGGTCAACAGCTCCGCCGCACGAGAAATAAATTCAATCTCAGGAAGGAGCTTTAACAAGAAATCGGTGTTGTCCATAACGTAATCCGCGACAATATTTCGCCATCCCTTCACAGAAGAACGGAAAACGTCCTCGATTGCGCCGTTAAATGCACCGATCAGTGCCTCCTGCTTGTTGTCGCTCTGCCCTTTACCAAAAGGAGAAAGGTTAGCGATACAGGTGAATGCATCATTTTTGAAGGAAAGCCGCAGAATCTTGTCAAGCAGCTTGCCCGACTTAAAATGCTCGGAGTTGATGGAAATGACCCCCGCCGATTCCGGGCGAAGCTCTCTGTCAAGATTAACGCCTATGGTGATGCTCTTTACCTCGTGCACCCTGTCCGAAAGTGCCTTAAGCTTTTCATTAAGCTCGCGGTAATACTCGGACTCGGTAAGTTCACAAACAAAGTCTGAAAGCGAACGAAATGCATCGCTGTTTATTTTGTCCTTAACACCGAAGAAACCACGCTTTAACGTATCAAGGCAAGAAACGTAAAGCTCAATCTCGGTGATACTGTACAGATAGGAATCCGCAGAAGTGACGTTCTCATTATCGAGTCTGCGAAGCTCACGGATGTCGTCGAGGATCGGATGAATGCCCGAGAGCGTCTCAATTAGCTCGGGTATGGAAAGAAGGTCGCGAATGGTAGACTGCCTATAGGATATTACCTTCTCATCGGTTGTGAAATAGTCTGTCAAAGACGAGGTCTTTAGCGAAAAAATTTCGTTAAGTCCAAGCTCATCGCAAACATCCTCTGTGACGTTTGGCAAATTAGCTCTGTTGCGGTGGAATATCTCCGACTCTTCACTCGGATACAACAAACTAACGTATTTATTTTCCATCGTCGATTCTCCTTTCTACAAAACATTAATTATGCGCGCAAGCAATAGTTTAATAATTATAACACATATTTTCTAAAATATCAATAGCTATCTAAAAATTTCCACAAATTTCCCCTATTTCATTAGCCTGCGGCTTTCGTTTCTTGCGCTTGTCATAAGGTAAATAATTGTTTGCATATTGTCATTTACAGCCTCTTTTCATTCTTGAGAAAAACTCACACGCCCCATACCATGATGGATAAATCGTACATAAAATTCGGGCAAAAAAGTATCGTCAGCAATCGCTGTTTTACATAATATTGTGAACCCACGGTTCATAAGTTAAGAAATGAAATTTACAATTTATTCACATTTAAAACGCACTTTTTCTTGTTTCTATTGCCTTTGCCCTTGCATTTTTTGAAAACTCGGCTTATAATATTTATTGTAGAAAGTCGAAAGGAGATTATGATTATGACAGATACAAACACTGCTTCTGTAGCAAAAGTTATCCTTCTCAATGGAAGTCCTCACAAGGAAGGAACGACTTATAGAGCATTATCGGAGGTTGCAAATACACTCGAGGAACAAGGGGTATCAGCGGAAATAATTCACGTTGGACATCTGACGATAAAGGGGTGCTCCGGTTGCTACGCATGTGGAAAACTGGGAAAATGCGTACACAATGATATAGTGAATGAGCTTGCGGAAAAATTCCGAGATGCAGACGGACTTGTTATAGGTACGCCCGTATACTATGCTTCTCCAAACGGTGCATTTTTAGCCCTGCTTGATAGACTATTCTACAGTTCAAGATTTGATAAATCAATGAAGGTTGGCGCCTCCGTCGTCGCGGCGAGACGAGGTGGATGCACCGCATCGTTTGATGTTTTAAACAAGTACTTTACGATCAGCGATATGCCTATTGTTTCATCGAGGTATTGGAATCAGGTACATGGAAGTAACGCCGAGGATGCAGAGCGTGATCTCGAAGGCTTGCACACTATGCGAGGTCTCGGCAGAAATATGGCATTTCTAATCAAGTGTATAAAGCTTGGCAAAGAGCAGTTACCACCTATCGAAAAGGAACCCAAAATCTACACCAACTTCATTCCAAAAGAAAAGCAATAATAGAAGATTTAATTAAACTACGGCCAACTCTTTCCCAATATTTATAACAAAAAAATCCGCCAAAATGAACACTATTGTTGTCATTTTAGTGGATTTTTATTTGTTTTTTAAATTATTTTATTTTCTTTTTCATTCCTCTAATGATAAGAATAACAGAAATAAGAAGAATAGATGCACAGATTAGCACAGCGCAATTCATAAAGAATTCCTGAGGCATAAAGAGGATTACCGGATCGGTATATGGGTTGAACATCCAATTATCTTTGCCCGGGAAGAAAATCTTGTGGAATATTGTAAACGCGCTTGAAAAATCCTGAGAGACAAGAACAGCGAGTGTTGCAAAGAGCAGAAGGGTTCCAACACCTGAATAAAAACTCAGTCTGAGTCCACCGGGCTTTGCAAGCTTTATGATCTTCGTTACGTTCAAGAATAGAAGTAGTAATATTAGTCCAAGAGAAATTATAAAGGCATTTCTGTTAAGATCGAACAACACCTTACAATCCTCGAAGTGTCCTTTTCCTTCTTCGGAGTAAGGAAGAATACCTGCGCCGAATTCCTTGCCATCAAGTGTAAGAAAATCAAGAATCTCATCATACGCCTCGATTATGTATTCCTTATCTATTCCCCACTCACCTTCCATATCCAAAAGTTCCACGTGAGCGTAATAGAAAGGTCTTATGTAAATCGGCAATCCAATCGAGAAGGTGATAATAAGAACCATTACAGCCAAAAGAAATATTAAGGAAAGCAGCTTGTTACTCTTTCTGTGCATTACTTTTCCTCCTTCAGCTTATTAGAGATTCTTGCGGCTACTATATCAAGTGCAGTCTTATTCATACCGCCGTTTATCATAATATCCGCATACTTCTTCGTCGGCTCAACGTATATACCGTGCATTATCTTTACAGTATCAACGTACTGCCTTATTACTCCGTCAATATCACGTCCACGTTCTGTAACGTCACGGCGGAGTCTGCGAAGAATACGTTCGTCGGCATCTGCATCGGCAAATATCTTAACATCGAACATTTCACGCAATCTTTCATCATGGAAGGTCAAAATGCCGTCAACAATTATCACGGGGGTGGCTTTAACCTCTGTATAATCATCTCTGCGGGTATGTATACAGAAATCGTAATTTGGTATCTGTACCGATTCCCCACGCTGAAGAATTCTCAAATGTTTTACAAGTAGATCCGTGTCGAGCGCATCGGGACAATCGTAATTCGTCCTAAGACGTTCGTCCATGGAAAGATGATCTTGCGGCTTATAATAATTATCGTAGGAAATTATGGTAATATCATCGGGAAACAGTTTTTTGAGTCCGGTAGCAAACGTGGATTTGCCCGAGCCCGTTCCGCCCGCAATACCGATAAGCAAAGGTGCTGACATGTTTTTCTCTCCTTAACATTTCGCACAGTGCATAACACGCGCAAAAGTATGTAATCCAAAACTATACCCTATTATACAACACACACCGATATTTGTCAACCGAGTTAATAATAACTCATATTTTGTCATTATTAAATACACGTACACAGGTTAAAAATAGAGTAGGAAAATCAAGTTGAAATATATTCGAAAATATTTTTCAAAAAGCTATTGACTTTCATTTATTTCTGTGGTATAATACTCAAGCGAGATTTATGAGAGCTCACGCAACATGGCGAATTAGCTCAGTTGGCTAGAGCGTCCGGTTCATACCCCGCAGGTCGTTGGTTCAAATCCGACATTCGCTACCAGGCTCGTTGGTCAAGCGGTTAAGACACGGCCCTTTCACGGCTGTAACATGGGTTCGATTCCCGTACGAGTCACCACAATATAACCAGTCGAACCCGACTGGTTATTTTTCTTTATAATTCAAGCTCAAAGATGGTACTAAAGCCGCTTTGAGTTATTTTTATTTCTTGGTTACATAAAAAGAAGTCCCGATGAACTTCCAAATTGGGTTCATCGGGATCAGTATTATTGCCGTATATATAAAATATTTCTATCCTATCCTCATAGAGAACTATCTTGTCAATCAAAAGCTCAATCATTGCCTTCGGCTCGGATGCAAGGGCCTCGATTATAAACTTTTCTACGTCTTCTTTTTTTAGTGTCCTGTCAAGCTTACTTTCTTCGGCAGCAATCTTCATATTGATTTCTGCAAGCGAATTTTCAAGCTCGGTCATCCTCGCCTTAGTGGTTGAGGTGATTATGCCTTCTTCAATCGCTATCATAACGTTATCAAGTGACTTTTGTATTTTAGCCCTTTCGCTAACAAGCAAATTAAGAATGCTTTGTTCCTTAGATATTTGTTCGTTAAGCTTAACAATCTCGTCTGCAAGGCTAGATATTTTCTCAGGGGTGTTCAGAAGCTTAAGTGTTGCATCTATCACACATTTTTCAAGTGCCTCCTTCTTTAGACTCGTTTTGCTGCAACCTCGGAAACGCTTTTTGTTAGAGCAGGTGTAGTAGAACTTCATTTCGCCACTTTTTGCCGTTCCACTGTCACCGTTGATCTTCATACCGCATCTACCGCAGAAAAGCTTTCCTTTCAACAGAAAATCGGTATTTCGACTGCTGGATCCGTGCTTGTTTTTATCCATCATTCGTTGCACTCGCTGAAATACCGCTGTATCTACTATTTGAGGGTACATATCCCTGTAAACCTCACCGTCATATCTGTAAACACCGGTGTATTTTTCAAGCTTCAAAATCTTAAATAAGGTGCTTTGGTATATCGGTTTGCCGTTATAAAGAATACCCCGTTTATTAAGCTCCTCAAGGATCTCTCGCACACATTTTCCGGATACGTATAGGTCAAATATTAACCTTACAACCTCAGCTCGCTCCTCATGTATCAGGATTTTCTTGTTTTCAACTCTATATCCGTAAGGTGGTCTGCCACCAAGAAAGTTGCCTTTGCGACGGCTCTCCCTCTGACCTCTCCTTACCTTCTGTGAAAGCTCTACAGAGTAGTATTCCGAAAGACCTATAAGCACGTTCTCAAGAAGAATACCATCAAGGTTTTTACTGCCGTCAATATTAACCGACGTTCTCTGCGTTGCTGAAATAAGTATTATGTTATTCTTTGAAAGCCGCTGCTTGTTTAATGCAATCTCAATAGAGTTTCTACCGAATCTATCAAGAGCATATACCAGAACAATGTCCCAGACGGGTTTATTGTCTGCATCGGCTAACATCTTTTGAAATGCGGCTCTGTTGTCGTTAGTACCTGTGGTGGCTCTGTCTATGTACTTGTCAACGATGATTATGCCGTTTTGTGCCGCAAATTCGTTACATACACGAAGCTGACCTTCAATAGACTGCTCTGTCTGCTTTTCACTGCTGTAACGAGCATAAATTACTGCTGTTTTCATTAGTTTTTACCTCCTAAATTATAAAATTGTTTTTCATTTTTCTTTCGGCAGGAGCAACCAAAACGAAAGGGACGCCTCTGTCAAGGATTAAGAAAAAAGATTGCGTTGGTGTTTTTGTTTTTTCTATTATCAGCAATGTTTTTTCCCTTGACAGAGGTGGCAATTTCGTTTACGCTCCGCCAGGCGAAAGACAAATTAGTTCGCCTTTTTCATTTGCTTTATTACCTCGGGACTAACTTGACCCATATATACACCGTCCTTAAAGCAAGAAAAATTATCA
>JAZRAE010000117.1:0-2288 GCA_045634385.1 Eubacteriales bacterium | reverse complement strand
GAAAAGACCACTCCCTTAAAAGGGGAGTGCTCACAATTATTTATAAGCCTACTCATTTATACCTACCATCTACCTCTCCCCTTTACCCCTCTTGTATTTGCCCCTCTATTTACCCCACGGCCGATATTCTCAATCTTTGCCATATCGACAAGTTTTTCAATAGTGAGTAGCGGGTCTTGTTTTCCGTTCAAAATATCTTCAACAAGTTGTGGTGGTAAGAACCTTAGCGACATCAATCGTCGCACATAACTACTTTGTTTTTCTTTTTCTGACAAACGCCCCTCTTCCCAAAGCCTGTAATAATATAGCCCTCGAGTTATTGCCTGTACCAAAGATAAGTTATACATCTCATCGCCATCAAACAGAATTTTCTTCCCGCCTCTGCGTGGCGCTGGCACTATTCGAATTTCTTTCTTAATCGTCACTATATCCTCATCATCGACTTGAACACAGAACTCTTCGTCAAAATTAAGTATCTCAATCACACGCTTAATAGCCTTTCTATTCAGCTCAAGCTCAATATAATCTCTTGAGACCGTAACTTTTTGCATCACAGCTCGTACCGCTCTATCGTGAATCTCAAGCGTCGATAGCGATTTTAGAATCTGTTTTTGCATCTTTATCGAACTATCCTCAAATAGTGGCTGAATATTTTTCACATCACGCAAGTACTCCAAAACCACCCGACGAATCGCATCATCAGCTTCCGGCGCGCTAATCTTATCCAATGAACCAGATTCGTGTTCCCTATTTTGAATAATCGCCTGTGATATGTAATACTTGTATTTTTTATTCTTGGTGCCTGTGCTAGATGATGGCGACATATAATTCCCCTTATCATCAAAAAGTTTTCCACATAGAAGCGAGAATGTATGAGCAGGCTTCATATATGCAAGCTCGTGTTGCTTATTAACTGCCAACTGTTCTTGAACCTTATTATAAGTTTCTTCATCAATAATTGGCTCGTGAACACCGTCATAGACTTTGCCTTTGTATTCAAGCTTTCCAATGTATATCTTGCGCTTAAGCATATGAGTAAGCGCCCCTTTGGTATATACATTACCTTTTGGGCTTCTGTACTTAACCTCATCTCGAATATAGCGATGGAGCTTATTAACACTCTTGAACTCAAGATATTTTGAGAAAGCCAGCCTAACTAACCATGCCTGCTCTTCGTCAATAACGATGTTGCCGACATTCGGATCACGCTTGTACCCAATAGATGGCCGCCCACCGACATAAAGCCCTTTTTGTCGTGTTGCTTGGTTCTTATCACGGAGACGTTCGCTTGTGATTTCACGTTCAAACTGAGCGAATGAGAGAAGCATATTCAACGTAAGCCGTCCCATAGAAGTCGTCGTATTAAACTGCTGAGTAATCGACACAAACGAGGCTCCGTGCGCATCAAAGACTTCGATAATCTTGGAAAAATCCATTAGAGAACGCGTAAGCCTATCGACTTTATAGACCACAACAATGTCGATTTTCTCGGCTTTTATATCCTCCAGAAGTTCTTTGAACGCTGGCCGTTCCATATTTCCACCGGAGAAACCTCCGTCGTTGTATTGTGTTGGGATAAGAACCCAGCCTTCGTGTTTTTGGGACTTGATGTAGTCTTCACACGCATCACGTTGCGCATCAAGGGAGTTAAACTCCATATCAAGGCCTTCTTCAGATGATTTACGGGTATAGATTGCACAACGGATTTTCTTCATGAGCATACTCCGAAGAACCGCTTGCCGTTCCATTTTGTACCAGTAATAACTAATGCGATAGCTGATAGACTGTAGTAGATTTTGCCGTCGTAAAGATACTCGTTGTTAACTTGTGTGACTTGATGAACCTTGCCGTTGTATTCTCGATAATACCGCTTACCCACAAAACCCTTGAGAGACCTTTCGGAGATTTCTTGAGCCAAACCAACACCCATATCTTTTGCGTAGTCGTTAACCATCTTGTCAAGACGTCGCTGAAGCGGAGCTGAAAACTCGCCATAAGCTTCGGTCCAGATTTCTAATTTTGTTTTGTTAGTTGTCATTTGGGGTTTACCTCTGTACTAACATTAATCACTCACCTAGCACAGAATTGGAACTCCTTTAGCAGAAAACGTATCATTCCTACACAATTAAAAGGAAAATAAATTAGAATCACAAACAAAATGTAATTAACTATGATACAGAGATGAAAACATAAAAGCAGGGTTAAGTGTTGAATAAACACTTATAATATGTTATAATATTCATAGATATTTTTGAAGGGATTTTTGATGTATGTTAAGAGTAAAAGTT
>JAZRAE010000116.1:0-8673 GCA_045634385.1 Eubacteriales bacterium | reverse complement strand
AGACGGCACATGGTAAGGTAGAATAACCACAAGCAGAAGTCTTTATTCATAAAATAAAAGGTCTCCATAAATAAAATGTGTTATGAATATAATCGATTGAGTAACAAGACTTGAACTTACAGCCTTTACTACCCCAACGCGTGTCAAAACTTGAACTTGTGGCCTCTACCGTGAGATCGTGAAGACCGGGGAGGGCAAAGGCGCAGGGGATGTTAACTGTCTGCGATCCGCCTGTGAGCTCGATCTCGGCGGTGTGCGCGCACCTCTCTATAACCTCACCGAAGAGGACAGTGCCGTAGTTGACAAGGCTTATGAAATGATAGAAAACGCGATAAAGACCTATACAGAGTAAAACATACAACACGGTTAAATACTAAACTTTTGCAAAAGAGAAGAGGCTGCCTCAAACGCTCTTAATTTTGCATTTGAGACAGCCCCTTTTCATTTTTTCTAATTCAATTCCTTTTTATTCATCTGCTTCGGCTTCAGTGAGCTCGGTGACGTGCCGTAAAATTTCTTAAAAGCTTTCGAAAAAACAAACTCGTTGCAATACCCTGTCCGATACGATGTCTCGATAACCGAATACCCAGCAAGCAGAAGGTTCTTCGCTCGGGTCATTCTGACCTCGGTAATATACTGCTTTACGGTTATTCCGTAGCGCTCCTTGAACTTACGGTGAAGATAGCTGCGCTCATAGTTGAACATCTCTGCTATTTCGGACGCGGAGGCGTTCATCTTCATCTTATATTTTATATATCTTCTCACCTCGGCTAGTCTGTCATACGGCAGCGAGCTTACGGAATAGAGATCGTAAATGAGATTGTACAGTAAAGACACGAAAATATCGGCACAGGTCTCGCCCGCCTCGACGAGGTCAAGAAGACGGATAGCTATATCCCCTGGTATTCTTCTCACACATTGCCCTTTATCAAAAACGGATGCTCGCTCACCGACGAAGGATATCCATGTGTAGTACCACGGATTTTTCGTATCGGCGGTATAGGTGGTCTCCTCGCCCGGACGGATTATGAACATCTCGCCCTCTTCGACGTTGTATTCCTCTCCCTTTTTATATAAAACACCGCGTCCCGAAATACAGAAGTGAATAATATAATGATCCCTTACGTGCGGTCCGTATGACATATCGGGTGTGCAGCGTGACCGACCTACCATAACGGGAAGGATATCAGTCATCCCCTTCGGACAGTTAACCTTATAGTTGATCACAGAAAGTCTCCTGTTTTTTATATGTATTTTAGCATAACAAACGTATAAAGTCAATAAAACAACAAAAAGAAATGTATTAACAACAAAAAAACATGTTTTTCATTCATTTTGGATGATAAAATCAACTTATAAAAGCAAAGGAGGAGCTCGCGATGAGGCGAATCAACGACACTTATTCCTATTTTTGGGATTCTAAGATACATATTGGTAAAAACACAGTCATACACACCGATAACAAGATCATAGAAGGTATTCTCGACGGACTTCGGGAGGATCTCTGCGGTGTCAAGGATATATACTTCCGCCCCTTTGACGCTGAGGCATTCAAATCGGCACGAAAGCTATTCCCGACGTGTGAAGAGGCGCACGAGGACTCTTATTTCATTACCTTCGATACTGATGCGATTACCGTTTATTCATCCGCTTTTAGAGCCGATCTGTACGGTGCATCAAGGATTGCGAACGGCTACAGCTCGGGAATTGCGTGCGGTGCTGTATATAACACACCGTTAGTTCCCTTCCGTGCAATAAAGACATACGTTCCCGGACGCGATCAAATTGACTTTTATAAATCCTTCATCGATATGTGCCTGTCTTACGGATATAACGCAATCGTCATGGAGGTCGGCGGCGCTATGGAATATAAGCGTCACCCCGAGATCAACGAGGGGTGGGAGGAATACACGGAGATATTCTGCGAATATATCGGAAAATCCTTCAAGGCTCAAAGATGCATGCCGCACAACAAGGACTCCATACACTGGGAAAACGGCGGCGGCTCATATCTTCGTCAATACGAGCTTTGCGATATTATAAAATATGCCAGAGCGCGCGGTATTGACGTGATACCCGAGGTCCCCTCCCTCTCGCACAGCGACTATCTTCTGACGCGCCACCCCGAGCTTGCCGAAAATCCTCTTGACCCTATTCCCGACACCTACTGTCCGCTTCGCCCCGGGGTATACGAGCTTCTCTTCGACGTCATTGACGAGGTCATAGAGGTATTTCGCCCGAAGACCATGCATATAGCTCACGATGAGTGGTATTCTGCGTGTATGTGTGACGAGTGTCGAGGTAAGGACCCGGCAAAGCTCTTCTATGATGACGTAAAGAAGATTTACGATTACATAAAAGCACAAAACATAGAAGTAATGATGTGGGCAGATATGCCCGTCAGATGCACGGATAAAAACGGAAACGTTCGCGGCTCGGGAGTCACAGTTGCAAAAAGACCGACGGCAGAAACCGTTGAGATACGCGGAAGGATCTTCAATGTAAATAAAGAGATATGGTGTCGGGCAGGTGAGGAAATAGCAAGGACGGGCGGCACGTATGTTTTCCACGCTCCGAGGACAGATAGCTGCATAGACATACTCCCGAAGGACATCGTAATGATGAACTGGCTGCACCATTACGACGAGGATCTCGACCTAGAGTACATCAGACGAGGTATGACGACCGTATACGGAAACTTCTATCCGAGGAGCTTTAAGAATTGGTTTTACTGCATAGGTCGCGGAGTTGACGGAATATGCATATCAAACTGGAGCATGCTCGACAGAGATCATATGCAGAGAATGGCAATATTCTTCAATATGGCGTATGCTTCTATGATGCTATGGCAAAGAGACTTCGACGAAAACAAGGCAAAGGAAAATACGCTCGCTGCGGCGAGTGACCTCTTCCGTTATCAGAGAAGTCTCGATAAAGCTCCCCATACGGCTACCGTCATACACGGATCATTAGTAAAGGTTCCGCACGAGATCTTCTGGGACGGAGTTACGATAGACTATGATAAGGACAAAATGGGTGACTACCGAATAGTTTACAAAGACGGAACAGAAGAGCTCCTACCTATATATTACGGCTGTAATATCGGAGTGATATTCCCTATTGATTACGATGACGGTGACGATCCGAACGGCACAAAATCGCACATTCTCGAACCTACCTTTACGTGCGATTACGAGATTATCGGAAATGAGGTCTATTATAAGCTTGTGATAAGCTCCGAGCGAAAGATCGAGAAGATAATACCCGAAATATTCAAAGAGTATGAGGATACCGTCATAATCAAAAAAGCAGAGATAAACCAATAACGAGGTATAAAACCAATGACCGAACTAAAGGAACAGATCATTTTACTTAAGTCGGCTGATATCGGCGGTGAAAATCCGATGCCCGATATGCTCGACACGTCATACATACACGCAAGATGCGATACGACGGAAAGAGTCACGGAGGAGGACAAGATCTATTTCGGCAAGGGAAAGATCAACACCCTTCTTCCCTACCTCTCCCAAGACAGATACGACAGAGTGATAAAGGAGCGCCCGTATAAGGCGCTGATACTCGAGAATGAAAAGATAAAAGCAACCTTTCTTCCCGAGCTTGGCGGAAGGCTATGGAGCTTATATCACAAGGAGCTTGGACGTGAGCTGCTCTACGTTAACGATATAGTACAGCCCGGTAATCTCGCACTCAGAAACGCGTGGGTTGCGGGCGGTGTTGAGTTCAACGCAGGTATAAAGGGGCATTCTCCCTTCACCTGCTCCTCAATATTTGCAGCAAGAAGTGAAAATGAGCTCGGTGAGCCCATTCTCTCTTTGTACGAATACGAAAGGATAAGAGGCACGGTTTGGGGAATAAATGCCTACATTCCAAGCGGAGACGACAAGCTCTATATAAGAACAACTATCGAAAACTATTCCGGCAAAGACTCATACAACTATTGGTGGAGTAATATCGCAGTACCCGAGCGAGGTGTACGAGTGCTCACGGATGCCGAGGAGATGTTCACCTGCACCTATGAAGACAACCATTACATAATCGACAAGAAGGAGGTTCCGTTCTTCGGCGGTGCGGATATGTCGCGTCCCGAGGGTGCGAAGCACGCGGGAGACGTGTTCTATATAACAAATGATGGAAGAAAATGGATAGCCGCCCCCGAGGAGGACGGCATCGGTCTTTTGGAATATTCCACCCCTGAGCTTATAGGACGTAAAACCTTCTTCTGGGGACAGAAGACTGGCGGAAGAAATTGGAACAGGCATTTATGCGGCAGCGACAGGGCGTATATTGAGATACAAGCGGGACTCAGGTATATGCAAATGGAACACATACCTATGCCCGACAACACCGCCATTACCTTCACCGAATGCTACACCGTTGTAAATATGGATCCGAAAATTACAAACGGTGAGAGAATAGCGGCGAAGGATGCAGTATCTGAAATTGTAAGCTCTATGCCTGATCCCGCAGAAATGCCGATACCTCTTGATAAAGAAAAGACGGTTATTCATATCGGATCAGGCTTCGGAGTGCTCGAGGGCGAGCACATCAGTAAATACTATACCTTTCCAAAAGAGAGCCTAGGTGAGTGCGAGGCTGATTGGGTAGCACTCAGCGAGTACGGATATTTGCCCGACCGTCATCCCGAATGTTACCCGAAAAGCTACAGGACGGATGCGGTGACTCTCAGGGCACTCGAGAGAAGCACAAAATACGAAAGCGGCGATCACTGGTACACCTATCTTCATATAGGTACTGCGCGCTATGCACTTGGAGACACCGACGGTGCGCTTGATGCATTCAATATTTCCGTAAAAAAGCTTGACAATCCTCTTGCAAGAAGAAATATCGCAACTCTATATAAAAACGTATACCAAAACCGTGACGGAGCTATTGAAAATATACTGCGTGCATACGAGCTTATGACAGTACCCGAGCGCGGACTTATCCAAGATCTTGCAAAGACGCTGACGGCACTCGGGGAGGATGAAAAATGGCTCGCGATATACGACACTCTCCCCTCCGGGATAAAAGAAATATCGAGACTTAAGCTTTATTCCGCGATAGCTCTCGTAAATCTCGGAAGGCGTGACGAGGCAGGGCAGTACGTAAACGAAAGCTTCGAGATGCCTGACATCAAGGAGGGGGAGCTCTCGGTATCCGCCGTATGGAAGGATATATACGGTGACGGGAAGCCCCTGCCCGACAGGCTGAATTTCAGAATGTATGAGATCTGATTGGAAAAATTATGATAAGATATCCTAACAAAAAAACGTTACTTCGTCCGTCGGACGAGCTACTCAGAAACCCGCACAAGGGATTCACTACCTTTCAGCGCTTCAGAGGAGATGCACTCAACGAGGAGATGATGGGAGAGCCATATTCCGTGGAGAACGCGTGGAAGATGGAGAAGCTCGGGGATAACGAAGGGATGTTCAGAAAAATCGGCATCGAGGGTTACCCCGACACCTCGCTTGCATATTTTAGACTACCGTGGCGCAAGATCGAGAGGGAGCGCGGAATATACGATACCTCCCTGCTTGACTCCATCCTCTCCCGAGCAGAGGAAAGAGGGCAAAAGGTTATTCTCCGATTTCCTCCTCATGCGGCTCGTCCTGACGAGGATCTCGAGCTGCCCGAATGGATAATTAAGGAGCTCGGACTGCCAAGGCGCGAGGTGGGTGACAAGTCGTCTCCTCTGTGCCCGCTATACTTCGATAGCTACTCTAAGCTTATTAGAAAAATAGCCGAGCACATTGACGGAGACGGTAGGGTGAGTGCCGTCGACGTCTCACTCGTCAGCGCATGGGGCGAGGGCGCACAAGCGGATATGCTTGAACAGAAGGATTGGAAAATGCTCGCTGAAGCATATATCGAAGGCTTTAAAAAGACGCACCTTCTCTCACAGTTCAACCATCCCGATTCAATAAATTATATGCTCTCGCAGCATCCGATAGGTCTGCGAGCAGACTGTCTTGGTGATATGAAGTGGCAGCATATGTCATACCTCTATCCGCGCGCCTTTGCCGAATTCGGTGAGGTGTGGAAGAGAGCTCCCATTGCCTTCGAGTCATGCTGGGTGATGAAGCACTGGTACGAGATGGGATGGGATATAGACTATATTATAGAAGAGTCTCTCGGATGGCATATTTCATCATTTAATGCAAAATCGGTATTTATTCCAGAACAGTACACTAAAAAGGTTCAAGAATGGATCAAGAGGATGGGATATCGATTCGCAATAAGAATATCCGAATATCCCGATAAATGTCTCCCCGGCGACACGCTCTCCTTAAGTCTCTGTATACAAAATGTCGGAGTCGCACCGATATATTACAGCTATCCCGTTATAGTAAGACTCAGAGGCGTGGTGAGCTATGACACGGTTATCAAAGCTGATATTCGCGATTGGCTGCCCGGCAATCATTTAATAGCTGCGACGCTCGAGCTTCCCTGCGATCTGCCGCGCGGCGAATACGCGCTCGAGCTTGGAATAACCGACGGCGTGACGGACGTCCTCTTCGCAAACAATATGGCAAGGGACGGTGCGTTCTCCGAGATCGGAAGAATAACGGTCGGCTGATATTTAATATTTTATTGAAATTCACGGCTTATTGAGTTTTTTCTATTTATTTGCGTTTTTACTTTATTATTTAAAAAAGTATTTTATAATGCAAAAAAAGCACAAGGAGATATCTATATGGAATTCAGACGCTTATGCAAGGATGACTACGACGAGCTGCTCTTGGTTCTCAACAAGACCTTCGGTCATAAAAACGGACGCGAGGTCGACTTTTTGAACGAGCAGCCAAAGATGTGGGTAAGAGATGATGAACATATGAAACGGCACTTCGGAATTTTCGAGGACGGAAAGCTCGTATCCGTCGCCGGAATGTATCCCTTACACTTGAGGATCGGCGGTGTTCCCCTGCTCTTTTTCACTACAGGAAACGTAGCAACGCTCCCGGAATACGAGGGGCGCGGATATTTTACCAAGATATTCACGGAAATAATGAATGAACTTGAGAGAGTGGGCGCTGACGGAGCGCGGCTGGGCGGTGCGAGACAGAGATATGCGCGCTATGGCTTTCAGCCTGCGGGTGCAAGCTACCGTATGACCTTCAACGAGGACAACCGCGTCAAGTACTTCGGTGACGGCGGTGCCGACATCACCTTCCGAGAAATAGAAAGAGATGATATCGAAGCTCTGAAATTCGTCGACGGGCTCTATCATACGGCTAAGATATACGCTGAGAGAGGAACAGAGGACAACTATCGCGACGTATATTTATCTCTCGGCACAAAGCATTGCACGGGGTATTTGGCACTCCGTGAGGACAAGCCTATCGGTTATCTCGCAGCACAGGCTGACGCACAGTACGTAGGCAAGAGCCACAACGGCAGGAATATTCTTGAGATGAATGCCATAAGCACCGATTGCTATGTGGATATACTCTGTGCTTGGCAAAGGCGCGTCGGACTCGCGCTGTATCTCAATATCGGTCCTCACAGAACCGACGTTATAACGAGACTTATCCCGGGAGTTGAGGGGTGGTTTATTCAGTCTCCCTCGCATTTCAAGATCTTAAATTACGAGAAGCTCACCGATGCTCTTTTGAAGATCAAGGATAAGAATACTATGCTCCACGGCAGTGCGGTTATTGATATTGATGGCTACGGCAGAATTGAGCTATACGCAAACGCTGATGGCGCCGGATGCCGAAAGACCGATAAGGATGCAGATATCACTCTTGACCGTGCTGAGGCAACCAGGACACTCTTCGGCTTCACTCCTCCCGTAAATATCGCGGCAAAGGCTCCGCTCCTTGCCTCATGGCTGCCTCTGCCTATGTCGTGGGACACGCTTGATTATACCTAAAAATAAATTATTATTAAATCTGTTTTTCCGTGACAAACGAATCTTTTTCTGTTATAATGAAAAAAGCATTGAAAACGTAGTGTTTCCAATGCTTTTTTTGGTCTGAGTGGAACATTGCGTTAAGCTCGGCGTGTACGCCTGCCGAGTAGCAAACAAGACTTCTCGCTCGGCAGAGCGATGTTTGCGCTACCCGGTCAAGTCGCTGCGATGTATAGAGTAAGAACTTACGTTGCCCTCCACCGTCGCATAGTCGTTGCGCGTCGGTCGACCGGCTCCCTCCTTCAACTCCTTGCTCCCGGCGGTTTCGCTGCGGTAAAAACAGTTATCAACTGTTTTTACCTTGCTACCCTACAACCCCAAGAATGCCACCCGTAGTGGCACTTGGCGTGGCAGAATGACCGCAATTTTGCGCTTGTCACTCAAAAATGATTGTGGAAATGTGGAAAACTAAAAGGGAGACCCTTGCGGATCTCCCTTTTTTGGTCTGAGTGACAAGACTTGAACTTGCGGCCTCTACCACCCCAAGGTAGCGCGCTACCAACTGCGCCACACCCAGATTTTATTGTTTTGTTTTCGCATCGCTGAGCGATGAAAGTGGATTCTCGTCTTATAGACCGGAGGTCTCCGATCAAAACGCTAATACATTATATCACCAAGTTAATGAAAAGTCAAGGGTTTTTTGCTAAAAAAATAGAGAAAAAAGAAAAAGTTCGTATTTTGTTAATGGGATGAGATGATATTTATAAAAACGTTTTGTATTTTTTGGATAAACATCC
>JAZRAE010000115.1:0-48599 GCA_045634385.1 Eubacteriales bacterium | reverse complement strand
CTTTTTCTATTAAGCCGCTTTCCTTCCTCGACGTATGCGTATACGCCTTCGGTCGGCAAAGCGGCTTTCTGCATCTAAATTTATTTAGCCCTGCTAAAATCAGCGAAGAATATACAAAAAAGTAAGCTTTGCGCAACTTCCCATAAGGAAGTTTACAATTTGTAGGGACAGGCGTCCTCGACTGTCCGCAACAAACAAATTTCGGCAGAGAACTTGTTTTCTCTGCCGATTTGTGTTATAATGGTGTGGGTGATGAACATGGATGAATTAAAAAAGAGAAAAACTCCAAGATATCAGAGCTTTGATTACAACAGCGCTGGTGTATATTTCATAACGATTTGCACACAGAATAGACGATGCTTTCTCTCTCGCATTGTAGGGACAGGCGTCCCCGACTGTCCGCACTCACCGCGTTCCATTGTAGGGACAGGCGTCCCCGACTGTCCGCACTCATCGCGTTCCATTGTAGGGACAGGCATCCTCGATTGTCCGCACCCCGAATTGACAAAATACGGGCAAATAGCAGATAAATATATCAAACAATTAAATGATTTCTATAATCATCTATCTGTTGAGGAATATGTAATAATGCCTAACCATATCCATCTTTTGCTTGGGGTGAAAGAAAATAAAAATGCGATTGAAAACGGACAGTCGAGGACGCCTGTCCCTACAATTCAATTTGCAAACATCCTTATGAGAAGTCCGCTTTCGGGCTTCCTTTTTGTATTAAGCGGCTTTTGTCACTCGACGTATGTGTATACGCCTTCGCGCCACAAAGCCGCTTTCTTCATCTGATTTTATCTAACCCTACGGGCTATTTAGCGCAGAACATAGAAAAGAGGAGCTTCGGCTCCTCTTTTTGTTTAACTATTTATTATTTATAGAAGCTATTTCCGCCGATGAACTCGCGGACGATGCTTGTCGGAGGTATTTCATCGTCTACATCGGCTTCGAGTACGTAGTTGAGCACCTTAACCATAGCTCTTACCTGATCATAGCACTCGTCGGAGGCGTCGATGGGGGTGAGCAGGGGATAAATGTGCTTTTTGATTACGCATAACTCGTAGAGAGTAGAGCTGTTGAGGATAACGTCGGCATTTTCCTGGTAAGGGAAGATCCATCTTTCTTCACCTCGGCGTACCGAATCCCACATAGAGAGTGTTCTTTGCACCGATGAGCCACGCGATTCGAAGTCACGGACGGTACGTCTGAGGAGTCTGAGGTAGCTTGACGGAATTCTGTTGTGGTCGTCGAGGTTGAGTGCCAAGAGCGGTGTGACATAGAGTCTAAACACGAGATTATGGTCGAGTCCATCCGGGAGCAGGCTTGGGTTAAGTCCGTGTAATCCCTCGACAATTATTACCGTGCGGTCGGTGAGACGGAGCTTATGACCGTGCCACTCACGTTTGCCCGTTTTGAAATTGAAGGTGGGCAGTTCAACCTCTTTGCCTTCAAGAAGGTCACGGAGGTGGATTCCGAAAAGCTCGGTATCGAGAGTGTTTATATGCTCAAGATCAACTTGGCCGTCCGGACCCGGATCGAGCTTATCTCTGTCGATATAGTAGTCGTCAAGGCTCATAAGTATGGGAGTCTTTCCGTGTACTCTAAGCTGGGTTGCAAGTCTGTTTGCAGAGGTGGTCTTACCCGATGAGCTTGGACCTGCAAGCATTACCGCTTTCGCCCCGCGAGCCGATATCATATCTGCAATTTCGGAAAATCTCTTTTCATGAAGAGCCTCATTAACACGGATAAGTTCACGAATTTTTCCGCTTTTTACAAGCTCATTGAGGTGAGATACTGTTTCGCATCCCATAAGTTCGCCCCAGTCCTTACCTTCAGTATAAACTGAGAAGAAGTTTGGACTCTCGCGGTACTCGGATACACGATCGGGATTCTTGGGATCGGGAAGAACAAATATGAAGCCGTCAGGCGAGGGGATAATGTCAAATGAACGTAGTGCAGAGGTGGATGCAGCCATCTCTCCGTAGAAGTAGTCTTTGAAATCGCCGCTCTCATATATCTTAAAGGTGGAGTTCTTTCTATACTTAAGAAGCTGTGCTTTATCCTTTAAGCCTTGATTTTCATAGTATTCTATGGCGTCTTTTGTAGGGATTTTTCTCCTTGTTAACGGGAGATCAGCATGAATTATCTCGTCAATCTTTGCCTTGAGCTTTTCCACCGAGAAGTCGCATCCGGTCACCTTAAAGTACACTCCGGAACCTACGGTACAGCTCATCTTAGCCTTAGAGTTAGGCCAGAGCGTTTCAATAGCGAGGAAGATAACAAACTGAGCAGTACGCATATATGCCTCGCGTCCCTGCGGGTCAGAATATCTGAGGAGCTTTACAACGCCGCCCGAGGCTGACATTGCAGTACGTATGGTTTTTCTTTCGGGTTGCATATCCTTTTCACGCAGAGGTATGTATGCAAGTGTAAAGACTCTGCCGGAAATTTTCGCGACAATGGGGTCGTTTGATAATTGCCCATTTACAAAGCCAAGCCTTTTAACTATATCCTGTAGAGATTCACCGGGGAGAGCCTCACAGGTGATGTTGTCTATAATAAGTTTCATTTTATTTTTCCTTTCATTCTGTTTGCTGTGATTTTTTGTTTTGCATATACAATTTTACAAGATGATATACGTTCACGGCTATAAGACACGCGTTTAAAAGAACGGTCGGCCAAGTATCCGATAGCACGGAGTATATGACGCTGATTACCGAGCCCGAGATGTTCAGTATCCTCAGCTTGTTTATCGATTTCATCATCATAGATAATATGATAAGAGCTGTTCCGATATAACCGAAAATTTCAAGATATACGTTCATAATTCTTATTTCCGAGTAGAAAAGAAAAAAGTCTACTCGGTCCTTTCTTTGAAAAACCGGTAGACAACCATTACGGTGGTTTGTAGAGACGCTTGCCCTATTGCAAGTATATACCTATGCTTAGTTTAGACATTATAACACAGTTTTTTGGTTTTGTCAATAGGTTTTTGTTGAAAATAACTATTGAGCAGATGCTGTGCTTTTGTGTTTTGGGTCAGCCTGTAATTACGCAAAAAATTTTACGGTGATAATCTGTAAAAAAATGCTTTTATGTAATTATACATATTGAAGTTTCATACAATCATATGAGAAAAATATGGGGAATAACGTATGTCAAAGAAAAAGAAATTTTTAATCAACGGACTTCTTTTAACGCTTGTCGGCATTGTGATGAGAGCGGTTGCGCTCTTTCTTGGTGCATATATATCGGGTATTATAGGAGCTGAGGGGATCGGGTTACAGAGCCTAATAGGTACCGTCTACTCGCTTGCGGTGACTCTTGCAACATCGGGGGTCGGACTAAGCGTGACAAGGCTTGTCGCAGCATCTATCGGTGAAGGGAATAGGGAAGGTGACCGTATACTCCGCGGTGCATTTCTCTATGCAATTATTTTTGGCTCATCTGCGACCGTGCTATTGGCTTTTTTAGCCACGCCGATAGGTTTGGTTATTCTTGCTGACGGGAGGACGGTCAGAGCCTTGCAGATCCTCTCGCTTTCACTTTTACCGATGGCATTATCAAGTGTTATTTCCGGTTATTTCGTAGCCGTAAGGAGAGTAGCTCTTAATGCCGCGGTGCAAATTGTCGGACAGTTGCTTCGTATTTTTCTTACCGTAATTCTGCTTGTCAGATTTTCGGGGAAGGGAGTTGAGGCGGCAGTAATGGCTCTTGCACTCGGTTCGTCTGCAACCGAGCTTATTTGCTTTGCCTTTGCGCTTATGGAATACGTAATTGACAGGCGTATACATAGTACAAATGGCAGACGGGGGCAGGCTGTGGGAGAGGTAACGAGGATGGCTTTGCCTTTGGCTCTGTCGCAGTACGTGCGCTCATTCCTGCTCTCGGTGGAGCATAGCCTGATTCCAAGGCGGCTCATAGAACGCGGCAACACCCGTGAAGAAGCACTTTCGTCATACGGTTACCTACACGGTATGGCTTTGCCGATAGTTCTATTTCCCATGACTCCTCTAAGCTCGTTTTCCGGGCTATTAGTACCCGAATTTGCCGAGAGCGAGGGGGCGGGTGATAAATGCCGAATGCAGAGAATAGCTTCCGATGCTATGTCATCAACCCTTGTCTACGCCGTGATGTCGGCAGCCTTTATTTTCGCTTTTTCCGAGGAGCTGGGGTATGTAATTTACGGCACGTATGAGGCGGGAAAGTATATAGGTTTGCTCGCACCTGTCATTCCGTTGATGTATCTTGATCACGTAACCGATTCGATACTGAAGGGAATTGGTGAGTACGTGTTTTCTATGTGGGTAAACATTGCCGATTCCTTTTTATCTGTAGTTCTTGTATTCGTTCTTATTCCTGTGTTTGATATTTCCGGATATGCGCTTGTTATAATTATAATGGAGATGTTTAACTTTACACTATCGTTTTTAAGGTTGAAAAACAAGGTGGCATTTAAGATGAGAATATCGGGAGCGTTGATTGCCGGTATTTCTTCTTTTGTTGCAGTTACTATCTCAAAACGCCTGTTTGTATTCAGCGGAAGTGCGACACCCGCACTTTGGCTTGTGATGAAGATTCTTTTTGCACTCGCAATTTTTGTTGCTGTAAATATCGCTATTGATATTGCAAAAAGCACTAAAAAAGAAAATAAATGTTGACAAAAAATACAAAAAGCACCCATTGATAAGAAAGTTTCAATGAGTGCTTTTTATATTCTTGGGAATAATTAAATTTTTATTACTCGGTAATAATCGCGCTTTTTTACCTGTGCGTCCCGTAAATTAGGAATCAAAAGCGGTGAAGTTTACCTCTTCCGGGGAACGGTATGTAGGTATTGCGGTGCGTATTGCCTCGCGAATCGCATCATCGGAAAAGTCGGTTTCCGATACTTTGACGGCATCGGTGAGGATGCGCATTTTTTCATCTATTTCCTCTCTTGTGCAAGGGAGATCCTTTTCGATAAAGATTCTATCGTTTTTCGTTTTAGTTAGATTTTCATTCTTTATCAGCAGTTCTTCATACAGCTTTTCTCCCGGACGCAGACCGGTTTCGATAACGTTTATGTCGACATATGGGATAAAACCCGAGAGCTTTATCATGCGTATTGCAAGCTCGTATATATTAACCGGGTTGCCGGTATCAAGCACAAACAACTCGCCTTGTACCGCTTCGGCACCCGCCTCTAAAAGCAGGTTTGCCGCCTCGGATATCATCATGAAAAATCTCACCGCGCGCTTGTCCGTGACGGTAACGGGACCGCCTCTTTCTATCTGCTTTTTGAACAGAGGGATGACAGATCCACGAGAGCCTAAAACGTTGCCGAATCGCACCGCACAAAAGACGGTTTTACTGTCCGCACGGCTCTCGACGATCATCTCACACATTCTCTTTGATGCGCCCATTACGTTGGTTGGGTTGACCGCTTTGTCACTCGAAACAAGGATGAATCTTTCCACTCCGTATTTTTCGGCAATATCCGCAGTATTGTAGGTTCCGATACAGTTATTTTTTATTGCCTCGGAGCAGTTGTGTTCCATCAGGGGAACGTGCTTGTGTGCTGCTGCGTGGAATACAATTTCGGGCTTATGATGGAAAAACACGGTGTCAAGTCTTGCTCTGTCTTTGACTGAGCCTATCTCAATAGCAAGATTGAGCCTATCACCGTATATTCCAATAAGCTCTTGCTGTATTTCGTAGGCATTATTTTCGTATATATCGAAGATGATGAGCTTTTTCGGTGAGCATTCAGCTATTTTTCGCGATAACTCGCTGCCAATCGAGCCTCCGCCACCGGTCACGAGAACTGTTTTGCCATTGTAGAATGCGCAAGTTGTATCATCCGTCACATCAATTGTGCCTCTATCTAAAAGTTCCTCGTCGGTTGGGAAGGAAATATGGAGATTTTTACTTTGAGCGATTGTTTTTCGCTCCGTAGTATTATTATTGAAAAGCATTTTTTCTCCTTAGTGCCAAAAGCAACACTAAAATGTTTTCTATCAAATTGCAAAAATTCTGCGAAGAGACTCTCTAAAGGGCCTTACAATAGCAATGATTATAAGCATAATTCCGATGAGGAAAAGAGCTATGAGGGGATACAGACTCCAACCTATGACAGAACCGCCAAATGTAAGCTTAACGAGTGTTTCAATAACAGGGCAGAAGGCTCCCGTTGCGATAAAAGCACCACCCCAAATATAGAGATAGCCCCTTTTCAAATAGTAGGAAAGAATGGTTATGGAAGAAATGATAATGGTTAGAGCAGCTGTGATAGGCAGAGCAAAGGACAAGAACCAATTGCCGTCGGTTGCGTAGTTGATATACAATAGGAAAAGACCTGTTGCAACAAAATTACTGGGGATAAAGATTGCGGGATTGTATCTTCTAAACCAACCGGGAAGAATAAAGATAATATAGAACAGTAAGATACCGCCGATAACATATCCCGACCAGGTAAGACCGTTACCAAGGTTAAGGTCGCAGACAAATGAAATGACTGCGGCAATAATGAAGGCAAAGGAAATGATGAAGTATATTCCTCTTGGATTTACCGTTTCGGGTTTTTCAAATTTTGGGTATGTGAGATCTTCATCTTTGACCTCATATCCGGGGTAGTACACCTCGGTGTGACATAGCGGACATTTTTTCTCGCTCTTGGCAAGCTCGACACCGCACTTTACACAGTACATATTAAAATCCTTTCAACTAAGATAAAATAAATGAGGGATAAAGACAACAATTGTTGTCAAAAAAACGGATTTGATGCCGTTATCTGTCGTTGCTTTCCACCTTGACGTGAATGCCACACTCTTTGAAAATGCTATAGAGTGCTTTCTCGAGTCTCGGTTCTTTTATGTTACGTATCAGGCTGAGATTGAGATTGTCGCGATAGGTAATGATGCCCGAGTTATAAGGGGCATCGGATTGTACACTAAGGACTAAATCAAGTCTGTCAATGTATTCTTCCATTGGCGCAGGGAATTTGACAAGACCGAGGTTCGAAATAGACAGTGTCGACTTTTTCTCACCGACAAGCATAAACACAGTCTTCATAACCAGGTTCTTCAGGAAGAGGGGAGTGAGCTTCAGAGCAAGTCTTTCTTCATCGTGAACGTTGGTGTATATTCTTGCCGACATATTCTTCTCGGTTATATCAAGTGCCATTCGATGGTATACGATCTTGGCAATCTCTTCAAGAGAAAATTCACCGAGTCTGGGGTCTACACCGGGAGTTGTGTAGAGCGCAAAGTTGCGGAGTGTTTTAGAATTGTATATTTTTCTTAAATCAACCGGTATAAGGACCTTAACCTTCTTCATATGCTTGAGCTTTTTTACATCTTCATACTGAAGGTTGATTGTTGCTTTGATGAACATAGCGGCTATAAGAGCGGTGAGTGTTACTCCGTAGCTATGTGCTATTTCGAGCAATTCTTTTGGCTTAAGAGTAAACGTCGTTACGTGACAGAAGCCGTCCTCTTCAAGTTCGCCGAAAATTCTGTAGGAGTCACTTTCTTTTCTGCTTTTGCCGATAGGAGCTTTGTTTTTAGGGAAATTGTCCTCGAGCTCTTCTTCCTTTGGAGGATCAAGGCGACTGAGCACGCCGTATTCATTTGGAATTTTTAAGTTGTATTTTTCTGTCAGATATTCTGCTAACAGCGACTTCAAGAAAACAAGCGCGCCGTTTCCGTCGGTGAGTGCGTGGAAATACTCAACGGCTATTCTTTTCTTGTACACAAGCACACGGAAAGCACAGTGCCTTATGTCGTCAAGCGGCATTCTAACCAAAGGATAGCTCTTTTCGTCTTGAATCTTTGGCGCATGCTTTATCTCCTCGAGATAGTACCAGAAAACTCCGCGCTTTAGCTTCACCGCGATAGAGGGGAAGCGTCTGACAGTAACGTCAAGAGCGGCTTGCAGTACGTCGCGGTCAACATCCTCTGTTAAGGTAGCTGATAGGCGGTAAATGTTATTCCATCTTGACGTAGCTGCAGCGGGATATATTTTTCCCGAGTTATCAAGATGCATCCATCTAAGCTTTCTTTCGTTATCTTTCGGTAAACATTTCTTTACAAATTCGTTGATTTTCACAAAATCATCCGCGTTGCTCTTCAAACAATAGAGTACGTAAGCATGCCACATATTTGGGCGTGAAACGAGAGTGACATCGCATCCTGATGCAAAGAGTACATCGCGCATACCTATAGCGTCGGAGAGCAAGAGTTCGTCTTCACCGACAAAGATAAGTGAGGGGGGCATACCGTGAAGATCGGCAAACAAGGGCGAAACGTAAGGGTCACGCTTTTTGTTTACATCACCCCGCGCAGGGCCGGAAATCTTCTTTATTTTCGGGATATCTTCCGGAGCGTAAGCACCGGTATAACAGTCTGCAAAAAACGAAAGCCTCTCAATAGTAATAGACGGATCAGCCTCTTTATTATGAGTGTAAGAATCACCGGAAAGGGTAAGATCACACCAGGGGGAGATGGCAATTATTCCTGCGGGCAGGGGTTTTCCCTCATCGCGCAGCTTAAGGCACAGGGCGTAGGCAAGTCCGCCTCCCGCACTTTCTCCGGCAATTATGATCTTGTCTGACTCCAAGCCTTTATCGATTATCTGACAATATATTTCGTATACGTCGTCAAGGGCAGCAGGGAAGGGGTTTTCGGGTGCAAGACGGTATTCTGCGCTAACGACCTTCATACCACACTCTGCACTTAAGACTGAGGCAAACCCCTTCGCGTATTCTCTTGTGCCACACACGTATCCGCCGCCGTGCAGATACAGTATCAATCCGCCGCGCAGTTCGTCACGCGGAACTATCAAGAGTCCTTGATGATGATCATCGGATTTGTCGAGTGCAACTACGTCGGTTCTGCGTGTGAAGTGCATCAGACGTCCTATCTTATCTTGAAAGCCTCGTGCTGCTTCGAGCCCGGAGCCGTCTGTGAGTGGCTTGGTAATCTCAAGCTGTGAACGAAGAATTTTATCGGTTATGTTCATAAATTCACCATTTCATATTTTTGTTCTGTCATTGCTGTAGTCAATAAAACATACTATCACCCCCTTATCATACACGAAAAGAGGGCAAATGTCAAGGTTTTGTAATTTATCCGTATTATTTGCTTGACTATCAAATGAAATTCGTATACAATGATAGTGACAAAATATCTGCGAGGTACAAATGGATATTCGTGACAGAGAAAAAATGAAAAGGCTTGATAAAACCTTTGAACTGAATTTCAAAGTAACAAGGCTTTACGCCAACTATCTTGAATACTGTAGTGAGGTTATTAACGCCGAAATGATGGAGGCACTCTGCGGCGACGGAGAAATAGACGAGAAGGACGGTATTATAGCTATCCTTTGCCAGATCTTCGGTCTTGATATAGATGGCTCGCCAGACGAGAGAGTGCTTATCAGGGACTATCTTACCGAGTCGGTCAGAATAATGGATCCCAACAGATACAGAAATAATCCGTACTACCAAAACATAAAAATTCCCGAAATAAAGAAGGGAAGGTGGGAACTAAAAAGAGAGATGTATCCGGCATATCGCGGTGTAATTGCGGCCGATATGATAATGGGGGATGGATTTCGCGAGATACCTCCGCTCGGCTTTTTCAAGGAGGAGTTTGAGTTCCCCGCTGTGCTTGAGGATGGAAACGAGTGGATGACCTTAACTCCTGTTGACCTCGACACATCGGATGATGCTATAGAACGCGCTCACGGAAAAGTCGTGACCTTTGGCCTCGGACTTGGATACTACACGTATATGGTTTCGGAAAAAGAGAACGTTGAGTCTATCACCGTTGTTGAAAAAAGCAGTGACGTTATTGCACTTTTTAAGGAGTACATATTGCCGCAGTTTTCACATCCCGAGAAGGTAAAAATAGTTAACGAAGATGCTTTTGTGTATGCAGAACATACAATGCCGGGTGAATACTTTGACGTTGCTTTCGTTGATACCTGGCGTGATGCCTCGGACGGCGCACCGATGTACGAGCGAATGAAAAGGCTTGAACATCTGAGTCCCGATACCGAATTTATCTATTGGATAGAAAACTTCCTTATCTCTCGCTTAAGAGCCCTTAAGTATGCCGAAATATCCGATAGACTTTCAAAGGGAGAAGATATTGCTTTTTCCGATGTAATAAAGCACATTACGGACGTTGTATAAAAAATATTTTACTTATATTGTGTAATACTTATAAAAACGCCGAATTAATCTTGGTAGATAAGTCATATTGACACAAAAGGGTCAAAAGTGGTAAAATATTAATGTATAAAACCAAGTATCTTATATTTTTTCAAAAGGAGAAACCCAAATGAAAAAACTCAGTAAGCTTACATGCGCGGTGTTGGTCCTCGCGATGCTTCTTTCTTCGCTCGTCTTTACGGTGAGTGCGGAAGACACCAAGCATGATTTTAAACCCAACCTTGTCCACTCCGAAACAACGGCGGGAGGAGTAGGCAACCTCTTTGAAAACGTTGTTGCATCGGACGTTGAAGGAAACCTCTTCACGGGCGCATCTTTCGGTAACGCGCAGGATATTCTGTCCGTTGCGGCATCTGATTCCGATGAGCTTTCCTACCTTACCTTCTATGCTAACAAGGACGGATCTATAGAAAAGAAGAATCCCTTCTATCAGCTCAATGCCGAAGCCCCTGAGATTTCGGTTGAGTCGGGCAGTACTGCATACTACGTTATAGACTTTGACGTGGCGACTCACGGAAACGTTCTCTCGTATCTTGACGTTTCTGTTATGTTAAGAAGAAAGAGTGACGGCGGCGGCTTTCCCTTCAGTTCCAACATTCTTTTTGCGGAGTACGTAAGCGGTGACGGCACTTGGTCGCACGTTACCGTTATCGGTGATATTGCCGCTAATGAAGTTTATATTTACGTAAACGGTGAGTACAAGGCTACCTCCGGCTACGCTTACAACGAGGAACAGCTCTCGGGTAATACACTTCTTTTGCCCAAGGGTATCCGTATAGACTTGGCTCTCAGTTTCGACACATATTATTTTGAGGCAGGCGATAACGCCGCTTTCGATAACTTCTCCCAGCGAGTTTATACCGAGGAAGCGCTTACTGACGGACTTGCCGCAGCACTTAAAAAAGGCGACCTTACCGGCTGGTCGGGTTACGACTGCAGCATCGCAGGTAAAGGTCTTCCCGCTATTGCTAAAGTGAATGGCGTTGAGTACAACAACACTACCAAGCTTGCTACCGTTCTCAACTCCAACGACATCTTGAACGTTGAGTTCTTGTCCGCTCCCCTTATCCCCGTTCCTCTGTGTACCAACGCAGTTATTGAAACCAACGGTATGGACAGCGAGTCTCTTATTAAGGTGGTTTCTCCCTGTGAAATCGTTTCGGTTGACGGAACTAAAATCACAACAGCATCGCCCTTTACCGAGAATATCTCAATTACGAATATCGCTACCAACCAAGTACTTGCTATGGTAAAAGCTCCTAACGCAGATAACTTACTTGGTACGCCGTTGTTCAATGAATACAACAAGCAGAATATGCGTGGCACGTTCGTTGTTACGGATACTCTCACAGGAAAACAGTTTATCCGCGATACTACATACAATGAAAACGTAGATTCGAACGCTAACGTTTACATAGATTGGCGTACTACCAACGATTCCTCTCTTTGTAAGTACGAGCTTGGTGTAAATCAGTTTATCGTATTTGATATTGATTTCGCTATAGACAAAGTGCTTGACGATGCAAGAAAGATCAATCTTAATCCCATTACAAGAAACGCATCCAATGGTGGTGTATGGGGTAACAGTGCTGCCTATATGGATGACATTCTCAAAAATGCGGGAATTGGTTACGGTGAGTTTGCTCACGTTACAGCCACACTTTCTCCCGATACGCGTGAGATGGTTATCTTTGTTAACGGCGAGTACGTACAAACTGTTACCAACGCTATTGCAAGTGTCTCTGCAGGTTATTACTTGAACGGCTTCAGAATGTTCTCTAACGGTAATGCGACCGCGAATTACAATAACGTATCACTCAGATGCGTTAAGAGTGCGGATCTTACCGCGGCTGTAAAATCTAAGGATATTTCAGCTTGGTCCGGAAATCTTTACACCGAAGACTACGAGCTTACCAATTATCCCGCTATCGCGACTGTAGACGGTAAGACCGTTCACTCTGCCTCCGAGGCTGAGGGCTTGCTTACAGGTAACAAGTCAACACCCGTTGTTGTAAAGATTCTTCGCGTATTCAGCGATCCTATTACGGTTAGCTGTGATGCCACCATTTATACTTACAGTCAAGCGGTTAAGTTCACCGATCCCTACGGCAACGAGCTTGTACCTCAAAACGGTATAATCAAATATGACGCTCCTTATCAGGCAAACAGAGACGAAGAAAAGCTCGATATACCCGGCGGAAGCAACAATGCGGCAGTATTGAAGGCGGTTAAGGGCAGCTCTGACGGAAACCTTCTTTCCGGTGTACACTTCAACTCTGTAACTCAAAACGGTTATCTTTGGGGCACTGCTGGTTATCGTACCGCATCTCTTGTAACCAACCTTGATACAGGTGATGTATTCTACCGCGAGAGCGCAATTCTTAACGCGAACGGCGGTATGGAAGATTACAGTAACGAATACGTTAACTTCAACTTTACTCCCGTAACACTTTCTTATGAGAACGGCAAGAACGAATATATCGTTGCCGACTTCGACTTCGGAACCGACGGTACTGTTGACGATAGCATTGGCCTACAGCTCATTCCGAGAAGCAATGGCGGCGCTTGGGCAACATCCGTAGTTCTTAAAGAGCTTCACGTCAACAGAGGCGAGATGGCTCACATTACCTTGGTATTTGATCTTACCGAGAACTTCGCTCACGTATTTATTAACGGCAAGTTTGCTTACTCTGTAAGCGGCGGAGCAATGGCTAATGCGAGATGGCAGAACGAGTACTTAAACGGTACCGCATTCACCGTTTCCGAGCTTAAGCTTTGCTCGGATCATAAGACAAGCACAGTTTGCTTCGATAACGTAAATATCAGAGCTTATGAGAACTCGGCAAATAATGACGCTATTCTTGATGCAGTAAGCTCCGGTTACATCACCAACTGGGCAGACAGCATTTACAACGAGGATTACGTAACTTGTGCAATTCCTACACTCGCAGTTATAGACGGTGTAGAGATAGGTTCTATTGACGAGGTCAACGAGCTTCTTTCCACTGAATCCGAGAATGTGAAGAACGTTGAACTCAAGCACTCTCCCGCATCCGTGATTAAGGTATTGACCGATGCAAGAATCGAGACCAACGAGCTTAACGTAGAGTTTAACTGGAACACCGGTATCTATGCTTTCGAGATGGATAACGAGTGGTACGCAAGCACCGAGTCAGGCCTTGCATACGCAAGCAGTAAGCTTACTCACAATGTTGAGGGTTCACTTCACATCTTTGAAACCATCAGTCAGGAGAACTGCTGGAACAATGCAACACCCGTTACTTGGTATCTTGACAGCAATCTTCAGAGCTACGACGTAGTCTTCTACGTATACGGCGATCAGATAGCACCTCTCAATGACAGAACATACGTTAAGGGCAATAGCCTCTACCGTGATCAGTATAAGTCCATCGACCTTACCGATGACGGCTACACCGTAGGCGGTGCTGTAGAGAGCTATCCTGTAGCAGATCCTACACTCGGTGAGAGATCCTACGTATATGCTCCCGTATCCGAGGCAGTTAGCTTCGCGGCAACCGACTTGCAGGTAGGCGCAGTTGTTAACACCAACATCGCACTCACCGTTTATATTGCAAAGTCTCAGACTGTGTCCGAGGGCGAGACTGTGGTTATCGGCGGAGTTGAATACATTGCTATTACCTTCGATATAGATCCCGCTGACGTTAATAAAATCGTAGAGGCAGAGTTCCTCGTTGCCGATGAGAATGGAAACGTATATACTCAGGTATATGATATCCGATTCCTCGACTATGCAAAGCAGATTCTTGCGGGCAATTATGCCGACAGCGACAAGAAGGTTGTTGCCACCCTCCTTGCATACGCTAACGAGGCGCACGCACTCTTTGATGAGGAGAACAAGGGAATTGGGGCTGTAGAGGAAGTTCTCAACACCTATTCTTCTTACGTTGTAACTGCAGAGATCGGTGAGAAGTTCGATACATCCGCACTTTCATCCGTGATCCGTTCCGCGGCACTCAACCTGAATTCCGCTCCCGAGTTTGTATTCAAGGTTGCAAGAGGCTTCAGAGGAACAATCGAGTTCAGTTATATTAGCCTTGGTAATGAGGTGAAGGTTGTTAAGACTGTTGATGCGCGTGTTGCAGAGCAGCTCGTTGTGCTCTCCGGACTTAACGTTTACGACCTTTGCGGTGATATCACTATTACCGTTACCGAGGAAGGTTCGTCCGAGCCTATCGTAGGTAAGTATAATCTTGCAACCTACGTTCAGAGCGTTGAGAATAGCGGATTTGCTAAGGCACTTCTCGCATACTCCCAGACGGCTTCAAGTCACGAGAAATGATAAGGCGTGATCCCGGTTTCGACTTTTATATATCAAACTAAATAAAACTTGGTCTGTCGCATTTAGGCGCAACCGAACAAAAAAACGGTAGGGGTACGAATTTTCGTGCTCCTACCGTAAATAATATAAGCTTTAAACGGAGAGCAAGCATAACTAAGTTTGCCCTTATGGGCAAGTGAAGTTTACTTCGTAAGTGAAGTTATCCTACGGATAGTGAAGTTTTGTCTATGGCAAAGTGGGCAAACTTGACTCCACTCGTGCGATAGCACGAACTTCACTGCATAGCAACTTCACTTTTGCGGCAGCAAAAACTTCACCAATAGAAAAAGAGATAACATTTCGGCTATATAGCGATTTGTTATCTCTTCTGTCGTTATAAGGATTGGGGCTTAGACCATTTGATCGGTCAAATGCGATGCTTGCACTTTGTTTAAAGCAAAAATTCCTCGCTCACGTACCTTTGTACAGTTCTTGCTCGTCAGCCGAAGATTTTCACTTAAAATCCGTTTGTTCCGGTTCTGTCTCATTAAGAATTCGCTGAAATCTCAAAAAGTCTTTGGTTTTCTCGTTTTTTCTTTTGCTTATCTTAAATTCTTAATGAGAGAGAACCTTCTATATTGATTGTGACCGCTTTTTAGCTATCTATTTTATATTAAGGAATAATCAGAGAAAATAATCACAGACGAGAATAAGGCAAAAGCCAAAGAGCAGGGAATATGTTGCAGAGTTTTCTGCGCCGTCTGCGTGTGTGTCGGGGATGATCTCGTCGCTGATTATATAGAGCATTGTGCCGCCTGCAAAGGCAAGGGCAAAGGGGAGAATAAAGGTCGCTAAGGATACAGCAAAGTATCCGATCACCGTTCCGATAACCTCAATAAGCCCCGTGCCAAGAGCAATAAAGAATGTTTTTAATGGTTTTATGCCTACAGATAGCATAGGAGAAATTATCACCATACCCTCGGGTATGTTTTGCAGTGCTATACTTCCGGAAATGAGCAAGGCAGAGGAAAAGTCTCCGCTGCCAAATCCAACACCCGCTGCTATTCCCTCGGGTAGATTGTGGAGTGCTATAGCTGTAACAAACAGCATAACACGTCTAAAACGCAGAGACTCGGGTACCTCACCCGCATCGACGTATTTGTGATAGTGAGGCACGAGCTTATCTATCAGATTAAGTGCAAGTGCGCCCGAGAATATGCCGAGTACAGTTGATATTATTCCGTAATTTCCGCCGTAATCAAGAGAGGGAAGAATAAGTCCGACAACGGCGGAGGCGAGCATCACACCTGCGGCAAAAGCAAGCACCACATCCGAGAAACGATGGGCAGTTTTCTTGAATATAAAGCCGAGTATTGCACCGAATACGGTTGCTCCGCCCACACCCAGCGCACATAGAAAAACAAGTTGCATTTTATCATTCCGTTCCTTTTTGTGTCGTTAATAGCATTATATTCAGAGTGACCTTTTGCGTGATTTAATAGATATGAAGGAATAAAGAAAAAATGTTTTTTGAATGATGAATGTAAGTTTTATATTGTTTGCGAAGTTTTATGCGTTTTTTTGGATAGTAACAGAGTATATAAACAAGTAACGAAAAACAAAACACATATAGCTGCATTAAAATAAAAAACACAGCCAAAGCATATTTGTATACGCCTTGGCTGTGCTTTTTATTTCAAATTAATTGCTTATAATGTAATGCTTGATTTACAAATTAATCGTCAACGCTCTCTTTTTCGTCATTATCATCTGCATCCGACTCGGTCGATCTGTTGTCTAAAATGTGGAGATTTTCGATACGTCTGCCATCCATCTTAAGAACACGGACGGTGAGTCCAAGCTCCTCAAAGGAGTCGCCCTCCTCGGGAATTCTGTCGAGTATCTTCATTGCCCAACCGTTAACTGTCATAGCGTCAAGCTCCTCGTCGAGCTCTATCTCAAGCTCCTCAAAGAGCTTCTCAAGATTGGCCATACCGGATACTATGTACTCGCTTTCGGAAACCTCTTTTATCTCCTCAATGATCTCATCGTGCTCATCCCAAATCTCACCGACAATTTCCTCGAGAATATCCTCGAGAGTAACTATACCTGCGGTTGATCCGTACTCGTCCGTAACAACGGCGAGGTGCATCTGCTTTTCCTGAAGATCCTTAAGAAGATCATTTATTTTTTGTGTCTTGGTAACGTACATAACAGGCTTAACGATGTCAGAGATCGGAATACTTGTAGCCTGAGCATCCGAGAAGAAGTCCTTGTAGTACACTATGCCGTGTATGTTGTCAAGGTCATCATCGTAAATGGGAATACGTGAATATCCCGACTCGGTAAATACCTTTGCGAGATCTTCCTTGGATATATCCGAGCGAACCGCTGTTATGTCAATACGGGGTGTGAATATATCACCGACCTCAAGCTCGTTAAACTCGATTGCAGATTTAATAAGCGTGCTTTCTTCCTCGTCAAGATCGCCTTCCTCTGCAGCCTCTTCTATGATGGAAATAAGCTCTTCTTCGGTCATACCTTGATCTTCATCAGCCTTGAATATCTTTGAGAGAAGATTTTGCAGCTGCTTGAATATAAAGGAAAGGGGAGTGAAAAGAACCACAAGGATCGAAATTATCGGAGTTGCAAACAGTACGAATTTATCGGGAGTTTGCTTTGCTATCGTCTTGGGGCAGATCTCACCAAATGTAAGTACGAGAAGAGTCATTACAGCGGTGGAGATTGTGGTTGAAAAGTTCTCAGCTGAGGTGTTTGCGAGCAGATTGGTGAAGTAAATAGTCGCAAGAGATGCCGAGAGAATGTTTACAATGTTGTTACCGATAAGAATCGTGGAGATGAGGGTGTCGTAATTTTCGGAAAGTACAAGAGCGCGTGCGGCACGCTTATTGCCCTTTTCAGCCAGATTCTTGACTCTGATTCTGTTGAAGGTGTTAAAGGCGGTCTCCGTAGCGGAGAAGTACGCTGACATCACAACGCAGAGTAGGATAATGATTAACATAGTCTTTAATTTTTCCCTTTATGGGAAATAATTTCCTTTCAAATACATAATATTGTTTTTTTACGATTGGAGAGAGGTTTAGGAAGGGGCGAAAGACGGTGTGTTAAAGCTCTTTTAGAGCAGCAAAAAAAGGCGTAACCAACTCCCCGAGTGGCTAAGCCTGACAAACACCGATTATTTTCATACTATGACAAGTTTCCCCGTCGCCGTCGTCCATAATATCCTCCGAAAAAATTATGCAAAAAAGCATATACAATAAGTATTATAGCATAACTCTTTATATTTGTCAATAGGTAAAATAGAGAAACATAAAATACAATGAATGCCAAAACATAAAAATACTTTAAATAAAAATATACTATTGACAATAAAAACTCAAAGTGCTACAATTACTATGTATTATTATGCGCACGTATAAGTTGTGCGCAAACAAGGTCCGGTATGAACGTTGCGAAAGCAATGAAAATCGGACGGAAAGGTTAGAAAATGATAAAAACTTTACTCAAAAGCGTAAGGGAATTCAAGAAGGCGTCAATTATCACGCCCTTGCTCGTTTTCTTCGAGGTAATACTCGAATGTATAATTCCCTTTGTAATCGCCGAGATGGTAAAGATGATCGAAGAGCATGAGAGTGTAAACATCTACACCGTACTTAAATATGGAGCGGTTGTTGTTATTCTTGCACTTCTGTCACTTGCCTTCGGCAGCGTTGCAGGTATAACCTCTGCTAAGGCTTCCTGCGGATTTGCGAAGAATCTTCGCCATGATCTTTACTATGCGGTACAGGACTTTTCATTTGAGAACATAGACAAATTTTCGACGTCCTCACTCGTTACCCGTCTTACCACAGACGTAAACAACGTTCAGCACGCTTATATGATGATCATACGTATGGCAATACGCTCACCGTTTATGTTCATCTTTGCGATTGCCGCAGCGTTTGTTACAGGCGGTAAGCTCGCGTGGATATTCGTTGTAGTTATTCCCATTCTCGGCTTTGCCGTGTTTGGAATTGCAAGAAAGGCTATGCCGATGTTCCGCAAGGTGTTCAAAAAATACGATAACCTCAATGCCTCTGTTCAGGAAAACATCAAGGGTATGAGAGTTGTCAAGTCTTTTGTAAGAGAGGACTATGAGAAGGAAAAATTCGGCAAGGCATCCGGTGAGGTTTGCATCGATTTTACCAAGGTTGACAGACTTCTTGCCTTCAACAGTCCCGTTATGCAGCTGTGCTTGAATATCGTTATGGTATTCATTCTTTCCATAGGCTCACGTACTGTTGTAAGCACGGGAGGTGCCGCACTTAACGTTGCCCATCTCTCCGCACTCCTTACGTATGGATTCATGATTCTTTCGAGTCTTATGATGGTATCTATGGTATTTGTTATGATTACTATGTCGATCGAGTCTGCTCGCAGAATCACAGAAGTTTTGCAGGAAAAGTCAACTATAGTTTCCAAAAATACTGCAATTACAGAAATTAAGGATGGTGCTATAGAATTTAAAGACGTAAGCTTTAAATATTCTATGAGCGCGTCGAGATACGCTTTGTCGGATATAAATCTTTCTATTGCATCGGGCGAGACGGTCGGAATCATAGGCGGTACAGGCTCGTCTAAATCAACTCTCGTTCAGCTCATATCCCGTCTTTATGACGTAACCGAGGGCTCGGTTAAGGTTGGCGGTATTGACGTTCGTGACTATGATGTTGAGTGCCTTCGAAACAACGTTGCGGTAGTGCTTCAGAAAAACGTTCTGTTCTCCGGTACGATAAAAGATAATCTCCGCTGGGGCAACAAAGAGGCTACCGATGAGGAGATGCGTCACGCCTGCCATCTTGCTTGCGCTGACGAGTTCATCGAAAGATTCCCCGATAAGTATGACACCTACATAGAGCAGGGTGGTGCAAACGTTTCGGGCGGTCAGAAGCAGAGGCTCTGTATCGCAAGAGCACTTCTCAAGAAGCCAAAGATTCTTATTCTTGACGACTCCACAAGCGCAGTCGATACAAGGACCGATGCCTTTATCCGTAAGTCGATGAAGGAGTATATACCCGAAACTACAAAGCTTATTATCGCACAGCGTATTTCGTCCGTTCAGGACGCCGATAAGATAATCGTGCTTGACGGCGGAAGGATCATTGCTATGGGTACACACTCCGAGCTTGTTGAAAGCTGTGAGGTATACCGCGAGACATATCTTTCACAGAATAACAAGGGAGGTGAAGAAGATGGCTCCAAGTAGAAAACCCCGCCCAAAGGCAAAGAAGGGAACGTTTAAAAGGCTTGTTAAGGAGCTGTTCTCCTTCTATCCGAGACTCATTCCCATCACAATCTGTTGTATATTCTTCTCTGCAGCCATCGGTGCGATCCCCGCACTGTTTATGCGCCGTGTCTATGAGATTATCGGCATTGCGGTTGAACAAAATCTTGGCTGGAGTGACGTTAGATCGGATGTTATATCTACGGTTGTCACTCTTGGCGCATTGTATCTTGCATCCTTGACCTCATCCTTTACCTACAATCAATTGATGGTAACTATCACGCAGGGAACACTCAAGAAGTTCCGTGACAAGATGTTTGATAAGATGCAGGATCTCCCCATCAAATATTTCGACACACACAATCACGGCGATGTGATGAGCTATTACACCAATGATATAGACACACTTCGTCAGCTTGTCTCACAGAGCATTCCGCAGCTTATGATGACGTTTGTTACTGTTTCGGTGCTCGTATGCGTAATGCTTTCACTCTCGGTGTGGCTCTCTCTCGTAGTGTTCCTCGGAGTTGCGCTTATGCTCTTTGTCACAAAGAATATAGGCGGTGGATCAGCCCGTCACTTTATCCGTCAGCAGATAGCTATAGGTAAGACAGAGGGCTATGTTGAGGAAATGATGAACGGACAGAAGGTAATCAAGGTATTCTGTCACGAGGAAGAGAGTAAGGCGGACTTTGACAGAGTTAACGATGAATTGTACAATGAGGCCGTATCCGCTAATAGATACGCTAACGTTCTTGGTCCTATCCTTGGCAACATAGGTAATATTCTCTACATTATAGTTGCTATAGTGGGAAGTGCACTTCTTATATCCGGTCTTCCTAACTTCTCGTTTGGCGGAGCAAAGAATGCGGTATTTACAGTTGCGCTCGTTGTTCCTTTCCTTAATATGACAAAGCAGTTTACCGGTAATATCGGTCAGGTTTCTCACCAGATAAACTCCGTTATTATGGGTCTTGCGGGAGCATCCCGTGTATTTGAGCTTCTTGATGAAGAACCCGAAAGGGATGAGGGATACGTTACTCTTGTTAATGTCAAGGAGATTGACGGCGTAATTGTTGAGTGCCGCGAGCATACGGGTAAATGGGCGTGGAAGCATCCTCATAAGTCTGATGGCACGATTACCTATGTTCCACTCCGGGGTGACGTAAGAATGTCCGGGGTTGACTTTGAATATGAGGAAGGAAAACCCGTACTTAAAGATATCACACTTTATGCCGAACCCGGACAGAAGGTGGCGTTTGTTGGCGCAACCGGTGCAGGAAAAACTACAATAACAAATCTTATAAACCGTTTCTATGATATTGCAGACGGTAAAATAAGATATGACGGTATTAACATAAACAAGATAAAAAAGAGTGAGCTTCGCAAGTCACTCGGCATAGTTCTTCAGGATACAAATCTCTTTACCGGTACGGTAATGGATAATATTCGATACGGAAAGCTTGATGCTTCCGACGAGGAATGTATAGCTGCGGCAAAGCTTTCCGGAGCGGATGATTTTGTCACGAGACTTCCCGAGGGATATAACACACTGCTCACGGGCAACGGAGCTAATCTTTCTCAAGGACAGCGCCAGCTCATCGCGATAGCAAGAGCTGCTGTTGCAGATCCTCCCGTAATGATACTTGACGAGGCTACCTCGTCGATCGATACGAGAACTGAGCAGATCGTACAAAAAGGTATGGATGCTCTCATGCATGGACGCACTGTGTTCGTCATTGCTCACCGTCTTTCCACAGTACAAAACAGCGATGTCATCATGGTTCTCGATCACGGAGAGATCATTGAACGTGGATCTCACGAGGAGCTTATTGCACAACAGGGACAGTATTATAGTCTTTATACAGGCGCATTTGAGCTTGAATAAATGCACGTAAATGACAACTTTGTTTGTCAAAAAATGCAAATAGAAGTCAAATCTCGTAATTCAATAAGATAAACGGAGGTGGTCATATGCAAATCTGCGCCTTTACGGGACACAGAAAAATAGAGATAAGGCATAGAGATAAAATCGACGATCTTGTACGTCGAGCTATTGAGTTTGCATATGAGAGCGGATGCAGGACCTTTCTTACCGGAGGTGCACTCGGTTTTGATACACTCGCGGCGAAAGAGGTTATCAGATTCAAGCTCTACCACCCCGACGTTAGACTCTCGATCATTCTTCCGTGCAAGAATCAAAGTGACTCCTGGTCACCGTCACAGATCAGTATTTACGAATACACCTTGGCAAATGCAGACACGATAGAGTATATCTCTGACGAGTATACATCTTCTTGCATGAGGATGCGCAATCAACGTCTTGCCGATCTTTGCGATTTGATGATCGCTTACGTATCGAGGCCGTACAGCGGTGCGGCGCAAACGGTGCGTATGGCTTCAAATGCAGGGAAGACCATCTATAACCTTTATCCGTCCCTCGACGCATAATCGAGATTTGTTCTAAATTTTTTGAAAAAAGTCAATAAAATTTCAAAAAAACCTTGACAATAGTTTACTATTGTGATACAATTTGGTATAACGAATTATTTTGAGGTGTTTTATATGTTCATGTCGATCATAAACTCCGTGATGAGCGAAGCGTCGATTGCGCCCTTCTTTGCGTCATATCAGACCTTTGTAGCAGCTCTCGGTATTTATTATCCAATCATACTTGTTACACTTTGCCTTGCGATTGGACTTTTCGGTAGACGTCAGTCCGGTCTTATCAGAGTAATCTTTCTCTTTGCAGTAGGCTTTGTGGCATCTGTTTATTGGCTTGCTCCCATTGTTCAGGGCTTAATTCCTGCAATTCCCGGATACGCTATTGGACTTGCATGCGGTATTTTTGCAGCTGTAATGTCGAAAATGGTATATGATTTTGTTTACATCGGATGTATAGGATTCGACGTTTACAACATTTGCTTCAATGCAATGTTCTTAGCTACTCTCACCGCTTATACTAAGGGCAATCTTGCTCTCTCTGTTGGCGTTGCTGTTATAGCTGTTATCCTTGCACTCCTTATCCGTAAGTATCTTGAGATGCTTCTTACAGCGGTTGTTGGCGGTATCGGTATCGCTTACTTCTTCAAGATGATATTCGATTATACCGTTTACATCAATCTTGATGGTACTACCGCGTTCCTTGTTGTCGGTGCTGTACTCGCAATTCCCATGTTCATATATCAGTACTACAACAGAGTGTTGTATTAATAATTAAATGAATAATCGGCGTGATGCTCTCTTATGAGTATCACGCCTTTTTTTGTATTGGAGCTTAGGCGGTTTTGTTTGATTTTTTACCGTTAGTCAGAAATCTTCAATAATTTCATATTGCCTGCGTACGAAGCGCGTATGCGCGGGCGCAAAAAATATACGCATTATATATTTAAAATCAGTTGACTTTTCGCGCATAATAGTGTAAAATAGTATATGTAAAACTATATCGTCCGGAGGAGCTATGGATCAGTCAAAAAAACTACAGCTAAAAAAGAGGGCAAATAACATTCGTCTTGGAATAATTGAGGCGGTGTATAACGCCAAGTGCGGTCATCCGGGTGGCTCATTGTCTATCGCGGATATTATGACCTATCTCTACTTTGAGGAAATGAAGGTCGATCCTGCTAATCCGACCGATGAAAAACGCGACAGATTCGTACTGTCAAAGGGACACACCGCTCCCGCACTTTATTCCACACTTGCAGAGCGCGGCTTTTTCCCTAAGGAGGAGCTTAAGACGCTTAGAAAGACTGCGTCAAGACTCCAGGGACACCCGGATATGAAGGGAGTTCCCGGTGTAGATATGTCTACAGGTTCACTCGGACTTGGGTTCTCTACCGCTTGCGGTATGGCTCTTTCCGCCAAGGTGTCGGGTGACTCGTACAGAGTCTACTCTGTTCTTGGCGACGGTGAGAGTGAGGAAGGACAGGTATGGGAGGCGGCTATGTTCGCATCTCATTATAAGCTTGATAACCTCGTGGCCATCCTTGACCTCAACGGATTGCAGATTGACGGTCCTATTACGGAGGTAATGAATCCCACACCCCACGATGAAAAGTTCCGTGCATTTGGATGGCACGTTATTTGTATTGATGCTCACGACTTCGATGCTATTGAGTCGGCATTTGCCGAGGCACGCGGAGTAAAGGGAAAGCCTACTGTTATTATCGCAAAGTCGGTAAAGGGTAAGGGCGTTTCCTATATGGAGAACGCGTGCGAGTGGCACGGTCAAGCACCAAAGGAGGATCTGTACAAAGTGGCTGTGGCAGATCTCCTTAAGATTGAAGAAGAGCTGAAGTGAGGTGACTGAAATGGCAGAAAAGAAGGCTACCAGAGAGAGCTACGGCAGAGCACTTGTCGAGCTTGGTGAAAAATATGATTTTCTCGTTCTTGATGCTGACCTCGCGGCGGCTACCAAGACGGGCATGTTTAAGAAGAAGTTTCCCGAGAGATTCTTCGACTGCGGTATCGCAGAGGGAAATATGATGTGCGTTGCGGCAGGTATAGCCGCTACCGGTAAGACGGTATTTGCATCGAGTTTTGCTATGTTTGCAGCGGGACGTGCATTTGAGCAGGTAAGAAACGCGATTGGCTACCCCCACCTTAACGTAAAGATCGGTGCAACCCACGCAGGTATCACCGTAGGTGAGGACGGCGCAACCCATCAGTGTAATGAGGATATTGCTCTTATGCGTACCATTCCCGGTATGACGGTTATCTGTCCCGCGGATGCTACCGAGGCTTATGCCGCTGTAGAGGCTGCGATAAATACAAACGGTCCTATGTATATGCGATTTGGCAGATATGCAGTTCCGGATCTCACCCCCGAGCTTATCCCCGACTACAAGTTTGAGCTTGGCAAGGGTATATGCTACAGAGAGGGCAAGGACGTTACGATTATTGCTACTGGTTATATGGTACATCTTGCGCTCGAGGCTTCCGATATACTTAAGGCAGAGGGAATCGATGCGGGTGTAATTAACATACATACCATAAAGCCTATTGACAAGGCTTTGATCGTTGATGCCGCAAAGAGAAGCGGAGCAATCGTTACTGCAGAGGAGCACAACGTTATAGGCGGACTCGGTTCAGCGGTCGCTGAGGTTGTTGCAGAGAACTGTCCTGTACCCGTGCTTCGCGTTGGTGTAGAGGATGCCTACGGCAGAAGCGGTCAGGTACCTGAACTTCTTGAGATATACGGACTCACGGCAGGCAATATTGCAGATAAAGCAAGACTTGCTATAAATCTTAAGAAGTAAAATCGGAGGGCAAAGCTATGAAAAGAGTAATTTTAAAGCTGTCAGGCGAAGCCTTGGCAAATGGATCGGGCGAAATTTATGACGTAGCCTTTGTTGACAAGGTTGCATCTGCTATAGTGAACTGCGTGAATGATGGATATGAAATGGCAATAGTTGTCGGTGCGGGCAATATCTGGCGCGGCAGACAGGGCGGTGAAATGGATCGTACCTCTGCTGACAGAATGGGTATGCTTGCCACGGTTATTAACGCCATCTGTCTTAAGGAAGCTATTGAGAGAGCAGGTAAGCGCGCCGCAGTTATGACTGCTGTTCCGATGTCTCCTTTTGCAGAGCCCTATACTGCTGAGAGTGCGGTAAAGCATCTTGAGTCGGGAGAGGTTGTGGTATTCGGTGCAGGTCTTGGCATTCCGTTCCTTTCTACCGATACTACCGTCGCTGTAAGAGCCGCAGAGATTGGTGTTGATGCTATCCTGATGGCAAAGAACGTTGATTATATTTATACAGATGATCCAAGAAAGAATCCCGAGGCAAAGAAACTTGAGACGGTAAAGGCAACAGAGGTTCTTGCTATGAACCTTAAGGCTATTGATGCAACCGCAACCGCATTCTCTCTTTCAGCCGGTACTCCCGTGAGGGTCTTTGGACTCAAGGATCCCTCGGATATCGAGAGAGCTGTGCGCGGTGAAGTAAAGGGAACGATTATTACTGCTGAATAATTTTAATTAAATAAAAATAAAATACATACAAGGAGCATAACTATGAAACTTGATACTAAAGAATACGAAGTAAAAATGCAAAAGACTATCGCTAACTACAGCGAAAACCTTTCCACTATCAGAGCGGGCAGAGCAAATCCCGATGTTCTTAAGAAAATCTCTGTGGACTACTACGGCTCTCCCACACCTATCTCCTCCATCGCAGAGATCAAGGTTACAGATGCACGTACTATCACCATCACCGCATGGGATAAGTCTATAATGAAGGGTATTGAGAAGGCTATTCTCACATCCGATCTCGGAATTAACCCCCAGAATGACGGTTCTTGCATCCGTCTCTCCTTCCCCCCGACTACCGAGGAGCGCCGTCGTGAGCTTTCCAAGCAGATCTCCAAGATGGGTGAGGACGCTAAGGTTGCTATCCGTAACATCCGTCGTGATGCAAACGATAAGGTTAAGGCTCAGAAGAAGAATTCCGAGATGACCGAGGATGAGGCAAAGGCAAGCGATAAGAATATTCAGGACCTTACCGATAAGTATATTAAGGAAGTGGATAATGTTCCCGCTTCCAAGACTAAGGAAATAATGGAAATCTGATTTTTTCGGATATTTCCCCCGTATTCTACCAAGCTCGCTGTATGTCATATACAGCTTCGGGTAGAAGTACGTGGCAACTATCTCGAAAAAATCAAGTTTTGGGATATTTCCCTCGTATTCTACCAAGCTCGCTGTATGTCATATACAGCTTCGGGTAGAAGTACGTGGCAACTATCTCGAAAAAATCCCGACTTGAATAGCTTGATTTTTGTTAGTTAGAATTGGATAAACCGTACATTTTTATAAAAGGAGTTTGATGTCAGTGATCAAGAAGAATAAAATTGATATTCCCGGTGCTGACGGCAGACTTCGCTCGGTTGGCATAATAATGGACGGAAACGGCAGATGGGCAAAGGCTCGCGGCCTTTCGAGGAACGAGGGACACAGAGCAGGGGCCAAGGCTGTCAGAGAGGTTATAGAGTGCCTTCGCGATATTGGTGTTGGGCACGTTACGTTGTATGCTTTTTCTACCGAAAATTGGAAGAGACCGAAGGATGAGGTTGACGGTATAATGAACCTTATTTACGGGTATCTTGACCAATTCAAAGGTATGAAGGATGATTTCGATGCCACAATTCGATTTATCGGAGATAAATCCGCGCTTCCCGTGAGGCTTGCGAATAAATGCGTAGAGATTGAAAATGCTTCCAAGGGTCACTCGAATTTTATCAACGTTGCGCTCAATTACGGTGGCAGAGATGAGATTATCAAGGCGGTCAACGAGGCAATAAAGGATGGATGTGACAAGGTTACCGAGCAGGAGCTTTGCCGCCGCCTTTATACTGCGAACTCTCCTGATCCCGATCTTATAATAAGGACGGGCGGAGACCTTCGCATATCAAATTTTTTGATTTGGCAGAGTGCATATTCCGAGCTTTATTTTACCGATACGCTTTGGCCCGATTTCGGAAAAGACGAGGTGATTAAGGCGGCTGAGGAATTCTATAGGAGAAAGAGACGCTTTGGCGGACTTGATCCCGAGGACTCATCCTCTAAAAAGTAATAGCATCGGAGTTTTTGTTTGTGCACCCTTAATTTAAGTGTAAGTGTTTATTGAACGGTAAATATCAAAAAGAAGGATCATTTAATGAAAACAAGAGTATTGACTTCACTCGGAATAGCAGCTGTAGGTATCCCGCTTTTAATATTCTCGGGGTATCTTGTATATCCGATTGCTTTAGGACTTCTTTCTCTTATTGCAGTGTGGGAGCTTTTCCGTGTGTTCGGTTTACACAAGAGATATGAGGTATCTGTGCCTGCATATTTGATAGCAGCTCTATTACCCGTATTTGCACATAGCATATTTACTGACGGCAATCATATAGCTTATATACTTGCGGTTGCGTCTGTCATTTTTGCATACCTTCTTTATCTTGCTTTGATTTGTGTTATAAGCAAGGAATTGATGATGAAAAAGCTTTCCGCATCCCCGGAGGTTAATGACAGAAAGATCCTTGGTTTTGGTGACGTTGCAGCAGCATTTACTGCTGTTACATACGCAACGGTTTCCTTTTCCGCCATGTCATTAACCCGATATATGCAAAACGGAATTTACATTTTGTGCCTTGTATTCGTTGCGGCATGGATGAGCGATATGTTCGCATATTTTACGGGTAGGTTGTTTGGTAAGCATAAGCTGGCACCTCATCTCAGTCCTAAGAAGACGGTGGAAGGATCGATTGGCGGTATAGTTTTTGCTGTGCTCGGATGTATGCTCTACGGTTTTATTGTATCGCTTGCGACCGGCCTTGTGGCAAGATATCATGTTTTGGCGCTGCTCGGACTTGTGCTTTCGGTGGTTTCACAGATAGGTGATCTTTGGGCATCTCTTATAAAGAGAGAACACGGTATTAAGGACTACAGTAAGATGCTTCCCGGTCACGGCGGAGTTATGGATAGATTCGACTCTATCCTTTCGATTTCTGCTGTACTTATGGCGGTGAGTATGGTTTTCCCACCGTTTGTATAAGAAGATAAAATTATTCAGTCGACAGTATTGGGGATGTCATAGGCCTTGAGCAGATCTTGGCTCGTACGACATCCCCGATGATAACTTTACACACTAAAAAAACACGGAGGGATTATGAAGACAATTGCTGTACTCGGAGCAACGGGTTCTGTTGGCAAACAGGCACTTGATGTCGCGCGTGAGCGCGGTTATTTTGTCGATTTCCTCTGTGCCGATCGTGATTTTATAGCACTCGAGACCTATGCGAGAGAGTTTTGCCCATCGGTTGTCGCAATGGCGGATGAATCCGCGGCACGCGATCTGAAGGTGAGGCTTTCAGACACAGAGATAAAGGTTCTCTCGGGTATAGATGGCATACTTGAAGGTGTATCCGAGTCGAAAAGTGATGTTGCGGTCAATTCCATACTCGGCGAGGCAGGACTTTTGCCGTCACTCGCCACAATTGAAAGCGGAAAACGCTTGGCTCTTGCCAACAAAGAATCTCTCGTTATTGCAGGTGATATCGTAATGAATAAGGCGAGAGAAAAGGGAGTAGAAATAATTCCCGTTGATAGCGAGCATTCTGCAATCTTCCAATCGCTTATGAGCGGCAAGAGGGAAGAAATAAAGAGGATAATACTCACCGCATCGGGCGGTCCGTTTTACGGAAAAACGAGGGCGGAGCTTGATAGAGTAACACTTAAAGAAACACTTGCTCACCCCACCTGGAAGATGGGAAAAAAGATAACCGTTGACAGTGCAACCTTGATGAACAAGGGCTTTGAGATCATTGAGGCTGTGCATCTTTTTGGTGTAAGCGCGGATAAGATCGACGTTACGGTGCACAGAGAGAGCATACTTCATTCGGCTGTCGAATATATTGACAATAGCGTTGTCGCGGAGCTTTCAGTCCCCGATATGAGAATGTGCGTGCAGTATGCGGTCGACTATCCGAAAAGATGTGTTTCAAAATCAGAACAACTTGATCTTTTTAAAATCGGAGCTTTGACGTTTGCCCGTCCTGATTGTGAGGCATTTCCGCTGCTTGATCTTGCGAAAAAGGCTATAACACTCGGCGGTGCTTTGCCTGCGGTTATGAACGCGGCAGACGAGATCGCGGTTGATGAATTTCTTAAGGGAAAAATAAGATTTTCCGACATTTACCGCGTGGTTACAGACACCTTTGAGAGAATGCGCGGTGCTGAAAAACTCACCTCGCTTGACGACATTATCGCATCCGACAGGGAAGCGAGAAAGATTGCTAAACAACTAATTTAAAATTTACAAACATCGCATTTTGTAAATAAATGCGTACGAATTTACCTATATTTTGGAGGACAACAATATTGAACCCGATACTAACCGTAATACTTTCTTTGTTAGTATTTGAATTTCTGATCTTTATTCACGAGTTCGGACATTATATTACAGCAAGAATTTTTGGCGTGACAATAACCGAGTTTTCTCTTGGCTTCGGTCCGGAGCTTATTACCTATGAGTCAAAGAAAACCGGAATAAAATATAAGATATGTATTCTTCCGCTTGGCGGATTTGTTGCAATGGCAGGAGAGGACGAGGAGTCCGACGATCCCAACGCTTTTAACAAGAAGCCCGCTTGGCAAAGATTTATTATAACCGCGGCTGGAGCTACCGTAAATATCGTGGCAGGCTTCCTTGCCATGATAATCATTGTATCATTTATCCAAATCGGAAACACCACATGGGGTGCTCCTATGGAGGAGAGCGTGCTCACGGAGCTTGGCTATGAGGAGCTTGACCTTTCTCACCGCTCGAGTGATTCGGGGCTGCAGATGGGCGACGAGATCATAGCGGTTAACGGCAAGAAGGTTAAGATCTACGATGAACTTTCCTATCAGATAATGCGCTACGGTTACGAGCCTGTAGACCTTACTGTCATTCGTGACGGATACGAGATGGTCATATGTGACGTTTCCTTCCCGACTGTTGAACAGCAGGGACAGACATTCGGTATCATCGATTTCAAAATCACAGGACTCAAGGAAAAGAACATTTTCAGCGTGTTCTCACTCTCCTTCCGTAAGTCTATACTTGTAATGCGTATGTGCTGGGAGTCCATTCTCGATCTTATCACGGGCAGATACACGCTTGAAGCAGTTTCAGGACCCGTAGGTATATCCACGGCTATAGGTGATGCTGCAGCTACCGGCGGCATACTCTCGCTTCTTAACATCACGGTACTTATCAGCATTAACCTCGGCTTTATGAATCTTGTTCCGTTCCCTGCGCTCGATGGAGGTAGACTAATAACAATCCTTATTGAAATGATAACGAGAAAAAAGATACCTGCAAAAATCGAGGGTATGATAAATGCAGCGGGACTTGCAATACTGTTTACGTTTATGATAATCGTTCTGTTCAAGGACGTATTTGCTTTGATATTCGGATAATCGGAGCAGCTTACCAAAAGGATTACGCCGCGGACGGCAAATGCTATCCGCGGCGATTAACTAATATTGGAGGAAAAATGAAAGGCTCGTTTGACAGACGTATGAGCCGCCCCGTTTACGTCGGCGGAGTTGGAATAGGCGGAGACAATCCCATTTCCATACAGTCAATGACGAATACCGATACACACGATATAGATGCTACATACAGCCAGGTTATGAGACTTTGGGAGGCGGGATGCGATATCGTGCGTATTACTGCGCCCGATCTTAAGTCGGTCAGCACCTTTGAGGCTCTTATCTCGCGCGGCGTAAATATCCCGCTTGTTGCAGATATACACTTCAATCATGAGATCGCCATAGCGGCTGCAGAATCCGGGGTAAGCAAGATAAGAATAAATCCCGGTAACATTGGCTCGGACGAGAATGTTTGGCGTGTAGCCGAGACGTGTAAAAGACATTCCGTACCGATAAGAATAGGTGTGAATTCCGGTTCACTTGAAAAGCATATTCTTAATAAGTACTGCGCACCGACTTCGGAGGCTCTCGTTGAAAGCGCGATGTATCACGCATCACTCCTTGAAAAGTGTGATTTTAAGGATATAATCATATCCGTCAAGGCATCGAGCGTCACCGATATGATAGCTGCTAACAGGATGCTTGCCGAGAGGACGGACTACCCCTTACACCTTGGCGTGACCGAGGCGGGCGGAGGCAATTCAGCCATCGTTAAGAGCGCTATAGGTATTGGCACACTTCTTGCCGAGGGAATTGGAGATACCGTCCGTGTATCGTTGACCGATGATCCCGTGGAAGAAATTTACGCCGCACGTGAGATACTCAAGGCAGTAGGAAAGGCAGAAAATCCGGGTATGGATATAGTTGCCTGTCCTACCTGCGGCAGAACAAAAATTGATCTTATAAGACTTCTTCGCGAGTTTAAGGAGCGTGTAAGACTTGAAGGACTTGATAAGCTTAGCATCAAGGTTGCCTTAATGGGTTGTGTGGTAAACGGCCCCGGAGAAGCGCGAGAAGCGGACCTCGGAATTGCCGGAGGTAACGGAGAAGGTCTCATCTTCAAAAAGGGTGAGATCATAAGAAAGGTTGATGAAGCATACCTCATCGACGAGCTTGTAAAAGAGATAAAGAACACTTACTGTGACATTTAATATGGAATGATTTTAAAAAAATGTTCGCATAACCGAAGAAAAGGATGCGGCACGGGAAATTCCCAAGGAGAAAAAATATGCAGACTAAAGGATTTTTTGACGTTTTCACAAGATATGCGCCGACGCAGGACAAGCGAAGACTTCTTGAGAGCGCGACGGATGCAAAATTCAGATACATAAAAGCACCTATGCGTGTTGAGGTAGAGCTTAGCTTTGCGAAGCACTGTGATGCGGAGACTCTTTATGAGATAGAGGATGAGTGCCGCACGCTCTACAACGCCGAAAGCTTTAAGATAATACCTCATTTTCCACCCGAGGAATATAATCAGTCACGCTTTGACGAGATAACCTATGAGGCGGCAAATTGCGGTGCGGTAACTCACGGCTTCTTCACCTATGCCAAGTACGTTGACGAGGGAGAAGTGATGCGTATCGAGCTTCCTTTTTACGACACGGGTATAGAGTTCGTGAAGAATGCTAATACAGAAGCTATTCTTTCAAACATCCTTTTCAGCAGATACGGTGTAAAGAAGCAAATAGTAATTTCTCAAGGTGTAGGAGCAGAAGAGCTTGAGAAGGAAATGACGAAAAAACGCGAGGAAATACTGATCAGGGCAGAAGAGGAAAACCGCGAAAGGCAGAGAAGAGAAAGACAGATGGCTCTTGAAAAAGCGGAGGCAGAGGCAAAGGCAAACGATCCTCGCTATGGCTTTGAGTCGAGGGTGGGAATATCCTCTCTTGCAGGCAAGAACGAAGTTCTTGGTGAGTATCTTTACAAAATGGGCGCGACCACGTATAATACCGAGAAAAGCGAGCTTCTTTTTGGTGATGACTTTGATATCGTGCACCCGACACCGCTTTCCGAAATAGAGAAAAACAATCAAAATTCAGTATTCCTCGGAACAGTCTTTGATACGGGAATGAAGGAGATACGCGGAAGCGATAAGTTCACCTTCACCATTGGAATCTCCGATGGAGCTTGCGGAACTTATATCAAATTCAGAGCCGAAAATGAGCCATCAAAAATGGACTGGTTCAAGGGACTCAAGGCGGGAACCGATATTGCGGTGTTCGGTAAAATGAACAGAGATAAGTTCGACAATGAGCCGCAGATTGCTCCCCGAGGAATAAAGAAAATATCCAAAGAGCACAGACGCGATAAGTCGGAAGAAAAGCGCGTTGAGTTGCACTTGCACACCAATATGTCGCAGATGGATGCCATCATTACCCCTGCCGAATTAGTTGATACGGCGATAAGATGGGGGCACAAGGCGATCGCTGTGACAGACCACGGCAACGTGCAGGCGTTCCCGGAGGTTATGCTTGCGCTTGAGAAAGCGCAGAAGTCGGGTAAGGACAACGGACTCAAAATACTATACGGTATAGAGGCGTACTATGTCAACGATACCGCAAGATGCGTTTTCGGTTCAAAGTATCCAACGTTCGACGATGAAATGATTGTCTTTGATATTGAAACTACGGGACTTTCAAACAGAAACTGCAAGATAATAGAAATAGGTGCGGTGAAGATAAAGGATGGCAAGATTATTGACACGATAGACTTCTTTGTCGATCCCGAAGAACCGATACCTCCCGAGATAACCGAACTGACCTCTATAACCGATGATATGGTAAGGGGACAGATCAAGGAGAGGGAGGCGATAGAGAAATTCCTTGCCTTTGCAGGGGACAGACTTCTTATTGCCCACAACGCGAACTTCGACGTCGGATTTATCAGAATTGCCGCTGAAAGACAAGGTATCCCATTCGAAAATACGTATCTTGACACAGTTGGTCTTTCAAGGTACGTTAATCCCGAATTAAAGAAGCACAAGCTTGATATAATAGCCGAGCATTATCATTTGCACGAGTTCCATCATCACAGAGCATCGGACGATGCCGAGATGCTCGCAGAGATATTCTTCGTAATGATGGAACGACTTAAGAGCGAGGGAATCTATACGTTTGAGAGAATGGTAGATGCTATGAGCGAAAACTCAGATCCCTTAAAGCTCCCGACTAATCATATGGTCATCTTTGCTAAGAACAAAGAGGGGTTAAAGAATCTCTACAAGCTTATTTCTTACAGCTATCTCAACTTCTACAAGCGATTCCCGAGAATACCAAAAACGGTACTTGAGGAGCATAGAGATGGATTGATCATAGGCTCGGCTTGTGAGGCGGGAGAACTGTTTAAAGCTATAATTGACAACAAAAGTGTACAAGAAATAGAGGATATCGCATCATTTTACGATTACCTTGAAATACAACCTATTGCAAATAACCGTTTCCTTATCGCTGACGAGAAGGTAAAGGACGATGAGCAGCTAAGAGATATTAACAGGAAAATATATGCTCTCGGTAAAAAACTCGGCAAACCCGTTTGTGCTACTTGTGACGCTCACTTCCTAAACGAGGAGGATGAAATATACAGACGAATCCTCCTTGCGGGAATGAAGTTCTCGGATGCGGATAAGCCGACTCCCATATTCCTTCGTACCACGGATGAGATGCTTGATGAGTTCTCGTATCTTGGCAAGGATGAGGCGCGAGAGGTTGTAATCACGAATCCAAATATGATAGCAGATATGTGTGAGCATATCCGTCCTATCCCTGAGGGTAGATACGAGCCGGATCTTCCCGGCGCAAAGGAGGATCTGCAGAATTCATGTTGGCAAAGAGCACATGAGTGGTACGGAGACGTACTTCCCGAGATAGTTGAAAAGCGTCTTGAAAAGGAACTTACTTCCATAATTAACAACGGCTTTGCGGTTCTTTATATGATTGCGGTAAAGCTTGTTGCATATTCCGAGAGTCTTGGATATCAGGTAGGCTCGAGAGGCTCGGTTGGCTCGTCCTTCGTTGCGACGATGTCGGGTATATCCGAGGTTAACCCCCTGCCTCCTCATTACCGCTGTCCAAAGTGCCGCTACTCCGAGTTCTTTACCGACGGTTCAGTCGGCTCGGGCTTTGATCTTCCCGACAAGGCTTGTCCTGTATGCGGGGAGATGCTTTACCAGGACGGACACGACATACCGTTTGAGACTTTCCTTGGATTCTACGGTGATAAGTCGCCCGATATAGACCTTAACTTCTCCGGTGACGTACAGGGTAAGGTGCATAAGTACACCGAGGACCTTTTCGGCGAGGGACACGTGTTCCGCGCGGGAACGATAACCGGCCTTGCAGATAAGACTGCTTGGGGCTACGTTGCAAAGTATCTTGACGAAAAAGAGATAAAGATTCCCAAATCCCAGCTTGCCTATATGGCAACGCGCATTATGGGAATAAAGAAAACGACCGGTCAGCATCCCGGCGGTATAATTGTTATTCCTAATGAATACGACGTATACGATTTCAGTCCTATACAACATCCCGCAGATGACCCGAATGCCAGCACCGTCACGACACACTTCCAGTTCTCGTATTTGCACGATACGATACTGAAGCTTGATGAGCTTGGACACGATATTCCGACCAAGTACAAGATGCTTGAAAAGTACACGAACACAAGCGTTCTTGACGTTAAGATGAACGATAAGACGATCTATGAGCTGTTCGAGTCCACAAAACCGCTTGGCATTACGCCCGAAGATATAGGCGGCAGCCAACTTGCCACCTTCGGTATACCCGAGTTTGGTACTCGTTTCCTGCAACAGGTACTTGTCGAAGCAAAGCCAAAGAACTTTGCCGATCTTCTTCAGATATCCGGTCTTACACACGGCACGGACGTATGGCTCGGTAATGCGCAGGAGCTTATCAAAGAAGGTATTTGTACGATTTCCGAGGTTGTGGGTACGCGTGACAGTATTATGCTTTACCTTATTGCTCACGGACTTGAGAGTAAGCTCTCATTCGATATAATGGAGTCGGTAAGAAAGGGAAAGGGACTTAAACCCGAGTGGGAAGCCGAAATGAAGGCTCATGACGTTCCCGATTGGTACATCTGGTCGTGTAAAAAGATCAAGTACATGTTCCCGAAGGCACACGCCGCTGCGTACGTTATGTCGGCTATTCGTCTTGCCTGGTACAAGATATACTATCCTATGGAGTTCTATGCCGCATTTTTGACGGTTGCTCCGGGTGGATTTGACGGCGAGATTGCCATCGGTGGATATAAGGGTGTGAATTCCGCTATCGGTGCTATTGAGCAGAAGGTTAAGGAGAATCAAGCAACGGCGAAGGATAATGAAACTCTTTCTACTATGTATCTCGTAAGAGAGGCTATGGCAAGAGGCGTTGTCTTTCTTGGCGTTGATCTTGAAAAGTCGGATGCCACTGCTTTTCTTCCCGAGAATGGAAAGATACGTATGCCCTTCAACTCACTCCCCGGTCTTGGTGATACAGCCGCACAAAAGATCGTTGAGGTAAGAGAAAAGCAAAAGATTCACTCGATCGAGGAGCTTAGACTCAAGACCGGTGTTTCAAAGACGGTCATTGAAATTATGAGGCGCAATCACGTGCTTGATAATCTTACGGAAACTAATCAGATGACTCTGTTTTAATAAAAAAATACGCTATAGCAGATTGCTTGAATTAGACAATTTGCTGTAGCGTTTTTTATTTTATCCAAGAAACAGAAGTAATAGAAGCATAATTGCACATTCCTTATCACCGTCCTTTGTAAAGAAAAGGAATGCAGCGGTTGCTATAATTAATATTTCTTCAACACCCATTTTTTGTAAAGTAAACTTGTTATTTTTGTTTATATTTGTTAGAAAATGTCCGAATGGAAGCTTTGATAACAAAGAAAACGTTTCTACGGAATCGTCATTTTTATGTACTTCCTCCGTGGACTCGCGACGGTCTTCTTCCCATGGATTTTTGCCGAGGGAATCATAGCTGCTTTCTTTTGGCACTTCGGACTTATCTGTCGCCTTTTCACTTTCACGCAGCAGAGTTCCGCCATAGCTTTCCGGTATCACAATACCGTGTCCTTCGTCATTATACGGTCGTGTGTACATAAGTTTCCTCCGCTATTTTTTAATCATAACGTCGATGATGTCGAGTATAGATGCCATGGAGTCTATTGCGATACGCCTTGATTCGGATAAATAAGGCTTCATTGCGGATAGTAACTCGTGCCTGTGTGAGCGCATATTTCGTTCACTGTGTTGATCTATGGATTCTTCAGGTGCTGAAACTTCAGCGGCTTCTTCGGTCACGGGCGTAATCTCGCTTTCACCTTTAGCTAAAGCCGATATCTGTTCTATCAGCTCGGGGTTTTGCATTATCAGATTAACTATCCTTGATAAATCGGGTGTAGTCTGCATCTTGTTCTCCTATTTTGCATATTTACCGAGTATTCTCATTGCCGTAGTGACGTTCATTTTTGCTCCGTCCTTTGCAATCTTGCGTAGCTTTTCAAGATCCTCGTGCGGCGGTGTTTTTTGGGGCAGGGTAAAGCCGTGTGTCTTTCCTATCGACACTACCGTTCTCCACAGTTCGTCATCCGGCAGCGCAATCAGCTCGGCAAGCTTTTCCTTATCAAATCTCATACATTCTCTCCTTTCAAATTTGTTTGATAGCTTCTCGCTTCATTAATGTATGTTATGCAAGGGAAATCAAAGCGTGATTAGTTACAAACAGAAAAAGCAGATACACAGGAGTGTTATCCTGCATATCTGCTCATTTCTATGCTTTTTGGAATGATATTTACTGTACTAAAAATACGCTACGCCGCGTTTTCCAAGTTATTTAACGATTTATAATAGTTTTTGCCGACAATACGGAGGTATATATTATTGGATATTTCCTTCACTTTGCCTGCTTTGAACGGTGAGTCGAGGCCGGAGTATTCGAGTCTCTCGGTGAAATCAAGCTCTGTTCCGCCTCTGTTTAGTAAAGTTTCATAGGCTGCAAAACCTTCGCCTTTATCACCTTTGCCTGAATCTTCCATAAAGAATATATCAAGCGAAACGATACCCGAGGTAACGTAGGACTCAACGTAGAAGGGGTAGAGAATAGTATGTGGCAAAAGCACGTATGAAAGATCACCATATCCCGATATATCCATACCGAATACCATCAAGAAGGCATCTTCTACAACCTTTATAAGCTCATCTTCCGTAATCTCATCATACTTGAGAGAGTATGCCAAATGCTCAAATGCGGAATAGAAGCTCTGAGATAAAAGAACGCTGTTAAGGAAGGAAAATATTGTATAGTACTCTATATACTGATAATCCGTAGGCTTAAGCTTGTCTTTAAGCTTTAACATAGTAAGCAGTTCGAGAGCCTGCGAGGAGATCTCGGACACAGTCAGAGATTCATCATTTCCAAAGTTGACGTAGTTGTCAAGGAAGTGTCCGAACTCGTGAGAAAGGGTAGTGTAATCTCTGATAAAACCGGATGAGGTCATAAAGATATATGGGGATGAATTGCTTTCAATATATGTGGTGAAAGCACCCTCAAATCTGTTTGTATCACTCTTTGAAATGTTATAGAGATTGTGCTGCAGCATATAGGAGTATGCATCTTTGTAATCACCGCCTAAAGAGGCATAGATCTCGTAGAGATTATTTATAAGAACCGTCTCGTCAAGGGTGGGCTGAACGTTGTTAGAGAGGTAGGTGTCGAAGACCGTATATTCGAGATTACTCGCCACGGGTGCGGTGTAAACGCCCAAATCCTTGAGTAAAGTACGCATTTGATCACTCGAATAATCGTACCCTAATGACTCATAAGCAAGTGCGCTGTAATCATTGTATTTTAGTTCGTCTGCAATAAGGCGTCTCACCTTCAGAAGCTCGATGTAGAGAGGTTTTTCAAGCTTGATACGTGCTTGCTCATAGAGTAGATTTATAGCCGTAAGCACTCTTTCGAAGCTTGCATTGTTATCCTTATAATGCACTCGTGCCAAGGCAATAACCTCGTCAACGGTGCCTTCCCAGTTAATACTGCTGTCCGTACTGTTATAGGTTATTTCAACAGTTGACGTACCGAGGGCAGAATACTCCGCCTCGAGTCTCGCTTCCTCTTCCATAAGGGCAACGACCTCGTCGGTATAAATGCCACCGTCTACGTATTTCTCAAGACTGTATTTAAAATAATCGTTTTCAAAGGTCTGTCTATGAACGGAGAGGGCACAAGCGACGAGTAGATCTTCTACGGTCTGTGAGAGCCTCGGGTAGTTGGTTGAGATATATTCATACTCGTCCTGCCAATATTCGACCGATGAGTCGCGGCTCTTGTGTATTTCTGCCAATGAGTACATCGTTACAACGTCATCAAGATCATCTTCAAGCGCGCGGATATCCTCAATTTGGCTTTCTACAGATTTCTCATTTTCGGAAACCGTGAGAGTAGCAGTCTCAAAGGCATCTATTATCGCCTGTAGATTCGGACGTGCATATATCAGCTCTTCAAAGTTGATGCTTCCTCTTTCGTAATCCTTATATTCGGGCACTACGATAGTTGGTGTTTTATTTGTTTCCTCCTGCTTTCCGCTGTCTCCGTTCGTATTGTCATTAATGTTACCGTTGCCGTCATCAGCACCGTTACCATTGTTCTGAGCGGCGCAGGAAAAAAGACTGAAAAGCATACAAAGCACAAGAAATAAAGAGATTTGCTTTTTCATAAAGTTCTCCTAAAATTATTACATATATATTTTACCTCACAAAAGGCAAACCTTCAACAACAAAGGGAGAATAAATTGAAAACAAACTGTAAATAAAAAAGTAAAAGCGCCTATTTTGGTATTTAAAACCAAACACAGACGCTTGTATTTTGAAAAAATTATCTTCCGAGACTTGCTGCACCGATAATACCCGCGTCGTTACCGAGTGTTGCGGTCACGATCTTGGTCTTATTCGGATTGGTTCTTGTGTACTGATCACGTTCAACTATCTCGATAAGCGGTGCTGTGAGATATTCCTTCTCGTTGCACACTCCGCCGCCTATACACAACACGTGGGGCTGGAAAATGTTGATCATATTTGCTATACCCTCTGCGAGGTAATGAATGTAGGTGTCGCAAACCTCTTTTGCATGGGGGTCGCCCTGCTTCATAGCGTTGAAAGCAACTCTTGCAGATACGCTGCCGTCGGGTCTTTCCATTCCGAACATAAGAGATGGAACACCCTTGAGCTGAAGCTCAGTCATTTTTTCCTTGGTCATTTTTGAAAGAGCGGTTGCGGATGAATAAGCCTCCCAACATCCGCGTCTGCCGCAGGTGCACTGTCTGCCGCCCGAAACAATTACCGTGTGCCCAAGCTCCGTGCCGGAGCAGTTTACTCCGCCTGCAAAGATCTTTCCACCGATAACTACACCGCCGCCTACACCCGTTCCAAGGGTGATCATTACCGCAACTCCTGCGCCTTTGGCAGATCCTGCGAGAGCTTCACCGAGTGCTGCCGCGTTTGCATCATTTGCTATGTAGACCTTTTTGATAGGAGAGTATTTTTTGAAAATTTCGCACATAGGGAAGTTAGACATTTTGATATTGTTTGAATATTCAACAACGCCTGTGTCCGAATTTATAGAGCCCGGTGCGGCTATACCTACGTAGTCTATATCGGAGAAGGAAATTCCCGCCTTTTCGACAAGACTTGTGACAAGGTCTGCCATATCCTTAACTATAAGCTCGGAATCTCTGTCTGCAAAGGTAGGTACAGAGTCTTTTATTACTATATTGAGTTCTTCATCACAGATGCCTACGGCAATATTTGTACCGCCAAGGTCGATGCCAACTGTATACATATTATTCTCACTTTCTGCTATGTTTACGGATGCATTGTTTCTAAGATGAAATGAGCATCCACAAAGTATATTGTATATTTTTCTTGAGCGTATGTCAAGCAAAAAAGAGAAAAAAACTCATTAAAGTATTACGTGCGCGCTTTGTTCACAAAAAATTAACATATAGGGCAGATTTATTTTGTCATAGCTATTGAAATATACACAAAAAAAGTATACAATACTAAAGAAACGAAAATAACTTACAAAAGAGGCAAATAAATGACAAAATTTGTGTATGCAGATAACGCTGCGACCACTCCGGTATCGCGAGAGGTAGTTGAGGCTATGTCCGTTTGCTTTGAGACAGCTTGGGGCAACCCTTCAAGTCAGCACGGCAAGGGATATGAGGCAAAGGCACTTGTTGACGATGCAAGACAGAGAATTGCACGCGTCTTAAGATGCAATGCTAACGAGCTTTACTTCACCTCATCCGGCACAGAGGCGGATAACTGGGCTATCAAGGGCGCGGCAATGAGAATGAAGAAAAAGGGTAGAACACATATCGTTACTTCCAAAATAGAGCATCACGCGGTGCTTAACACCTGCAAGGCGCTTGAAAAACAGGGCTTTACAGTAAGCTACGTTGGAGTAGATGAGAACGGTGTGATTGATCTTAAAGAGCTTCGTGAAACGGTTACGGAAGAAACGGCTCTCGTAGCGATAATGATGGCGAACAACGAAATAGGAACGCTTGAGCCTGTAGATGAGATCGCAGAAATAGCTCACGAAAAGGGGGCTCTCTTCTTCACCGATGCAGTTCAAGCAGTCGGAGCGGTTGATATCGACCTTTCAAAGCTGAAGGCGGACATGCTCTCTATGTCGGGCCACAAGATACACGCACCGAAGGGCATCGGACTCCTTTATATCAGAAAGGGTGTGCTTATAGACAACCTTGTCGACGGCGGTGGACAGGAAAGGCGTAAGCGCGGAGGTACGGAAAACGTGCCTTATATCGTTGGTCTTGCCAAGGCTGTTGAAATGGCTTACGATAGGCTCCCCGAGCTTGACGAGGTAAAAAGAAAGCGTGACAGGCTTATATCCGAGCTTACAAAGATTCCTTACTCCAAGCTTAACGGACATCCGACGGACAGACTCCCCGGTAATGCGAATATCGGATTTGAGTTTATTGAGGGCGAGAGTATACTTATGTGGCTTGATATGGCAGGTGTGTGTGCATCTACCGGATCTGCCTGCTCATCCGATTCTCTCGACCCGTCCCACGTTCTTCTTTCTATAGGTGTTCCCCACGAGAAGGCACACGGCTCGATCAGACTCTCTATCACTCACGAAACGACGGACGAGGATATAGATTATATACTCGAGGTTCTCCCTCCTATAATAGAGCGACTTAGAAATATGAGCCCGTTATGGGAAGAAATTGTAAATAAAAGTAGATAATAATTGATATTAATTACAAAAAACGAGGAAAAATAAAATGCTTTATAGTGAAAAAGTTATGGACCATTTCACCAACCCAAGAAACGTTGGTGAGATAGATGGAGCACAGGGTGTAGGTGTTGTCGGTAATGCAAAGTGCGGCGACATAATGAAGATTTATCTTGAAATTGATGAGAACGATATCATCACCGATTGCAAGTTCAAGACCTTTGGATGCGGTGCAGCAATTGCTACCTCATCTATGGCTACCGAGCTTATCAAAGGAAAGAGTGTAAAGGAAGCTTTAGCTCTTACAAACAGCGCAGTGGTTGAAGCTCTTGACGGACTTCCGCCGGTAAAAGTGCATTGCTCGGTTCTTGCCGAGGAGGCGGTAAGAAGCGCGATTGCCGATTACTACAAGAGAATAGGCAGACCTATCGACTTTGAAGTTCCCGAGGATCACGACGAGGAAGAGGAAGTCGAGGAAGATTAAGTTTCGGTTTTATAACAGAGAATGCTTTAGCGATATGATTTTGCGTGTCAAAAAGCATTCTCATTGTTTTATTTTCGATATGAAAGGAGCTTCGGATGAAAATTCTCGTAGGAATGAGCGGCGGTCTTGACAGTACGTATGCCGCGCTGAAATTAATAGAGGAAGGCAACGAGGTTGAAGGCGCTCTTATCGTTATGCATGATTATACAGAAACCGAAAGTGCCAAAGATAGTGCGCTTGCTCTTGGTATAAGACTGCATATTCTTGACGGAAAGAAGCTTTTTCTTGCTGTTAAGGAGAATTTTGTAAATGAATATGCTAACGGACGTACTCCAAACCCTTGTATAGTGTGTAATCCCTTGGTAAAATTCCGTATTCTCGCGGATTTTGCTAAAGAAAACGGGTTTGATAAGATAGCTACGGGACATTACGCAAGAGTGGTGACCCGAAATGAAAATGGAAGGACGCTCTATACTCTCGAACGTGCCAAGGATAGTCGTAAGGATCAGACATATATGCTTCACAGACTCCATCGCGACATTTTGAAAATGCTTTGCTTGCCGCTTGCAGATGAGGTTAAGACCGATGTCAGAGAGAAGGCAAAGGCGGTGGGACTCGGTGCTGCAGATCAGAAGGAAAGCCAGGAAATATGTTTTATACCGAGCGGAGATTACGCTTCATATATTGAAGATATAAAGGGAAAGTTTCCACCCGGTAATTTCGTCCTTGATGACGGCACTGTGTTAGGAAGTCACAAGGGTATAATCAGATACACAGTAGGGCAGCGTAAGGGGCTTGGCGTAGCATATGGCGAGAGAATATTTGTCAGCAAAATAGATGCACCGAAGAATGAGATCGTCCTTTCTCTTGATGGCAGTTTTACTGATAAAGTGCATGTTTCGGACATAATATTTTCGGGCATTTTCGAGCCCGGTGAGGGGGAAGAATTAAGAGTTTCGGTCAAGCTAAGATATCTTGCAAAGCCAACTCTTGCAACTGCGATATTTGACGGAAAAGGCGGTGCACTTCTAAAGTTAGATTCACCCGAAAAGGCGGTGACTCCCGGTCAGTCAGCGGTGATGTATGACGGCGACGTTCTGCTGTGCGGAGGATTTATTTCTCTTTAATCTTTGGGTAAAAATTTATCAATTAACATTTCATATATTTTAAACGCACACTTCACGGAATTGTTCCAAGTGTGCGTTTTTTTGTGTTTTTTACCCGTTTTTTATCTTTTTTGAAAAAAACCGTCCGTAGAAATTTATAAACTATTTTTGTACAAGTTAAACAAAAATAAATAAGAACGCGTTTTATGTGCAAAAGCGGAGGTTTTAAAATACATTTTTGGTAAATTTGATTTACTTTTTACATTTTATAAGGCTATAAAACGAGGAAAATGTGTATTTTAGGGTAAAATAAATTTACATTTTCGATAATACGCCCAAAAAAAGTTAAAATGAATGTGCAAAGAATTATTTACATAATCATTTTAAGTTTTTTTGAGCATGAGTATAATCAAAAGAAATTGCCTGTGCGCGCAAGATTTCTTATATTGACTTTTTATGGTCGCTGTGCTATAATTTTACGTGTAATTTAATGCGTATGCAATTCAGATGTGCAGTCCGAAAGGGCTGCTTTGGTTTTGTACGCGCATGAATGAAAATTTATTTTGGAGGAAACAGAACATGAAGAAAACACGTTTTCAGAAAGTCATTTGCTTTGTACTTTCTGTGACGATGCTGTTATCTGTGTGCGGCATCACGGTTTTTGCATCTTCTGACGAGAAGGAGTCTTTGAAGAGAGAACCCGGGTCGGAAGAGAAGAATCCGTACAGTGCATCCACTCTCGAGCAGATGCAGGCTCTCGTAGGTACACTCTCCTACGCAGAGTACCTCAGCAGCCACAGCGAACAGCGCGATGCTTATCGAGAAAATCTCAAGAACGGTGTGACCTATTCAACCATTCCGATCGAGAACATCACGGTCTTTACGACGGATGAGGATAATGAGTTGAATAAGGGCAAGTTCGCCGAGATAGTTGCATCGAATCAGCAGTGTCTTGATTCTATGAAGAAAACACCAAAGGCTTGGCAGAGCTTTGGCGAGGGTAATGCCGAAAACTCGGTTTACCTTCCTGCACAGGGCTACGCCTCCTGGCAGGTTACTCTCACAGCAGAGCAGGAGGGCTTCTATTATTTGAAGATAGAGTATTACTCCGTCGAAACCGCAGAGAGCAGTATCTCTTCCATTGAGAGAAAGCTCAAAATCGACGATAAAGTCCCCTTCAACGAGGTAAGCTCTCTTAAATTCGATAAAAACTGGGCATACAAGTACGGAGATTTCGAGGACATCGTAACATCCGTTCCCGGTGAACTCGACTCTTATAACGTTGAATACGAGCTCCGCGATAGCGAAGGTGAGCAGGGCTACTACAAGATCGTAACAATTGTAAAGGACGGAGTTAAGACCGTAAAGACCTACAAAATAATGCAGGACACCAACGGCAACTCCATGGCTCCCGAGGCAGATCCCGAGTCAAGCTGGAACACTTACTTCGTTAAGGACTCATCCGGTTACTACGACGGTTCGTTTGAATTCTACTTCGCAGAGGGTACACGTACCATCACTCTCGAGGCAGAGCGCGAGCCTATGATCATCAAGTCCATTGAACTTGTTCCTGTTACTGACCCCGTACACGTTACCGAGAGCGATGGCAATATTAAGGTAGATCATAGCAGTATCCGCAGCTATGAGGACATGCTTGAGGAATATAAAGCGCACGGTTATTACACCGTAGCCAAGAACGGAAAGATCATTGAGCTTCAGGCAGAGTTCCCCGATCTTGTTTCCGACTCTTCGGTAGCATCTACCAACGATAATACCTCCGCGATCAACTACCCCGTATCTTCTAACTCTCAGCTTTACAACGTAATAGGTGAGAACAGCTACAGTGCAGTAGGTCAGTGGGCGGCATACAAATTTACCGTTACAGAATCCGGTCTTTACAATCTCGCTATGAGATTCAAGCAGGATGCGCTCCAGGGTATGTATATCTGCCGTACCATCAAGATCCACGGCGGAAAGTTTGACGGATCGGAAAATGCACTCGGCGATTACGGTGAGCCTAACGGAACACCCGAGGTTCCCTTTGCAGAGGCATATCAGGCTGAGTTCAACTATGATAAGGAATGGCAGTCCGCATTTGTTTCGAGCAATGATACGAACTTTATGTTCTACTTCGAAAAGGGCGTTGAATATACAGTTTACTTTGAATGTTCTCTCGGTACTCTTAAAGAATACATCCAGAGAGTTGAGGTTTCTCTTGATAAGATCAACGCATGCTACCTTAAAATACTTCAGCTTACAGGTACCGATCCCGACGAGGCTATGGACTATGAGTTCATTGCAGTAATGCCCGACGTTCTTATCACTCTTCTTGAAGAAGCTATTGAGCTTATGGAGGTCAAGGAGGGCTTCGAGGAGCTTTGCGGAACTAACGGATCCCACATAGCAACCCTTGAGACGATAGCAATGCTTCTCTATACCATGGGCAGAGACTACGGTGATAAGATTGCGGCAAATATGAGCACGCTTAAGTCCTATCTCGGTACTCTCGGTACTTGGATCAACAACTCCAAGTCTTCCTCTATGATGGTTGATTCCATTTGGGTAATTCCCGCAGTAGAGGATGGCGGCGAGATCGTGTCTAACGACTCGATGCTTCCGAAGGCTAAGGCAGGCTTCTTTAAGTCCATTTGGTTTGAGGTTAAGTCCTTCATCAGCTCCTTCTTCGTGAACTATGATCAGATGGGTCTTACCACAATTCCCGATGAGAATACGCTTAACATCGACGTGTGGCTCGCGACCGGTCGTGACCAGTCTCAGATCTGGCGTACTATGATCGACGCGAACTCCGAGGATGGCTTTACATACAACACCGGTACAGCGGTAAGTCTTAAGCTTGTAACCGGCGGTACACTTCTTCCTTCTATTCTTTCGCGTAAGGGTCCCGACGTATATCTCGGACTCGGCGCATCCGATGTTATCAATTACGCTATCCGTGATGCGGTTCTCGGTATAAGCGGTAATGCTATATCGGATAAGATGAGCAAAGAGGATAATGAAGTGTTCACCAACACATATTATTCTTACAGAGATTCCAATGGTAATGTTACTACCACTACTGAGGAAAGAGCCGGAGAGAAGGCTACCTTCGTTTCTCTTCCTTTCGTAAATGCGATAGAGGGCGACGTGCTCAATTATTATGAGAACGGCAAGCTCTTAGGTACAGAGGACGATAACTTCTCCAAGGCGGCAATGGATACCGTAACGCTTCTCGACGTGTCCTACGGTATTCCTCAGACAATGACATTTGCCATGATGTTCTACAGAATGGACGTACTTGCAAACCTCGGTCTGCGCGTTCCGGAGTCATGGCAGGAACTTCTTTCAATTCTTCCTGTTCTTCAAACTAATAATATGTCCATCGGCGTATCTTACATCGATGCTCTTGACTTTATGATCTATCAGCAGGGCGGCAGCATGTGGAAGTATACCGATGAGTCCCTTTACGATTCAAAATATGCGGGTGCAAGAGTAGATCTCGACTCCAACATCGCACTTGAGACCTTCGACTTTACCTGCAGACTTTACAGTGACTACTCGTTCCCCGTATCCTATGATGCCTCCAACCGTTTCAGAACCGGTGAGATGCCTATCATAATCGGTGGTTACTCGGGTATTTACAACACACTTACCGTATACGCAACAGAGATCGAAGGCCTTTGGGAATTCTGCTCGCTCCCCGGTTCAAAGAGAGCGGATGGAAGCTTTAACTACGACTCTCTTGCCGGTATCAGTGCTTCCGTAATTCTTTACGGTTGTAAGGGCGACGAGCTTCTTGCTTCCTGGCAGTTCCTTCAGTGGCAGACAGGAGAGAGAGCACAGGCAGATTACGGTAACAGAATGGTTGCGCTTATCGGTCCTTCGGCTAAGTACGAGACCGCAAACCTTAAGGCTATTGACAACCTTTCTTGGACTGCAAAGGAAAAGGCTGCGATAATGAACCAGATGGATCACCTTTCATCCATCGTTAACTATCCCGGCTCCTATATCATTAACAGATATACCCAGTTTGCATTCCTTGAAGCGGTAAATGAGTCTGCAGATCCCATCGATGCACTCAACAACTACATTGATGCTATCAACTCTGAGATTGCACGTAAGCGTGAAGAGTTCAGCAACAAGGGTGTCGATCTTTGGGTACCCGTTGATTCGGAAGATCAGCCTCCGCAGATCGAATCCGCGGAATAAGACAATCAAGTAAAGGAGAAAATTTAATGTCACAGATTTCAGAAACTAATCGTCCGGTAAAACGTTCGGAAGTTTCGAAGCTGAGATGGACTTGGGAGGAGATGAAGAACAATAAGACGGCTTACTTTATGTTGGCTCCGTTCTTGCTTTTGTTCATCATCTTCACGGTCCTTCCCGTTGTGCTTTCGATTATTCTGAGTCTTACCGACTTCAATATGTTGCAGATGCCGCAGTTCCTTGGCATTGACAACTATATGAGGTTGTTCCTTGACGATGAAATATTTATTCTCGCAATTCAGAACACTTTGATATTTGCCGCTATAACCGGCCCTGTGTCCTACCTTCTCGCGCTCTTGGTTGCTTGGTTCATCAACGAACTTCCTCCTAAGATCCGTGCGGTTGTAACGCTTGTATTCTACGCACCCTCTATTTCGGGTAACGCGTACTTGATTTGGAAAACTCTTTTCTCGTCCGACTCTTACGGATGGGCAAACGCAGTCCTTATAAAATACGGTATCATATCCTCGCCGATACTCTGGTTCCAGGATGCCGATTACGTAATGCCTCTTTGTATCGTGGTTGCTCTATGGACCTCTCTCGGTACGGCATTTCTTTCGTTCATCGCGGGCTTCCAGACTATCGACCGTTCTATGTATGAGGCTGCTGCGGTTGACGGTATTAAGAACCGTTGGCAGGAGCTCTGGTATATCACTCTTCCCACTATGCGTCCTCAGCTTATGTTCGGTGCGGTTCTCGCA